>JAFGQW010000013.1 GCA_016935485.1 Planctomycetota bacterium | reverse complement strand
GCTGCAATCGGACGGTCCGTACCTGGCCGGACGCTCGGCCGGCGGTACGTTCCGCAAGGACGGGCCACGGGCCCTGGAGAGGGAGGTGCTCGGTGAATCGCGTGCTGCTCGCGGGGAACATCGTGCTTGCGCTGGCGCTGGCAGGGGTGGTGGGCTGGTGGGCGCTCGGGGCCGAGGCGGCCCGGGTCCGGAGCGAGGGAAGCGAGACCACGATCGGTCTCAAGCAGCTTCGCCTGCGCCCGCTCGTCGACGGCGAGGAGCCCCGCTACCAGCTCGACTTCGGCACGCCGATGGTCGGGCCGGAGAAGCTTGGAGAGGCGACTCCCGCCGCGCTCGTCCGGCTGGAGCCGCCGGTGCCGATCGCGTGCCGCTGGCACACGAGCTCGATCCTGGAGATCGTGCCCCGCGAGCGCCTCCGTCCGGCCAGCCGCTACGCCGTGATCCTCGCCCACCGGCAGACCGCCCTCGACGGCCGGCGGCTGGCGGCCGGGACGCGCCTCGACTTCACCACGGACCGCCTCGCCCTCAAGCGCATCGCGATCAGCCGCTTCGAGCCCGGCGACCAGGCCTTCGTCCTCAAGTTCAACCTGCCGGTCGACCCGGCACAGCTGGAGAAGGCGCTCGTCGTGCTGGACGACGAGAGCCAGCCGCTCCCGGCCACGGTCAAACCGCTTGCCGCGACCGATCTCCAGGGCACCGCCTTCGAGGTGTCGCTGGCGCTCCAGGCCGAGAAGAGCTTCCGGGCACTGTCCGTCGTGCTCGCGGAGACCCTGACGCCCATCGACGGCGAGCTTCCCCTCGGCCGGCGGGTGACTCGCCCGGTGCGCTTCCTCGAGAACCTCCTGTGCGAGGGCATCGAAGCGGGCGGTGGCGGTGACATCCGCATCGACCTGAGCCACGGCATTGTCCTGCCCGAGGCGAACACCATCGCCGTCGAGCCGCCTGTTCCCTTCCAGGTGGAGGTCTTCTACTGGGGTAGCGATCTGAGGCTGCTCGGCGACTTCCCGGCGGGCGAGGTAGTCACCGTCACCCTGGCCGAGGGATTCCCAGGAAAGGGGAAGTGGCGTCTGGCCCGACCCTATCGCGCCCGGGTGCGGATCCGCGACCGCGAGCCCGAGCTCACGTTCGTCCAGTCGGGCCAGGTGCTCTCGGCGCGCGCCGTGCCGGAGCTCATAGTCCGCGGCGTGAACGTGCCGCGACTGCAGGTCGTGGCCCGGAGCCTGTACCCCAACAACGTGGTGCGACTCGTGCAGCGGCGGCCCTGGGACCGGTGGGGCGTCGAGAACGTCTTCGGCCCGCCGCAATCGCTCGAGATGGCGGTGGAGGCCGCCGTGAACGAGCCGTTCGTGCAGACGATTGCCCTGGAGAAGCTCGTCGGCCCGGATGCGCGTGGGTTCCATCGGATCGAGGTCTTCGACGTGGAGGGCCGCAGCCCGAGAAGGAGCCGCCTCCTCCAGGTGACCGATCTCGGGGTGACCGTGCGCGCCGCGCCGGACGCGGTGGCCGTCCGGGTGCACGGCCTGGCCGCCGGCGACGCGGTCGCCGGAGCGTCGGTGCGCGTGCTCACCCCGACCAACCAGGCCCTCGCGGAGGGCACGACCGACGCCGACGGCATCGCCGTGCTCCGCTTCCGCCGAACTGCCTCGGATCGCGTGCCCTACCTCGTCGAGGTCGCCAAGGACGGCGACGCCATCCACGTGGACCTGGACGGCTTCCGGGTCGAGCTCACGGACGATGGGCTGGGCGGGCGCCCCTACCTGACCGAGGGGCTCGAGGCCTACGTCGCGTTCGACCGCGGCGCGATGCGGCCCGGCGACGAGGCGCGGGCCACCGTGGTGATCCGCAACGCGCGCGGCTTCGCGCCCCCGGCGACGCGGATCGAGGCGCACTGGTACCGGCCCGACGGCCGGCGAGTCCGGACCGAGTCGCTCGAGGCTCCCGGATCCGGGCTGGCCGTGGTGCGCCTTGGCACCGATGCCTCCGCGCCGACCGGGGCGTGGCGGCTGGAGATCCGCGATGCCGCCTCCGGCGGCGTGATCGGCCAGCAGCACTTCCAGGTGGAGGCATTCGTGCCCGATCGGATCGAGGCGGAGGTGAAGGCGGAGGGCCCGCTGCGCCTGGGCGGGGAGGGCGTGGTCGAGATCCGCGGCCGCTGGCTGGAGGGAGGACCCGCGGCGGGCCGCCCGGTCAAAGTCTACGTGCGCTACGACCACGGCGACTTCGCCCCGGCCGGCTTCGAGTCCTACGCGTTCGGCCGGGAGCCCAGGGGCGATCCGCCGGGCGGCCGGCCGGTGATCCAGACCGTTCTCGACGCCGGCGGCACCGCGCGGGTGCGCTTCGATCTGCCGCCGGAGACCCTGGCGGAGCAGGCGCTCTCGGCGCGCATCGTGGCCGAGGTGGAGGATCCGTCGGGCCGGGCCGTGCGCGCGGGGCTCGAGCTGCCGGTGCGCCGCGCCGACCGGCTCCTCGGCGTGACCGGGGACGCCGACCACGCGCGGGTCGTGCTGGTCACCCCGGAGGGCGCGCTGCACACCGAGCCGGTTCCCGTCGAGGTGAGCCTCGTCCGGTGCCACTGGAGCTGCCGCCGCGTGGACTCCACGGACGGAACCTACCGCTACGTCACCGAGGCGCAATCCGTGACGCTGGAGCGCCAGGTCATCCAGGTCGAAGGCGGCCGGGGCCGGGTCGATTTTCGGCCGGGGGTCACGGCTGAGGCCGGCTGGCTTGCCGTCGTGGCGCGCGCCGGCACGGCCGTGGTCCAGCAGGCCGTGGGGAGGCGGCCCGCCGCACCCGATCGGCTGCGCGTGACGGGACCCGCCGCGCCGGTTCCTCCGGGCGGTGAGGCCGAGCTGCTCATCACCGCGCCCTGTGCGGGCACGGCGTTCGTCACGCTCGAGGGAACCACGGTGCATGGCGCGCAGGTCGTGCCGGTCTTCCCCGGTGCGGTTCGCATGCGGGTGCAGGTGCCGCCGGACGTGGCGCTGCCCAACATCCACGCCGTCGTGACGCTCACCGCTCCGCAGGTGGGGGCGTCCGGCGACGCGCCGGTCTGGCTCTGCGGCGGCGCCTCCATTCCCCTCGCCCATCCGGAGCGCGGCACCGCCGTGCGGATCGAGGCGCCCGCGGCCATCGAGCCGGGCGCGACGGTGCGCCTCAAGGTGTCGGCGCCGGGGGCTCACGATGCGGTCGTCGCCCTGGTGGACGACGGCATCCTGCGCCTCACCGGGCATCCCGCCCCGGATCCGCTCGCCTGGTTCCTCGCCGCCCGGCGGCTCGACTCGCGGGGAGCCGACACGGGCACGCAGCTTCTTTCCGGCGCGCGGTTCCTTCCCGGAGACGAGCCCGGCGGCGGAGGCGGGGAGCGGCTGGCCGGCCCGCGGCTGGAGGGCTCGACGAGCCACCTGATCGAGACCGTCGCCCTCTTCGAGGGGCCGATCTCGCTCGACGAGCAAGGCGCAGCCGAGGTCGCGTTCGCCGTGCCCGCCTCCTACGAGGGGCGGCTCCGCGCGCTCGTGATCGCGGCCGGCTCGCGCGTCGTCGGCGGCGCCGAGGCCCCGATCGTGGTGCGGGCGCCCCTCGGGCTGCGGATCGCGATGCCGCGCATGCTCGCGCCGGGCGATGCGTGCCGGATCCCGGTCACGGTCCGCAACGGCACCGGGCGGGCCGGGGCGGTCTCGCTCGCGCTGGAGTCCGTCGGCGGGATGGAGATCGAGGCGGGGCCCGAGATCGTGGGCGACTGCATCGAGCGCCGGCCGATCCGCATCGCGCTGGAACCCGAGGAGGTGTGCACCGTCGAGGTCGCCGTGAAGGCGGGCCCGACGGCCGGCAGCCAGGGGTTCCGGGTGTGCGCCGCGCTCGGCGAGGAGCGCCGCACCGCGACCGCTCAGGTGGCGGTGCGGCCGGCAGCCCGCTACACCGTCGAGAGGATCGGACTCGCAGTCGACGGCAAGGCGGAGGTCGCCCTCGGCGGGCGCTGGCAGGGCGGTCAGGCCGCGGGGCGGCTCGTGCTCGGCGGGGCGCCACGCGAGCAGCTTCGTCCGGCGGTCGAGGCCTTGCTCGCGTATCCCTACGGCTGCGTGGAGCAGACGGCGTCCCAGGGCTTTGCGCTGCTGGCGGGCGGTTCGCTGCTCCGGCATCTCGGTCCCGGGACAAGAGGGGTGGACGTGGACCACCTGCTCCGGGTCGCCGTCGACCGGCTGTTCGAGATGCAGACCGCCAGCGGCGGTCTCTCGATGTGGTCGGGCGGAACGGAGGAGTATCGCTTCGGGAGCATCTACGCGCTCGACTTCCTGCTGGAGGCGCGGGCCGCCGGCGTGGCGGTTCCCGAGGCGGCGCTCGAGCGGCTCACGGACCGGGTAGCCGAGTGGCTGGGCGCGCTCGACTCGGTGTCGCATCGGGCGGTGGCGGGCGCGGTGCTCGCGCGGGCCGGGAGACCGGTCGCGTCGTGGCTCCGCCTGCTCGAGGCGCGCACCACGCAGCTGGAGGACCGGGCGTGGCTGGCGCTCGGGCTCGCCCATCTGGGGCGTAAGGACGAGGCGGCGGCGTTGCTCGAGGGCGAGGGCCTGCAGCGGGCGACGGAGCGCGACAGCGGCGACCTGCTGCGGTCGCCGGTGCGCGAACGGGCGCTCGAGCTCCGCGCGCGGCTGGCGGCGACCCCGGACCACCCGCGCATCCCCGTGCTCGCGGCCGAGCTGACCGACCGGGTGCTGCGGCCCCAGCGGCTGAACACGCAGGAGCAGGGACAGGCCGTGCTGGCGCTGGCGCGGTACCACGACGCCCACGCGGTGCCGGACCGGGCCGTGCGCGCGCGCGTCCGGCTCGGCGAGACGACGCGGGCGGTGGAGGCGGGAGTCGAGCTCGCGCTCGTGCTTCCGGAAGGCGCGACGCTCGCCCTCGAGAGCGACGGGCCGCTCTACGGCGTGCTCGAGGTCGCCGGCCACCGGATCGACGCGCCGGCGCCGGCGGGTCGCGACGTCCAGCTGCGGCGGCGGATCCTCGACGCGGACACCGGCAAGCCAGCCGCCGGGTTTCGTCGGGGCGGCGTCTACGAGGTGGTGCTCGAGGGCAGGACGGCGCGCGCGGTGGACAACCTCCTCGTCACCGACATCGTGCCGGGCGGGTTCGAGATCGAGAACCCGCGCCTCGGCGCGGCCGCCTCGGAGACGTTCCGCACGCAGCAGCCCGACCATCTCGAGATCCGGGACGATCGGGTGCTGCTGTTCGCCGCGCAGCCGATCCGGGGCAAGTTCGCCTACGCGTACCGCATGCGGGCCGTCTTTGTGGGCGAGTATGCGCGCCACCCGTTCGTCTGCGAGGCGCTCTACGAGCCGGGGTTCCGGACCGAAGGCGGCGGCGGGGGTGCGGTGACGATCCGGTAGGAGCGGTGCAGGAGCGGTGCGCGACATGGGGCGAGCGGGCAGTGGCGCCGAGCGGGCGGCGGACGCGGTGTTCGCGCTGGTCGCCGTGCTGATCCTGTTCGGTGCGGCGGAGTGGGCGCTCGATACCTACTGGCCGTTTCCGGCGGACCGGCTCCGGGGCGGCAGGGAGTCGCTGCGCCTGCTCGCCGCCGACGGCACCGTGCTCCGGGTCGCGCCCACGGCGGCCGGGGAGCGGAGGGTCCGCGTCCCGCTTGCGGACATCAGCCCGCACGTGGTGGCTGCGCTGGTCGCGGCGGAGGACCGGCGGTTCTGGCGCCACCGCGGCGTCGATCCGCTGGCCCTCGCGCGGGCGGCGACGTTCAACCTGGTGCGCCGGCGCGTGGTCTCCGGCGCCTCCACACTGACCATGCAGGTGGTGCGTCTCGTGGAGCCGCGCCCGCGCACGCTCGGCTCGAAGGCGATCGAGGTGCTGCGCGCCCGCCAGCTCGAGCGCCGGGTCCCCAAGGCGGCGATCCTCGAGGCCTACCTCAACCTGGCGCCGTTCGGCGGGACGCTGCGCGGCGTGGAGGCGGCCTCGCTCCACTGGTTCGGCAAGCACTCGGCCGACCTCGGTCCCGCCGAGGCCGCGATGCTCGTTGCGATGCTGCCGGCGCCGAGCCGCCGGGCGCCGGACCGTTGGCCGGATCGGCTGCGGGACAGCCGCAACCGCGTGCTCGCCCGGATGAGCGCGACCGGCGTCCTCGCCGAGGCGGCGAGCGACCGCGCGGCGGCCGGCGCCCTCGGGGCGCGGCGGCACGGCTGGCCGTTTCTCGCGCCGCATTACTGCGACGCGCTCGCCGCCGGCACGGACGCGGAGGGCGCGCTGCGCACTTCGCTCGACATCGCGCTGCAGCGGCGCATCGAGGCGCTCGTCCGCACCGGGGACGACGCCGGCGTGGACGGGGTGGCGGTGGTGGTCGTGGAGCGCGAGTCCGGCGCGCTGCGGGCCCTGATCGGCTCGCGCGACTACCGGCGCTGGCCGCTCGACGCGAGCCGCTGCCGGCGGGCAGCCGGGAGCACCTTGAAGCCGTTCCTGTTCGCGCTCGCGCTGGAATCCGGCGTGATCGGGCCGGACAGCCTGATCGCGGACCGGCGTGTCTCGTTCGGCGACTGGGAGCCGGTGAACTTCACCCGCGACCATACGGGGTCGATTCACGCTGCGGAGGCGCTGATCACCTCGCGGAACATTCCGGCCGTGCATCTTCTCGCGGCGGTCGGCGTGGACCGCTTCCGCGAGCTGCTGTGGCGGCTCGGCCTGCCGGTGGGCGGGCGGCTGGGGCTCGATGCGGCGCTCGGCACGCTGGCCGTCTCGCCGCGCGAGCTGGCGCGCGCCTACGCGACGTTCTTCGGGCCGGACGCGGCGGCGGCGGGGGTGAGCGCCCGGACGCGCGCGCAGGTGCTGGGTGCGCTCGGCCGCCACTCGCCGGCGCCGGAGATCGTCGCGCCCGCGGTGCTCGCCTGGAAGACGGGCACCTCGTCGGGGCGGCGCGACGCGTGGTGCGTCGGCGTCACGGCGGACCGCGTTGCGGTGGTCTGGCTCGGCAACCTGGACGGGCGCGGTGCGCCGGATCTCGTGGGCGGCCGCACGGCCGCCGCGCTGCTCGCCACGGTCGTGGCAGGGCCGTAGAAGCGCGCGCTTGGCCAGAGCGCGGCGGGCCCCCGCTACTGGCCGCCGGCCAGACGCTTCTTCAGGCCGCTGATGGCCACCTTGAGGCCGCGCGGGCCATTGGCCAGGTTGGAATCCGGCGCAGCGGCGACCGCCTTCTGAAAGCCCTCGAGCAGGACCTTCAGGTCGCGCTTCTCCGGATCGCCGGGGTTGGTCTGCGCACACGCCACCTCCGCGCGCACCGACAGCAGCAGCTGCGCCTTCTCGCCGGTCTCGCCGGTGTACGCCTGCAGCTCGTCGAGCGCCTTCAGGACGGCGTCGTGATCGGCAGCGGGGTCACTCGTGGCCTGGCTGGCGAGGCGCACCGTGCTCTGGAACTTCTGCTCCAGGAGCTTGTTCTTCAGCTCGAGCGTATCCTCGGGGTCGGCGGCGAGGATCGCGTCGGCCACGTCGGCGTAGAACGGAAAGACGGGCATCTCGAGGGTCTCGAGCGCCTCGTGGAGGAGCCGGGCCTTCTCCACGCCCTCGGCCTCCCCGGCCCGGGCGAAGAGCTCGTCGCGCTTGTCGCGCTTCTTCTTCAGCTCCGCCAGGTGCGCGAGGTACGGCTCCGCGCCGCCCTTCTGGTAGCCGGTCTTGGCGTAGGGCCGGCCTTGCGAGTCGGCGAGGAAGATGCTGGGGAATCCCCGCACGCCGAACTCGGCGATGAGCCGCATGTTCTGGGCGCGCACCTCCCGGGGCTGCTTCTGCACGTTCTCTGGCTGGCGGACGAAATCCACCTCGAAGAGCACGAAGTGCTCGGGCCCGGCGCGGAGAAACGCTTCCTGGCTGAACACCTCCCGGGTCAGGCGCTGGCACCAGCCGCACCAGTCCGAGCCGTTGAAGTCGATCAGGATGTCCTTCTTCTCGGCGGCCGCCCGGGCCCGGGCCGCCTTCCAGTCGTGGGACCACGCGTCGCCGGCGCGGGCGCCGGACGCCGCCACCGTGAGGAGTGCGGCGGCGAGCGCGAGGGCGAGCGAGAGGGGACTACGCATCGGTGTCGAGCTCCACCATGGGCAATGAGGTCGGCGGGCACGCGCGGATCGTCCGTTCGCAGCGGGAGTCGCGTCCGCCTGCCTTGTGCACGCAAACGCAGGATTGTCGTGCATCCGCGGGGAAAACACAACGGCTTTCTCGTCGGCAAGGCGGCCCGGGAGCCTCTGGATCCCGTCGCACCCCACGCTCCCGGCGGAGCGCCCGCGGGGGACGGGCTTCACCTCCGGGGTGCCGGCCGGTAGAGTATCGCTGCTGTCCGGGCCGCACGGGACGCGCCGTTCCGCGCCGCGCCCGGCCGGGGGCGTCATGAGAGCGTTCGCATTCTGGACCTGGAAGATCCACTGGCAGATCCTCTTCGCGATGGGGCTGGGGGTGGCGGCGGGCCTCGCCCTCCAGCGGACCGACGCGGCGCCGACGCTCGGGTTCGCCGTGGCGGCGGACGAGACCGGCGCGTTGCGGGTGGCTCGGCTCGACACGGCGGCGGCGCGGCGCGATCTCCGGGTGGGCGACGTCGTCGCGGCGATCGACGGCCGGCAGGTGCGCGGGCCGGAGGACCTCGATGGCGCCCTCGCCCGGCGGTCGGTCGGCGCCCTCGCGTCGCTCGAGGTGCGCCGCGACGGCGGGTCCGTCCCGGTGCGGGCGATGGTCACGATCGGCCCGGATTCGACGCGGGCCCGCGCGCTCGCTCCCTTCGAGTTCGTGGCCGAACTCTTCCTTCGGCTGCTCCGGATGCTCATCGTGCCGCTGATCCTCACGAGCATCCTGTCCGGGGTCACCCGCATCGGCAGCCTCGGGGCGCTGGGCCGCATGGGGCTCAGGACGCTGCTCTACTACACGGGCACGAGCCTGCTGGCCATCCTGGTCGGGCTGGTGCTCGTGAACCTGATCCAGCCCGGCTGGCAGGCGGAGATCCCGCTCACCGCGGCGGTCGGCGCCGAGCGCTTCGAGAGCGAGGATAGCTTCGTCGGCATCTTCCTCCGGATGGTGCCCACCAACGTCTTCGAGGCGCTCAGCTCGAACGAGGGCATCCTGCAGGTGATCGTGTTCAGCCTGCTCTTTGGCATCTTCGTCACGCGGGTGGGCGGCGCGCACGCAGACCTCCTCCGGCGCTTCTTCGATGCGGCGTTCGAGGTGATGATGAAGATCGCCGAGTTCGTGCTGCTGTTCATTCCTCTCGGCGTGATCGCGCTGCTGGCCCGCGTCGTGGGCACGAGCGGCATCGAGGTCTTCCTGCCGCTCCTCAAGCTGATGGCGACCGTGGTGCTCGGGCTCGCGGTGCACGCGCTCGTGACCCTGCCGCTGCTGCTCCGCTGGCTGGGGCGCCTCTCGCCGTGGCGGTACGCCCGCGCCATGAGCCCGGCGCTGCTGACCGCGTTCTCGACTTCGTCCTCGTCGATCACGCTGCCGGTGACGCTCCGGACGGTGGAGAAGCGCGGCGGGGTGAGCAACCGGACGGCCTCGTTCACGCTGCCGCTCGGCGCCACGGTCAACATGGACGGCACCGCGCTGTACGAGTGCGTGGGTGTGATCTTCCTCGCCCAGTTCTACGCCTCGACGGCCGGGTTCGAGCTCACGGCCGGCGCCCAGATCCTGGTCGTGGTGACGGCGCTGCTCGCGTCGATCGGCGCCGCGGGCATCCCCTCGGCGGGGCTGGTGATGATGACCACCATCCTGGCCGTGCTGCACCTGCCGCTCGAGGGCGTGATGCTGCTGCTCGCCATCGACCGGCCGCTCGACATGCTGCGCACCGCGGTCAACGTCTGGAGCGATTCGACCTGCACGGCGATCATCGCGGTTTCCGAGGGGGAGGACGTCCGGCCGGCAGACGAGGCGGCCGCCGCCGGCCGCAAGGACGGCGTGGAGGACGGCGACCGCGCGCCGCGCCGGGGCGGACAGCGGGGAGAGGAGTGAGCGGTGCGGGTGAGGAGCGGCACGGCGCACCGGCGCTTCACTCTCTCCCCACGCGGCGGGCGCTAGTGGCTGACCTCGCCGGCGCTCCGCCCGCCGAGCTCGCGGTCCAGAGCGAAGAGGCCCATCGGATGGTCCTCGAGCCAGTCGAGCTTGTGGCAGATCTCGGCGGCGGCATTCTCCTCCTCGACCTGCTCGGTCACGAACCACTGCAGCAGGGGCTGCGCGGGGTAGTCCTTCTGCTCGAGCGCGAGCGCGTAGAGGTGGTGGATGCTCGCGGTGACCTTCTTCTCGTGGGCGTACACTTCCTGGAAGAGCGCGCGCAGCGAGTCGAACTGGACGGCCGGGGCGGAGATCGCCTTGAGGTCGATCGGGGCGCCGAGCTCGCCCATCAGGTCGAAGAGCTTCATGGCGTGGCCGTATTCCTCCCGGCTCTGGGCGCGAAGCCACCGGGCGAAGCCCCGGAAGTACCGGGCCTCGCAGAGGGCCGACATGGCGAGGTACAGGTAAGAGGCCTGGAGCTCGAGCTGGATCTGGTCGTTCACGGCGTGCTCAAGTTTCTGGCTGATCATCGTGGGTTCCTTTTCACGAGTACCGCAGCGCAACGGCAGTTGCGCGCGCGGAACTGGATAGGGCAATATTATTGAAAACGCAAGATATTTCTCGGCGCCGGGGGGCGGCGCCGCCGGGGCCGCTCGGGGGGCGAGTTCCGTGAGCTTTGCCGTCGATTTCGCGCTGGTCGAGGCCGTCGGGGAGGCGGTGAGCCGCCATGTCCGCCGGACGCCGCTCCTCCGGAGCGACTGGCTCTCGGTCCGGACCGACCGCGAGGTGTTCTTGAAGTGCGAGAACCTGCAGGTCACCGGGTCCTTCAAGGTGCGCGGCGCGCTGGCGGCCCTCGCGCGGCTCGGTGCGGAGGAGCGGCGCCGCGGCGTCGTGGCCGCGTCGGCGGGCAATCACGGGCTCGGGCTGGCGCACGCGGCGGCCGTGCACGGCGTGGCGGCGACCGTGGTCGTGCCGCGGTCGGCGCCGGCCGTGAAGGTCGACGGCATCGCGGCCCTCGGCGCGCGCGTCGTCCGGTCCCCGCACGACGGCTACGACGACACCGAGACGTGGACGCTCGAGAACCTGGGGCGCCTGGGCGGCCTGTGGCTGTCCCCGTGCGAGGATCCCGCGGTCATCGCGGGCAACGGCGGCACCACGGCGCGCGAGATCTTTGCGGACGCACCGGCGCTCGACGCGCTCGTCGTGCCGTGCGGCGGGGGTGGCTGCGCGATCGGGGCGGGCGTCGTGGCGCGGCGGATGAGTCCCGCCACGCGGATCGTTGCCGTCAACACGGAAGCGTCGCCGGGCATGTGGCTGTCCTGGCAGGAGGGCCGGGCGCGGCGCCGGGTGGCGAGCCGGCCGACCGTTGCCGAAGGCCTCGAGGGAGGCGTGGGAGAGCAGGCCTACGCGCTGTCGCGTCGCTACATCGACGAGGTGCGGCTCGTGTCGGAGGCGGCCATCCGGCGCGCGGTCGTGGGCTGCCTGCTGCGCGAGCGGTTGCTCGTGGAGGGCTCCGGTGCGGCCGGGGTCGCGGCCCTGCTCGACGGCCACGTGGAAGGCCGCCGCATCGGGGTGGTGCTCACCGGTTCGAACATCGATCGGAGCCGGCTCGGAGAGCTGCTGGCGCGGGATCCGACCGAGCGACCGGAGGGGTGAAGGCCGTGAGGAACCGGCCCGCCGCGGCGGCGCTTCGGCGCGAGACGACTCAGCGGCCGGGGTCTCCGGACGCGAGCGAGCGGAAGGTCTCCTCGTCGAGCCGGACCACCTCGAAGAGGGTGGCGATCCGCTCGCGCCGGTCGCCGGCCCGCTCGGGGTTCACATACTCCCAGACCACTTCGCCCGCGGGCGTGACCTCGAACGCGCGGCCGGGGTCGGACTCGGTGATGAGCGTGTTGCCGTTCGCGAGGCGCTGGGCGGAGCCGCTGGCGGGGGTGTGGAAGCTCCCGTGCACGCCGTCTCGGTAGGACCAGACGACCTCCTGGGTGAGCGGGTCGATCTCGACGACCTTGGAGCGGCCGTGGTGGCCGTTGTTGTCGAGGACCAGCAGGTTGCCGCTGGCGAGCAGCGTGGGCTGGTGCTGCTGGGTCCACAGCCCGCTCAAGGCCCAGGTGATCCGCTCGGCCTCCAGATCGAGGACCGCGACGGCGTGGACGCCGCGGATCGACAGGAGCACGTGCGACGCGCGGAACATGGGGCAGCGGTCGGCGAAGCGGTCATCGAGCGGAAAGACGGTGTTGGTGTGCAGGATGTCGAGCTCGTCGTGGACGTTCTCGAGGAGCGAGGCGTAGTCCGACGCGAGAAGTGCGCGCGTGATGGAGACCTTCCTGAGCGGTTTGCCCTCCGGGCTCAGCACGAGCACGGAGTCGTCGAGGATCTGCGCGCCCGGCGTCCAGGTGCGCACTCCGAGCGGCGGGCAGTCCACGAGGTCGCGCGCCAGGGTGTAGATTCCGCCTTCGGGACCGATTGCGATGTGGTGGTGGCAGCGGCCCTGGTGCTCCCACAGGAGGTTGGAATCGCGGTCGAGCTTGAGGATCCCGATGCCCTCGAAGATCGCGAGGAGATCGCCGTTCGGGAAGACGTACGCGCGGCGCCAGAACGTCCGGTGCGTCTCGTCCTCCGCGAAGCCGAGCGGGCCGGACCACACCTCCTCGAAGGACTTGCGCCACCGGTGGAGCGGCTTGCCGCTCATGTCCATCAGCAGCGCTTCGGGGGCGTGGCCGGACACGACCAGGTTCAGCCCCGGCTGGGCCAGCGCGGCGCGGTGCACGGTGATGCCGCTCTTCCGGGGGGCGGGCCGGTAGCCGCCGAGGTAGGGGTGCGCGGTGAGGCGCCCGCGGTCCACGGCGGTGGCGCGGCTGTCGGCAGCCGGCGCGGCGGCAGGCTGCGGGTCTGCCTCGGCCGGCGTGCGCGTGAGGTGGCGGTACGGAAAGAGCCGGTCCTTGCCGGCCCGGAAGCCCCACGCGAAGGCGGCGAGCGGAACGAGGCCCAGCACGAGCGCAAGGACGATGCGTCTTCTCACGGCAGGGCACGCCTCCGGACGACCGGCGGGCGATTCTACCCCGCCGAGCGCCGCTGGCTCAAGGACGGTGGTGCCGGCGTCGAATCGAGCAGGCTGCGGGTCATCCGGCAACGCCGCAGCCGCGTGTATGCCGTGGACCGGGCTCGCGGCTGACCCGGCCGGCGACCGGGAGGCGCTCACCGCGGTGCCGACCGTGTCGCTCGAGTCTGGAACTCCAGACTCCGCACCCCCTCCCGACCGTCGGCGCCGCGGATACGGAGCGGCGAAGAAGGCCGATCGGGGTCGCGATGCCGACGGCCGCCGGACACAAGCCGGGTGCAGGCCGTCCGGGCCGTGCCAAGTGTGCGGCGAGCGATTCGTGGTTGCTCTTCGTCCGCGACGAGGGCGAGGTTATCGGAAGCCGTTGCCGGCTCCCGCTGCTGCGCGTGCGGCGCACCGAGGCAAGAGGGGCCGTTTGCCGCGGCGGGGCTGTGACGTTGCGCAGGTCTGTCTCGATCCGGTATCTTTCCGGTTCGCCACCGTGCGAGCACGTCGTTCTTCGCCGCGGAGGTGAGAGCATGATGCAGGATCAGATCTGGGCACTCCTCATCCTGGCGGCGACCGTGGTGCTCTTCTTCTGGGGCCGCTGGCGCCACGACGTGGTGGCGCTGGCTTCCTTGCTCGCCTGTGTCATGGCGGGACTCGTGCCCGCCGGCGAGGCGTTCCAGGGTTTCGGCCATCCGGCCGTGGTCACGGTGGCCTGTGTGCTCGTGCTGAGCTGGGGGCTGCAGACCACCGGGGCGGTGGATGCCCTGGCGCAGCGCCTCCTGCCCCAGACGGCGGGGCGGACCGGGACGCTCGCGGCACTCGTCGGGCTCGGGGCGGTACTGTCGGCCTTCATGAACAACGTCGGTGCACTTGCGCTCCTCATGCCGGTGGCCATCCAGCTGGCCGCGAAGCACGGGCTCGAGCCGGGCCGGGCGCTGATGCCGCTCGCCTTCGGCACGATGCTCGGCGGGATGACGACCCTCATCGGCACGCCGCCGAACCTGATCGTCTCGGCGTTTCGCGCCGGGACCGGGGCGGGCAGCTTCGCGATGTTCGATTTCACGCCGGTCGGCCTCGCCGTGGCGGGCGCCGGGATCGCCTTCGTCGCGTTGCTGGGCTGGCGGCTGGTGCCGGCGCGGGATCCCAAGGGGGCCGCGACCTTCGACACGGCCACCTATCTCACGGAAGCGCGCGTCACGCGGGACGGCAAGGCGGCGGGAAAGACGCTCCGGGAGGTCGAGGGGCTGCTCGAGGAGATCGATGCGCAGGTCGTCGGCATGGTGCACGATACGTTCCGCGTGGCCACTCCCGCGCCCGGCCAGCGGCTCGAGGCGGGCGACATTCTCGTGATCGAGGCCGAGCCGGAGGCGCTGGCCTCGATGCTCTCGAGCCTTGGGCTCAAGCTCGAGGAGCATGTGCCGCTCGCCTCCGCCGGCGAGGGCGGCAAGGGGCCGAAAGGAAAGGCGCGCCCCGCCGCGGAGGGCCGCACCGCGGAGGACACGGCCGCCGAGCCGGCCGACCGGCGCGGTCGCACGACCGACGAGATCGTGCTGCAGGAGATGGTGGCCATGCCGGCCTCGCCCCTGATCGGCCGCTCCGCCACCGACGTCCGGCTCCGCACGCACCACGGCCTCAATCTCCTCGCCATCGCGCGCCAGGGACGCCGCTCCATCCGGCGGCTGCGCTCCACGCGGATCCGGGAGGGGGATGTGCTGCTCCTGCAGGGCGCGCCGGATTCGCTGTCCGGGTTTGCCGCTGATTTCGGCTGCGTGCCGCTCGCCCCGCGGGCGATCCGGATTCCCGACAAGGGCAAGACAGCGGTGGCGGTGATCGTGATGGCGCTTGCGGTCGTCGGTGCGGCGTTCGGCCTGTTGCCGGCGGCCATCTCGTTTGCCGCCGGCGTGCTGGTGCTCATGGCCCTGCGCGTGGTGCCGGTGGGGCGGGTCTACGGGGCGGTCGACTGGCCGGTGATCGTGATGCTGGCGGCGCTGATCCCGGTGGCCGGGACCATGGCGACCACGGGGGTGGCGGATGTGCTGGCGCGGCTGGTGCTCGACAGCATCGGGCCGGGCCGTCCGGTCCTCGTGCTGGTGGCGATCCTCGTGATCACCATGACGCTCTCGGATTTCATGAACAACGCGGCGACGGCGGCGGTCATGTGCCCGATCGCGATCAGCGCGGCGACCCAGGTCGGCGCGAGCGCCGACCCCTTTCTGATGGCGGTCGCCATCGGCTCGTCGTGCGCGTTCCTCACGCCGATCGGACACCAGAACAACACGCTGATCCTCGGGCCCGGCGGGTTCCGCTTCGGCGACTACTGGCGGCTGGGTCTGGGGATGGAGCTGCTGGTGGTCGCCGTCGGCGTGCCGATGCTGCTCCTGGTGTGGCCGCTCGGGCATTGATGCCCCCGGGCGCGGTGGAGGCGTGGGCTCTTTCAGGCGCGCGCCTCCAGCTCGGTCGTGCCGCTCGCGACGACCTGGGCACCTCAACCCCGGTCGTGCTGTTCGCGGTCGTGCTGTTCGATGCACGGGATTGCCTCGCGGTCGGGAAGTCTGCAATTACAGACTCGGCATCGGAGTTGATGCGCACCGGGGTTGCTCCGCGTTCCGGGAGTCTGCAATTACAGACTCCGGACGCGCCGGTCCGGTTGGCCGTTTCTGCTTCCCGTCCCCGGGACGCCCCGCGCAGAATCCTCCCGGATTCTTCGAAACCACCCGGTTCGGGCTCCGACCTTCCGGCCCGTCATCCCTGGCCCGCCGCCCGGCCGGGGCCGCCGGAGCCAATGCCATGCACCGCAAGCGGATCCGCGAGTTCGCTCGGAACTTCCACGAGAACGGGATGAAGCTCCTCCTCGAGGACCCGAAGAACGTGCGGGACCTGCTCATGCTCGTGAGCCGCGACATCGCTGAGCGAATCGACCTCGAGCACGTCAAGCCCGTCAAGCAGACCTTCGTCCGGAAGGACTACCGGCACGTCCACACGGACAGTGTGCTGACCGCGCCGCTCCGGGGCGAACCGGAGGGCGGCAAGCGCGTCTGGATCTACATCTTGATCGAGCATCAGTCCGAGCCCGACCGGATGATGCCTCTGCGCTTGCACGATTACGTGATCCAGATCCTCCGGTACCAGGAGCGCCAGTGGAAGCGGCGGCACCGGTCGGTGGCCGGGCTTCAGCTGCAGCCGGTGCTGCCGATCGTTCTGTACACCGGGAACAAGCGGTGGGACACGGTGGGCACGCTGCCCGACCTGATCGATCCCGGGGCGGCCGAGTTCCGGCGGTACACGCCCCGGATGGAGTCGTTCTTCCTGAACGTGAGCCGGATCGGGCGTGCCCTTCTCGCGGCTGCCGGGGGGTTCTTCGGCCCGGTGCTTCGCCTCGCCGCGTTCAAGCGCGCGCCGCTGGCCAAGTTCCGGGAGCTGCTGGTCGCCGTGATCCGCGCCCTGGAGGCGATGGCGACGGCCGAACGGCTGCGGTGGCTCGAGCTGCTGTCGTACATCCACGCCTTGGTGTATCATGTACGGCACCCCGAGGAGCAGCCCGGGCTGTGGCGGCAGATCGAGGCGTCGGCGGCGACCGACCCGCACCGACAGGAGGTGGCCAGGGTGAGCAGGACTATTGCGGATGCATTGAGGGACGAAACCCGGCTCGAGACCGTCCGGGAGACTCTGACGCGGCAGCTTTGCCGCCGGTTCGGCGACGTGCCCGAGGAAACGATCGCGCTCATCGAGTCCACGAAGAGCCTGAAGCGCTTGAAGGGCTGGCTGGACCGCTTCGCCACGGCCGAGACGCTCGACGACGTCGGCATCGAGTAGCCCGCCGCGCTCGACGCCGCCCGCCGCGGCCCCCAGATCACCAGGCCGCCCTGTCGCTTCTCCATGTCGTCCGCCGAGTCTGGAATCGCAGACTGCCGAAGCGCCTCCAGTCGTGCGGTGCAGAGTCTGGGAATTCCAGACTGGCGGTCCTCGTGGTCCGTTTGGCGGCTTCTAACCTCCGTCTTCGTGCGGCCCCGCGCAGAATTCTCCCGGATTCTTCGAAACCACCCACTTCGGGCTCCGACCTTCCGGCCCGTCATCCCTGGCCCGCCGTCCGGCCGGGAG
>JAFGQW010000159.1 GCA_016935485.1 Planctomycetota bacterium | reverse complement strand
TGTGCGGCCCCTTAGTACCTGCGGTAGCGGTAGACCTTCAGGTTCCAGTCCCGGTCGGCCACGATGAAGCGGCCGCCGATCGGATCGGGGACGAGGAAGTCCTCCGCCCGCTCGGCCTCGGCCAGCACGGCGCCGTCCTTGCCCTGGATGCGACGCAGCTTCTGCCCCGGTCCGGCGACGATGTAGTCATCGCCCCACTTGCAGACCGCGTGCTTGGCGCCCGCCACCATCCACTTGACGGCGCCGCTGGCGAAGTCGAGCGCCACGAGCTGATCGGCGTTGCGCTGGAACACGAGGTCGCCGACGTGCGTGGCCGGGGTCTCGAGCGGCCGCCCGCCGGGGTAGTTCCAGACGCTCTCGCCCGTAGCGGCGCGATACGCGTGCAGCATGTAGTCGTGGGACGGTACGAACACGATGCCGCCGTCGGCGCTGGCGGAGAGGTCGGCCATCACGGCGCCCGGGAGCGACTTCTCCCAGAGCGGTGCTTCCGGCGGCGGCGCGCTGGCGGCGAGTGCGTCGAACGCGAGGACGGTCCCCTTCTCGGTCGCCACGTGGAGCGTGGGTCGGCCGATGTTCCCGGCCATCGCGGGCGCGGCGCTGATCGGTCCGTTCATGCGCACGCGCCAGCCGTCGGCGCCGTCGGCGATCGCCACGGAGTAGATGCGGTTGTCGCCGAGCGACGGCAGATACACGGTGGAGCGGCTGAGCGCGGGTGGGGTCGAGGGCGTGAACGCGAGCGTCTTGCGGTTGAGCAGCGAGCCCGACTGGCGGTCGACGAGCCACAGCTTGTCGCGCGTGAGGAAGGCGACGGCCGTCGGTCCCTCCGCAGGCGGGAACTCGAGCGGCAAGTCCAGCCGGCCGAAGGTCCATCGCGTCATGCCGTTCTCGCCCACCGCGACGACCCGCTGCTTGGCGCTGATCAGGTAGAGAGTCGCCGTGCGCGTGCCCGTGGCGTCGGGACCATCGCCCAGGCTGATCCGCTCCAGACTGCCGAGCTCGGCCTCGACGGGGAGCCGGGCGCACCACAGCTCCTCGCCGTTCGGCAGGAGCTGTCGGTACGCGGTCGCCACGGGGCTGACCGCCACGTCCTCGCCCGAGGCGGGCGGCGGCGTGCCTCCGGAACCCGTTCCGCAGCCCGTCGCCAGCACCAGGGTCAGGACGACAAGGATGGTGGCAACTCCATTCAGGACACCGTGGCGCATAGCGTCTTTCCTCCTACCAGGATCGGGACCGGAGCCCGCTGACCGAACTGATTCGCGTGCCGCGGCTGGTGATGGCCGGGCATTCCGGACCTGCGTGCAGCCCGGCACAGCGACTTCTTTTCCCAGAGATTCGCTGCCTCGACGGCGGCCATCCGGACAACCCGGACTCCGCCGGTCGTCGAGGTGGAGATGGTATAAAGTCGCCCGCACTGAAGTCAAGCGTGCAAAAGGAGAAGCGCGCATTGTCGGTCCGTGCCGCGGGCCAGCCCGCCTTGACCGTCGGCGCGACCGCGGCTACCATGGGATTGCGCGTAAGCGATTATGCGCGAATGGTTAAGGTGCACGGCCCAGGTTCCGGAGGGAACGTGCGACCGGAGAGAAGGCCGGACCCGCGTTCCCCCGGGAAGGCGTCTCGCTTCCGACGGGAGAGGGCTCGCGACCCGATGGACCGGCTGGAGAACAATCTCGCCGCCGTGCGGGCGCGCGCGCGCCGGGCCGAGATCCGCGCGGGGCTCGAGCCCGGTTCGGTGCGCATGGTCGCCGTGACCAAGCACGTCCCGCCCGACGTGGTCGGGGCCCTCTGGAGACTCGGGCAATCCGACCTGGGCGAGAACCGCCTCCAGGAGGCGCTGGCGAAGATCGCGGCCGTGGGGCCCGGTCCGACGTGGCATCTCGTCGGCCACCTGCAGTCCAACAAGGTCCGCAAGGCGCTGGATCGGTTCGCGTGGATCCACTCGGTCGATTCCGCGGCGCTTCTCGAGCGCATCGACCGCGTCCTGGCCGAGAACGACCGCCCCGCGCCCCGGTTGCTCGTGCAGGTCAATGTTTCCGGCGAGACCTCGAAATTCGGTCTCGCTCCGGAGGCGCTCGAGCCGATCCTCCGGAGGGCGGCCACGCGTCCCCGGCTCGCGATCGTGGGGCTCATGACGCTCGCTCCGTTCGACCCCGATCCCGAGCGCTCCCGGCCGGCTTTCCGGGCGCTCCGCGCGCTCCGGGACGAGGCGAACCGGGAAGCCTGGTATCGGGCTCCCCTGGAGCATCTCAGCATGGGCATGAGCGGCGATTTCGAGGTGGCGATCGAGGAGGGAGCGACCTGGGTTCGGATTGGCACGCGGCTCTTCGATGGAGTATGATTGCAGGGTCGATCGGCGCGGTCCGCTCTCCGGGTCCGCGCGGCGCAACGCCTGATTCGAGAAGAAGCCAGAACGTTCGGTTCCGCCCGCGCTCTGCCGGACGGGGTTCGCCGGCTCGCGAAGGGATGCCATGCGTCTCTATCTGGTCGTGGAGAACGGCAAGGCCAAGGGGACCCGGATCGATGTCCCGGACGGCGGGGAGCTGATCGTCGGTCGGGATGCCCGGGCCGGCTTCGCGCTCCCCGACGTCATGGTCAGCCGCCAGCACTTCCGGATCTCGAGCGGTCCCGACGGGTTCTTCCTCGCGGATCTCGGCAGCCAGAACGGCACGTTCGTCAACGATCTGCGCGTGGTCAAGGAGACGGCCGTCCGCGCGGGCGACATGATCCACGCGGGAGAGACCTCGCTGTCGATCCTGGAGCAGGAGAGCAAGGGGCTGGTCGGCAAGGAGATCGACGGCTACCGCATCCTCGACCGCGTGGGTGGCGGCGGGATGGGCACGGTCTTTCGCGCCGAGCAGCTGAGCCTGCACCGCGAGGTCGCCTTCAAGGTGCTGTCGGCCCGGCTGACCGAGGACTCGACGTTCGTCGATCTGTTCCTGCGCGAGGCGCGGGCGGCCGGGGCGCTGAACCACCCCCACATCGTGCAGGTCTACGACGTCGGCCGCCGCCAGGGTCTCTACTACTTCTCCATGGAGTTCATGCACCGCGGCAGCGCGCAGGATCGCCTGGACCGCGAGGGCAAGATCCCCTGGGCGGAGGCCGTCAAGATCGTGCTCGACACGGCGCGCGGCCTGGAGTACGCGCAGCGCAAGGGCATCGTGCACCGCGACATCAAGCCGGACAACCTGATGATCGCGGAGGACGGCACGGTGAAGATCGCCGACCTGGGGCTCGCCCACCGCGCCGACGACACGGCGGCGGCGGGCGGCGAGGGCATCCTGGGCACGCCGCACTTCATCTCTCCCGAGCAGGCCCAGGGCAAGCCGGTCGACGTCCGCTCCGACCTCTACTCCCTCGGTGCCACCTTTTACCGCATGGTCACCGGGCGCAATCCCTTTCCCGGAAAAAATGTGCGCCAGATCGTGGTCGCCCAGATCCGCGCGACCGCGCCCAGCGTCCATGAGGTCGATCCCGCCATCCCGCGCGAGGTGAGCGCGGTGATCGAGCGGCTCATGGAGAAGGACCCCGCCGACCGGTACCAGTCGCCCGCGGAACTGATCGAAGCGCTCGAACGGATCTGGGGCAACGGCAACGGCACGGTCGCTTTCCGCCCGGCGAGCCGGTGGCTGGCGGTCGTGGCCGCCGTCGCCGTGCTCGCGGCGGTCGCGCTGTTCTTCCTGCTGCGCTCGGACGAAAGCCCGACCCTGCCCGGCCCGGGCGCGACGGAGCCCGGCGGCCCGGTCGCGGCGAGTCCGGACGATCCTGCGGGCGGCGGCGTGGGGCCGGTCGCGCCGGCGGCACCGGATCCGGAGATTGCCCGCAAGGCGCGCGAGATGGAAGCCGAGGTCGCCTACCTCAAGGTCATTTCGGCCGACCTTGCGGTCGCCGAGCGCCTCCCGGCTCTCGAGGAGGTGGCCGCCGCGCACCCCGACACCGAGTCCGGGCGCAAGGCTGCCGCGGATGCGGCCAAGCTGCGCTGCGACATCGAGACCCAGCGGAAGGAGGAAGACCTCCGGAGGCACGCTCTTCTCGAAGCCTGGGCGAGCGCCCAGACGAAGGCCGATGCCGCCGCGCGCGCGTTGCGGTTCGCCGAGGCGGACGCCGTGCTCGCCGCGTTCCTGGACGACCTGGCTCCGGTGGTCGGGCTCGATCTCAAGCCGGAGGCCGAGCAGCAGCGCCGCGCTCTCCGCACCGCCGCCGAGCAGAAGTTCGGCGCGCTCCGGGAGGCCGCCGCGCAGAAGATCGCGACGGAACAGTTCGACGAGGCGATCGAACTGCTCGAGACGTTCTCTAGCCACGTGGCGGCGGGTGAGGCGGACCGGGGCTTCTACACCGGGCTCGCAACCAAGGCCGCCGAGCTGATCGCCGCGCACGGACGGGCCAGGGCGGCGTTCTTCGCCAGGCGCTTCCAGGCCGATCGCCAGCGCGTGCTCGAGGGTTACCGCAAGGCGCACGAACATGCGCTTGCCTCCGCGTTCGATGCCGGCCTCGCGGCGCTCGAGCAGGGGCAGCGCGAGGTGACAACCGAGTCCTACCGCCGCCGCTTCGAGGTCGTGATGGCCGCCTACGACGCCATGAAGGCGCTCAAGGCGGCGTTCATCGAGCGGGCGGGCAAGCCCGACGGTATCCGCAATACGCGCGTTCCCCTCGACCTCACGATGCTCGATCAGGACACGGGCACGCTCACCGGCGCCGACGACGAGTCCCTGCAGATCGAGGTCGTCATCCACGGCCAGAAGAACACCGTGAAGCGGCCGTGGAGCGGATACCCGCCGGGGAAGCTGCTCGCGCTGTTCGCCGACGACCGGTGGGACATGAGCCCCGCGGAACACCGGGCGCTCGCCTTCCTCGCCCTCGAGCTGGGCGACGGAGTGCTGGCGGCGGCCGCCGCCCAGGCCGCCGGGGACGGGACCCTGATCGCGTGGGTGGAGCGGGAGCGGCAGGCGGCCCGCCTCTATCGCGAAGCGCGCGAGGCCGAGGAGGCCGAGGCGTGGGCCGAGATGCTCGGCCGTGCGCGCCGACTCTGCGAGGAGTACACCGACACCGAGTTCTTCGTCCGGCACAGCAGCGGCGCGACGCCGCTCGCGGCGGAGACCGTGCCCGGGAAATCGGATCGTGGCAAGTCCGGTTCTGCGCCTCCAGAAAAGCCGTGACGGCGTGGTCCTCGGCGTGTGCGTCACCCCGCGCGCCGCGTGCACCCGGATCCTCGGGGTCCACGGCGAGTGCCTCCGCGTGGCGGTGCAGGCGCCCGCCGAGAAGGGCAAGGCCAACCAGGCGTTGCTGCGCTTCCTGGCGGATCGGCTCGGCGTCTGCCGCACCGCACTCAAGCTGACCGCGGGCGAGACCGCGCGCCACAAGCGGATCGCCGTCTCGGGCCTGGCGGCGGCGGCGATCCGGGAACGACTGGCACCTCCGGAACGACGGGAATCCTCATGAGCGATCCCTACGCGCGCGTCGAGGCGGCCGCGGCCGCCATCCGCCGGCACTGGCCCGGCCGCCCTGATTTCGGCGTCATCCTCGGCACCGGACTGGAGGGTCTGGCGCATGCGGTCCAGGATCCGGTGGTGCTCTCCTACCGCGAGGTGGAGGGCTTTCGCCAGCCGAGCGTCGTCAGCCACGGCGGCACGCTTCACCTCGGCACGATCGGCGGCAAGCCGGTCATGGTCATGGCCGGGCGCTACCACCTCTACGAGGGCTACTCCGGCGAGGACGTGGTGCTGCCGGTCCGGGTGATGAAGGCGCTCGGCGCGCACACCTTGCTCGTGAGCTGCGCGTGCGGCAGCATGAACCCGCACCTCCGGACCGGCGATCTCGCGCTGATCGAGGACCACCTGAACCTCATGGGACACAACCCGCTCGTCGGGATCAACGACGACCGGCTGGGCCCCCGTTTCCCGGACATGTGCGCGCCCTATGACCGGGCGCTCCTCGCGCGCGCCGAAGCCATCTGCCTCGAGGAGGGCTTCCGGGCGCGACCGGTGGTTCACGCGGCGGTGCTCGGGCCGAACCTCGAGACGCGCGCCGAGTACCGCGCGCTCCAGATCCTGGGGGCCGACACCGTGGGGATGTCGACGATCCCGGAGGTGCTCGCGGCCGTCCATGCGGGCCTCAAGGTCTTCGGTGCGGGTTGCGTCACGGATCTGTGCCTGCCGGAGGCGCTGTGCCCGGTGAACATCCAGGAGATCCTCCGGATCGCGGCCGGCACCGATCCCAAGCTGACGCGGCTCTTCGAGCGGATGATCGGCGAGTCGTGAGCCGGCACGAGGGCCGCCGCCGCCGACGCGGCCGGCGGGCGGCCGGCCCGCCGCGCCCCGCGAGGGTACAGACGCCGTCATGAAGAACCCCCGTATTGCTGTGCTGCTCTCCGGGAGCGGCCGCACCCTGCAGAACTTCCTCGACCGGATCGTCGCCGCCGCCATGCCGGGCCGCGTGGTCGACGTGATCGCGAGTCACTCCAGGGCCTTCGGTCTGGAGCGGGCGCGGCGGGCCGGGCTGCCGCATGCCGTCATCGATCCGCGCGCCGGCGGCCCGCCCGGGGCGTTTCGCGAGCGGCTGCACGGGCGGCTGCGCGACCAAGGCGTGGACCTGGTGCTGCTCGCAGGCTATCTCGTCCGCTTCCCGATGAGCCCCGAGTGGGCGGGCCGCGTCATGAACATCCACCCGGCGCTCCTGCCCGGGGTCGGCGGCCAGGGCTTCTACGGATTGCGCGTCCACGAGGCGGTGCTCGCGTCGGGTGCGGCCGAGTCGGGCTGCACCGTGCACTTCGTCGACGACCACTACGACCACGGTCCGATCATCCTGCAGCGGCGGGTTCCCGTCCACCCCGACGACACGCCGGAGTCGCTCGCGGCGCGGGTCTTCGCCGAGGAGCTCGCGGCCTACCCGGAAGCGGTGCGCCTGTTCGCGGAAGGAAGGCTACGTCTCGTGGGCGATCGCGTCGTGATCGTCCCCGCGCCGCCGCTCGAGCCCGAGACGTGAGGCGAGCCCACCCGCCGGCGGCGCCGGCGCCGGGGACTCGGCGCCCGGCAGTGCGGCCGCGCCCGCAGGAAGCTCGCCGCGCTTTCGGCGCAGCCGGGCCGCCCGGTGCGCCAGCGCCGCAGCCTCCTCGCCCCGGTCGAGTCTCGCGGCCACGAGCGTCCACTCCAGCGCCCGGGCCAGATCGCCCGTGTGGTGCTCGTGGAGCTTGGCGAGCTCGGTGTGCGGATAGATCCCCCCCGCGCCGCGCGCGGCCATCTCCTGCCAGTGGCGCTGCGCCTCGGCGCGCCGGCCGGCGCGCTTGAGCCAGTCGCCGAGCGCCCGCGCCGCCGGCCAGTTCCCGGCGGCTCCGCCCCCCTGCCGGCGCTCGTCGTCGGCGGCCGCCCGCAGCAGCGCCAGCGCACGTTCCGGGTCGCCGCCCGCCGCCAGGCCGCGCGCCACGGCGAGGCGGCCCCGGATCGTCGCCGGATCGCGCGCCTCGAGACAGACCGCGTGCGCGAGGACCGCGAGGCTGAGGATATCGTTCCGGTTGTGCTCGAGCACGCCGGCGAGCCATCGGTCGTCGCCCTCGAGAAACGCCCGGTAGGCCTCCGGGCAGAGCGCGCCGGGCAGGTCGTCGTGGCGCACGAAGCCGAGGATCCGCTCCTCCACCGTGCGCAGGCGGCAGTCCGGGAGCTCCGCGCCCCAGAGCCGGCGTGCTAGCGTGTGCAGGTCGGCGTGCGGGCGGGCGGGCAGCCGCGTGTCCATGCGGTGAAAGGCGAAGCGGTCCTCGAGCCGCGGCCGGTCGAAGGACCTCCCGAAGAACGTGGCCACGCCGCGGAAATCGGCGAGCGCGGCACGGATCCGCTCGAGGAAGGCACGCTCCTCCGGCGGACGGACGAGAAGGTGTTGCTCGACGACGAAGCGGTCGGCCGCGAATCGCCCCAGTCCGACGAGAAAGACCAGGCAGCCCGCCCCGCCCCCGAGGGAGGTGGTCTCGGTGTCGAGGAAGACGATCTCCCGGGCGGCGAACTCCGCGACCCCGAGATCCTGCGCGAGCGGTGCGAGCGCGCGGGTATCCGCGGCGAGTACCGCGCCGAGCGGGAGGGTCCCGTGGCGGTGTTCGAACGGGAACGTGCGGACGCTGACCGGCTCCGGAAGCACCGCGGCGGGATCGCACGGCGGCGGCCGCCGCGGGCGCATGCCGGCGGGCCTGAGCCCCGCGATCCGGCCGAGCCGCTCCTCAAGGCTCATGCGCACGAGTCTCCTCGCAGGAAGCCGCCGGTGCGCGCTCGCCGCGGCCGACCATGTGGGCCAGGAGGCGCCGCGCCACCTCCTTGTCGCGGCGGCCGCCGGCGCGGACCGGTCCGATGCACCCCGGACATCCGGTCCGGCAGGGGCACCGCTCCACGCGCTCCAGCGCGGCCTCGAGCACCTCCGGCTCGCCGAGGAAGAGCGCCTCGCCCAGTCCCACCCCTCCCGGGAGGGCGTCGTACAGGAAGACGGTGGGCGCCTGGTAGTCGCGCGCACTCACCTCGGCGACCGGGCGCAGATCCGCGGGATCGCAGCCGAGGTAGAGCGGCGCGACGCCGCGCAACAGGTTGGCCATCGCCTGGAGCCCGCCGCCCCCGCCGGCCTCGTAGAGTCCGGCGGCCGCGGCCGCCGCCGTGGGAATCACCGCCCACCACGCGGTCGTGTCCATCTCCTCGGCCGGTAGATCGATCGCTCCCGCCCCCACGTTCTCGCTGGTGTAGAACTTGATCTTCTTGTACACGGCGGCCTGGGTACGCGTGATCACGCCGCCGTGGTGCGCCACGTAGCGGCCGGCGCGCGCCGCCTCCCGGTCGATGCGGGTGATGCGGATGTCCGTCGAGAGCTCGGCGTCGGTGTAGTAGTCGGCGTCGATCTTGCGCGCGTAGGCACGCCGGCCCGCGTAGTCCAGACGTGCGATCTGGAACTGCTCGCCCTGGTGGCCGTAGATCGCGCCGGGGTAGATCGAGGTCATCGCTCCCGGACGGTCGACCTCGGCCAACACGCGCGTCTCCAGACCCCGGGGCCCGGAGCGCTCCTCCAGGATGACGAAGTTGTCGATGTCGGCGCTGTTCAGGCTGACGTCCTCCGCCGGATAGGCGTCCGCGGCCCAGTGGTAGGTGTCGCCGCTGCGGCTGAGCAGCGCCGATTCAGTCGCGAGGTGGTCGAGGATCGCGCGGGTCTCGACACCGCCGCCGAAGGCCTCCTCGGCACCGAACGGCAGCTCGAAGGCGGCGCACTTCAGGTGGTTGGCGCGCACCACGAGGTTGTCGGCGTCGAGGATCGCCTGCTCGCGCGGCGTGCGGAAGAGGTAGTCCGGGTGGTCGCCGAGGTACTGGTCCAGGGTCTGGTTGGAGAGGATCAGGAACGCGGCCGAGGTGGCGCAGCGGCGCCCGGCCCGACCTGCCTGCTGCCAGGCGCTGGCGAGGCTGCCGGGATAGCCGACGAGCACCGCCGCGTCGAGGGAGCCGATGTCGACGCCGAGCTCGAGCGCGGTGGTGGAGACCACGGCGTCGACCCGGCCGGCCCGGAGATCGGCCTCGATCATGCGGCGCAGCCGCGGCAGGTAGCCGCCGCGGTAGCCGCGCACCCGGTCGGGGTCCTTGCCGCGGCGGTGGTAGAGGTCCTTCAAGTACTTGACCAGCACCTCGACGCGGTTTCGGCTGCGGGCGAAGAAGATGCTCTTTACCCCCATCAGGAGGCCCGCGAGGCGCCGGGCCTCCTCGAGCGCGCTCCCGCGCACGCCGGCCGGCGCGTTCACGAGCGGTGGGTTCAAGACGAGGAAATGCTTCTCGGCGCGGGGGGAACCGCCGTGGCGGACCACCGGGAGGGGCCGGCCCGTCAGCCGCTCGGCGAGCTCTCCGGGATTGCGCAGCGTCGCCGAGGCGAGCAGGTACGCCGGCTCCTGACCGTAGTGGCGGGCGATCCGGCCGAGCCGCCGGAGGACGTTCGCCATGTGGCCGCCGAAGATCCCGCGGTAGACGTGGACCTCGTCGATCACCACGTAGCGCAGCTTCCGGAAGAAATCGCCCCACTTGGGGTGGTTGGGGAGGATCCCGGTGTGGAGCATGTAGGGATTGGTGACGACGATGTCGCCGCGGTCGCGGATGCGACGGCGCACGGCGGGCGGCGTGTCGCCGTCGTAGGTGTAGGCGACGACCGACGCGGGCAGCCGGCCGATCAGGTCCGTGAGCTCCGCGACCTGATCCTGGCTCAGCGCCTTGGTCGGGAAGAGGTAGAGCGCGGCGGTGGGCGGATCGGCCCGGAGGATGTCGCTCAGGACCGGCAGGTTGTAGCAGAGCGTCTTGCCGGAGGCGGTCGGCGTCGCCGCGATGAATCCCGCGCCGCGCACCGCGGCCTCGAAGGTCTCGGTCTGGTGGTCGTAGAGGCGCTCGATTCCCCGGGCGCGGAGCGCCGCCTGCAGCGCGGGATGGACGGCCGCGGGGAAGTCGCCGTAGCGGCCGTGCTCGGGCGCGAGCACCTCCCAGTGCACGATGCGATCGCGCCAGGCCGGATCGGTCCGGAGCTGCTGGAGGAGACGCTCCATGTCCACCGCATGCGCCTCGTCTCGGGAGATCCCGCCCGGATCTCCGCCGTCCAGTTCCGGTGCAGATCGGCCGCCCTCGGGCCCGCGCCGGAATGCCCTCTCGGGTTCTGCGCGCGGTTTCTGCCCGGGCCCGCGGGCGCGGGAAGCGGTTGTTCTGCGGACCCTCAGTCGGGCAGCACCGCCCGGAGCTTTCGCACCAGGTCGTCGCCGATTCTATAGACGTAGGGCCGCTCCGACAAGCCTTCCCCTTCGTGGCAGACCGGATACCAGAGGTAGCCGGAACGGTCCTCCTGCGGCGCACCCACCGCGATCTCGATGAACCGGCTCCGGCGCGGATCGGTGTCGCGCCAGCGGATGCGATAGCGGGGTCGGTCCACCTCCCACTCGGGCGCGGCCTCGTCCCGGCTCCAGGCCAGCACGCGCTCGGCGCGCAGCTGCTCGGTGAGATGCACGAGCAGGTTGCGCATCACCGAGCCGGAGACGGCGGCGTCCGGGCGGTCCGGGGCCGCACTCACGTCGGTGCGCCGCCACTGCGACTCCTCCGTCTGCCCGACGTTGTCGAGCCGGTAGGCCTCCGTCGGTCCGCGCCGGACGTCCAGGCGGCCCACGACTTTCCAGTTGCCCCGGAAGACCGTGCGGTCGACGAGCGCGAGCGCGGAGCGCGGCAGGCGGGCGATCTTGGTCTCGTCGACCGTGAAGATGTTCTCGGGATCGCGGGCATCCATGATCCGGCAGCGCCCTTCCTCGGGCGCGCTGATCAGGAACTCGACCTCGCCGGCGCCGGCCGAGAACACGAGCTTGAGGCGCCCCGCCGCCGGCGCGAGGCCGCCGTCCGCGGGCGCCGTTCCGGCGGGCTCGAGCCCGTCCACCTCCAGGCGGACGAGCTCCTGGACGAACTGGCTGCATACCTCCCGGTCGCCGGGCACGCGCCTGGGCTTCTCGATGTGCCAGGCATCGACATCGGCAATGTCCCGCACGAGCGCGATCGGCGCCGCGCCGGCGACGCTCCACTCGGCGCTGGCGACGCGCCGGGCCGCGTCGTAGAAGAGCCGGAGGTCCCAGAGCTGCGCGAGCGGTTGCCGCAGCGCGTCGAGCTCGAGGCCGTTGAGCGCGAAGGCACTGTCCTCTCCGCGGACGCGACCCAGCCAACGGCGCTCGTCCCGGACCCAGATGTCGAGCGTCACGGCATCGCTCGCGGAGCGCAGGGTCACGGCCAGCGCAGGACGCTCGGCCGGCGCCGCCTCGGCTCCCTGCCGCCGGATGCCCAGCAGCGCGGACACCATCCGGTCCAGCCCAGGGGTTCCCCGCAGCCGCCGCGGACGGGTCATGAACCAGGTGAGCCACTTCCGGTCGGCCGCGATCTGCTCGTCGCCCGCCACGGTGGCGCGATCGAGCTCGAGCCCGACCACCTCGAGCGGACTGAACGGGAAGATGCGCAGCTCCCGGAAGTGGCCGGGCTGGCGGTCGGCGAGCCCGATGAGATCGGGGAACGTGAGCCGCGGGACTGCCGCGCCCGCCGCGCGCGCGTAGATGCCGAGGCCGAGCGGGTGCGGCCGCCCCAGCTCGAGGACGAACAGCGGCCCGCGCGCCGACGCGATGCGCAGGGTCCGGCGAGCCGGGCGGAGCCCCAGGTCCTGGTCGGTGGCGATTTCGAGCGGCAGGATCGGCGCCCGGCGGAGGTCGGCGAGCAGGCCTTCGACCGCGGCCTGGTTGGCGAGCGGCCCGTCGGGGTTGTCCAGGCGCCAGCGCCCGTCGGGGGCGCGAACCAGCGCGAACGCCGGGCTTCCCTCGGCGGCCGAGAACGCGAGGGTGGTCGCGGCCGCGAGATCCACGTCCTCCGGCACGAGCTTGCTCGGGCCCTCCCCCTCCACGCTGCCTCCGGTCACGAGCAGCGCGCCGAGAACGACGGCGTTCAGCACGAGCAGGATCAGCGTGGTGCGCGGGTGCATCAGCCTCTCCTCAGCCAGAAGACCAGCACCCCGAGGAGGAGCATGACCGCCGCCGGCAGGACCACCACCGCCCAGAAGAGCAGGCGGCGGTCCGGGTCCGTCATGGCCAGCCGGACCTGCCGGATCGCGACCGGCGCGATGCGTTCGCCGGCGTCCTTGCCGGACAGCCAGTGTACCGCGTTGACGAGGAGGGCACCGTTGGCGGGAAAGGTGTTCACGAACTGGCTCGAGGCGAACTCGCCGGAGCAGAACAGTACGACGCGGCCGGCCTGGTCGCCGCTCAGCCGCTGGCTCGGCAGGCGCGGATCGACGGCGACCGCCATCGGGAAGCCCTGCAGCTCGTATCCGGGCACCTTCTCGTCCTCCTCGAGCTGACGCGCGTAGTATCCGGGCCGGTAGCGGTCGGGCCAGGAGCCAGGGTTGGAGGCGAGCAGGCTGGTGCAGACTCCCGGGGCCGTCAGCGTGAGCGGCCGCACGCGGGGCAGCACGACCGTGAGCTTCTGCTCGGCGCGTGCCAGGGGGCGGGTGATCGGGTGGTCGGCGTTGAAGTTGCGTTCGGCCACGATCCACTCCGGGTAGCGGGGCAGCGTCCCCTTGGGGTCGTGCAGCATCTCGTGCTCGTCTCTCAGCGCGAGCTTGAACTGGGTCTCGAGGTAGTGCCGGAGGTTGGCCGCCGGCGTGCGGGCCCCGATCAGCAGCAGCAGGTTGCCGCCGCGCCGGTGGTAGTCGTCGAGGGCGGCGATCGCCTCGCGCCCGAGCTCCTGGAGGGGTCGGGCCACCACGAGGACGGAGGTTTCCGGCGGGATCGTCTGTCCACGCGCGAGGTCGACCCGGCCGATGCGGTAGGCCTCGCGGTTGAGCAGGGTGGCCAACGCGAGCCCGTCGTCGGCCTCGGTCGGGTCGAGCTCGCCGTGGCCCTCGAGGAAGGTGACCATGCGCACCTCGCGGCGCGTCACCTCGGCCACGGCCTTGTAGAGGACATCCTCGCCGTGGTAGCGGATCTGCCCGGTCGCCGGGTCCAGGCTCCCGAGCTGCGAAAAGCCGATCTGGATGTTGCGGCCCCGGGCGTGCACCAGGAGGAAGTTGCCGCCCATGGCGCTGTCCTCCAGCCCGGTGCGCGCCAGGGCGGCCTGGGCCCGGTCGGGGTTGGTCGCCGGATGGATGGTCTCGGTAGTGATCCGCCGCGAGCGGTAGCCGGCCTCCCGCAGCAGCAGATCGGTCTTTACGAACACTTCCGCGTCGAAGGCCTCCCGGTCGGGATGTCGGCCGGCGAGCGGGGTGTGAAAGAGCACGAGCTCCACGGGATCCTTGACGCCCTCGAGCAGCGCCGCGGTGTCGGGGTGCAGCGTGTGGCGGCTGTCCTCGGTCCAGTCGCCGCGCAGCCCCGGCACGGGATTGCGCGCGACCAGCGCGTTCGTCCCGGCCACCAGCGCGAGCACGAGCAGGATCTGCACGGCCACGCCCAGCCGGAGCCGCAGCCGCGCGGCCGCCGTCACCGCCATTTTCGCGCCTCCAGACTGCGGGCCGTCAGAAACAGCGCCAGTCCGATCAGCGTGAGGATGTAGACCACCGGACGCCCGTCCACCACGCCGCTGCGGAACTCGTCGAAGTGGTGAAAGAAGCTGAGCTGGTCGCCGGCGATCTGGATCCAGAGGATCCGGGGAAAGAGGCGGGCGACCTCGGGCAGGAAGCTCACCACCAGCAGCCCCACCGCGCACATCAGCGCGGCGATGATCTGGTTCGAGGTGAGGCTCGAGCAGAACAGTCCCACCGCGAGGAACAGCGCGCCGACCAGCAGCACGCCGAGGAAGTTCGCCGCCACCGCGCCCAGATCGGGGGAGCCGCCGAGGAAGATCACTGCCGCGAGATAGAGCGGGAGCGGCACCCAGAGGAACGCGTAGAACAGCCACGCGCCGAGGAACTTGCCGGCCACGACCTCCCAGTCCTCCACCGGCGCGGTGAGCAGCATCTCCAGCGTTCCCGAGCGGCGCTCCTCCGCCAGGAGCCGCATGGTGAGCGCCGGCACGATCAGGAACGTGAGCAGCCAGAAATGCACGCCGCCCATGAGCTGGGCGAGCGCCGCCTCCACGTCCCCCTGGGTCCACTCGAGGTCGAGGTAGAAGCGCAGCCCCGCGAGCACCCAGAAGAGGATCGGCACGCTGTAGCCGATCGGCGAGCGGAAGTAGGCGCCCATCTCGCGGACCACGAGGGTCAACACGTTACGCATCCGCCCCGCCCTTCCCGGCGTCCGCTCCGGTCACGGCGCGGAAGATCTGCTCCAGACTGAGGTCCTCGCGGTGGAGCTCCCGGAGGCGCCACCCCCGCTCCCGGGCGAGCGCGAAGATCGCCTCCCGAAGATCGGTCTCGGTGTCGTGGTGCACCGCCAGGCCGTGCCACTCGCCGCCGTGGCTGCCGGCGTCGTCCGCCGCCGCGACGCGGCGCACTCCGGTGAGCTCGGCGAGCGCGGCGCGGCAGGCGGGCGCGGCCGCGCCGGCGATCTCGACCCGGATCGGCCGGTGCGCGTGCACTCGTCGCTGGAGCCCGGCCGGGGTGTCCTCGATCAGGATCCGGCCGTGGTGGATGATGATGATGCGCCCGCTGATCGCCTCGGCCTCGGAGAGGATGTGGGTGCTGAGCAACACGGTGCGCTCGGCGCCGAGCTCGGCGATGAGCCGGCGCACCTCGACGGTCTGGTTGGGATCCAGACCGACCGTCGGCTCGTCGAAGATGAGCACCGGGGGGTCGGCCACGAGGGCATCGGCCAGCCCCACGCGCTGGCGGTAGCCCTTGGATAGACGCCCCACCAGCCGCGCCTTCATGGTTTCGAGACCGCACCGCTCGACCACGGTGGCGATGCGCCGGCGCCGCTGGCGGACCGCGACGCGCTTGATCCGTGCGCGGAAGTCGAGGTACTCCCGCACGCGCATGTCGCCGGGCAGCGGCACGCTTTCGGGCAGGTAGCCGAGCGCGGCCCGCGCCGCGCGCGACTGGGCGGCGACATCGAACCCGGCCACCACGGCGCGCCCCGCGGAGGCGGGCAGAAAACCGGTGAGGATGCGCATGCAGGTGGTCTTGCCGGCGCCGTTGGGCCCGAGGAATGCGGCCACCTCGCCCTGCGCGACGCCAAACGACACGTCGCGGAGAGCCTGGACGGGGCCGAAACGCTTGTGGAGGGAGATGGCCTCGATCACGGCTCGAACATCCTGCGGGGCGCCGCGCCCCGGCGCCGGACAGCACGAGACGCCGGGGATCGCGCGGACGCTTCCCGACCCCGGCGTCTCGATGCAGTATACCGGAGCGGGCCAGCGGGGACCACTTCCCCCCCCCGCCGCGAGATCCGCCGCCGGTGCCGCCGCTACTCCTTCACTTCGAAGTCGGCGTCCTTGATGTCTTCGCCCCCGGCGCCACCGTCGGTCCCGGGGCCGGCGGCGTCCGCCGGCCCGCCCGCCCCGCTTGCCGCCGACTTCTGCGCCTTGGCGGCCTCTTCGTACATGACCTGCGCCATGCGGTGGCTGGCCTCCTGGAGCTCCTTCATGCCTTGCTCGATCGCCGCCACGTCCTCGCGGGCCTGGATCTCCCGCAACGACCGGAGGGCGGCCTCGATGCGGCCACGCTCGTCCGCGCTGATCTTCCCGCCGTGCTCCTTCAAGGTCTTCTCGGTCTGGAAGATCAGGTGATCGGCCTGGTTGCGGGCCTCGACGAGGCGGCGTTTCTCGCGGTCCTCCTCGGCGTGCTGCTGCGCATCCTGCTTCATGCGCTCGATCGCGTTCTGATCGAGCCCCGAGGAGGACTCGATCCGTACGGACTGCTCCTTCCCGGTCGCCTTGTCGCGCGCCGAGACGTTGAGGATGCCGTTGGCGTCGATGTCGAAGGTGACCTCGATCTGCGGGATCCCGCGCGGTGCGGGGGGAATGCCGTCGAGGTGGAACCTGCCCAGCGTGCGGTTGCCCGCCGCCATCTCCCGCTCGCCCTGGAGCACGTGGATCTCCACGCTCGACTGGTTGTCGGTGGCGGTGGAGAAGACCTGCGCCTTCTTCGTCGGAATGGTGGTGTTGCGCTCGATCAAGCGGGTGAACACGCCGCCGAGGGTCTCGATGCCGAGGCTGAGCGGGGTGACGTCGAGCAGCAGCACGTCCTTCACGTCGCCGGCCAGCACGCCGCCCTGGATGGCGGCGCCCACCGCCACCACCTCGTCCGGGTTGACGCCCTTGTGGGGCTCGCGCCCGAAGAGCTCTTTGACCGCCTGCTGGACGGCGGGAATCCGCGTGGAGCCCCCCACCAGGACCACCTCGTCGATCTCGGCGGCCGTGATCCGGGCGTCCTGGAGGGCCTGCCGGCACGGTCCCTTGGTCCGCTCGATGAGCGGATCGACGAGCGCCTCGAACTGGGCGCGCGTGATCGCCATCTGCAGGTGCTTCGGGCCCGAGGCATCGGCGGTGATGAACGGCAGGTTGATGTCCGTCTTGACCGCCGTGGAGAGCTCGCACTTGGCTTTCTCGGCCGCCTCCTTCAGGCGCTGCAGCGCCATCAGGTCGTTGGTGAGATTGATCCCGGAGTCCTTGCGAAACTCGGCGATGATGTGGCGGATGAGCAGCTCGTCGAAATCGTCGCCCCCCAGGTGGGTATCCCCGTTGGTCGACTTGACCTCGAAGACGCCCTCGCCGACATCGAGGATCGAGATGTCGAACGTGCCGCCGCCGAGATCGAACACCGCGATCTTCTCGTTCTTCTTGCGGTCCATGCCGTAGGCGAGCGAGGCCGCGGTCGGCTCGTTGATGATGCGCTCCACCTGGAGGCCGGCGATGGCCCCGGCGTCCTTGGTCGCCTGGCGCTGCGCGTCGTTGAAGTAGGCCGGCACGGTGATCACCGCCCGCTCGACTTTCTCGCCGAGGTAGGCTTCCGCTGCCTCCTTGAGGTGGCCGAGGATCATCGCGGAGATCTCCGGGGGCGTGTAGCGCTTGCCGCGCGCCTCGACCTGCACCAGCTCGTCGGGCGCGCCAACGATCTTGAAGGGGACGGTCTTCTCCTCCGCGGCGACCTCGTGGTGGCGCCGGCCCATGAAACGCTTGATCGAGTAGACGGTGTTGGCCGGGTTGGTGATGGCCTGACGCTTGGCGATCTGCCCGACCAGGCGGTCGCCGCTCTCGGTGAACGCGACGACGGAAGGGGTCGTGCGGTTGCCCTCGGCGTTCGTGATGACCTTGGGCTCGCCGCCTTCCATGATGGCCACCACCGAGTTGGTGGTGCCGAGATCGATGCCGATGATCCTGGACATGTGCACTCCTACCTGACCCGCGGTTTCCCGGGCGATCCTCCCCAGCCGCGGAGGCGGGTGCCCGCGGCCCGGCGCGGCTCGCTGGCGTCAAGTCGCCGCCGCCCTTGGGACGGGCCGCGCAGCGGGAGCCGCCGGAGCGCGCCGGTGCCGCGAACCGGGGGTCGCCGCAGCTTCTCTCTTAGCGAGCCCACGCGCGCGTGGCAAGAAAACGGACCGGCGGGCGGGCCCGGCGCGGCCCGCAGCGGACTCTCAGCCGGCCGGCGCCCGCCGGATCGCCGGCGGGCGCGGCAGCGTGATGCGGAAGTCCGATCCCTTGCCCACCTCGCTGTCCACCTCGAGGGTGCCGCCGTGGTCTTCCACCACCCGCCGGGCCTGGGCCAGCCCCATGCCCGTGCCGCGGCGCTTGGTGGAGAAGTAGACGTCGAAGATCCGCGCGCGGATCTCCTCGGGGATCCCCGGTCCCGTGTCGATCACGTGGATGACCAGCTGGTCGGCGTGGCGATCCGTGCGGACGATGATCTCTCCGCCCCTGTCGGCCATCGCCTGCTGGGCGTTGACCAGCAGGTTCATCAGCGCCATCTTGAAGCAGGAGCGGTCCAGCGGATAGAGCTCCACGTCGTGCGTGTAGAGCTTGTGTACGACGATCCCGTGGGACCGGAGCTCCGGCTCCATGAAGTCGAGAATCTCGTCGATCACCGCGCTGATGCTCGCCAGCTCCACCTGGAGTCGGTGCGGGCGGGCGTAGCGGAGGAAATCGTCGAGAATGCACTCCAGCCGCGAGGTCTCGGTCCTCAGCAGCGCCAGCTTCCTCTGGATGCGCGCCTCCTTGGGGCTGGCCGGATGCTCGAGGTCCTCCATCAGGAGCTGGAGGTTGAGATTGAGCGTGCTGAGCGGGTTCTTGAGCTCGTGGGCCAGGTGCCCCACGAGGCTACCCAGGAACACGAGCCGCTTGCTCGTCTCGGAGGTGGATGCGTCCATGAGCGGGGACCGGCGCCGGGCTGGACCGACGGCGCTGCCTCGCGCGAATGATAGCGCGGGCCGGGCCCGCGGCCCACAGCCGTCAGCGGTCAGCCGTCCGCTTGCGCCGCGCGATTGCGGGCGAGGCGGAACGGGGACGCGCGGCATTCGCCTGCGGTCTCCGAGGGGGCCGCGCTGGAACGACTTCGCGGGCCTTCGGCGGGATTCTCGTTCGCGTTCGTGCGGCGGGAACGCGGCGGGAACCGGCGATTCCGCCGGCTTTCCACCGCACCCGCGGGAACCGGAATCTCGCGGGAAACCCGAGACGCTATACTTGCACGGGCCGTGTGCCGGCGGAGATCGGAAGCAAGCGCTCTCATGTCGTACGAAGTCCTTCGCGTGGAGGCCCGCGACCCCGACCCGAGCGTTCTCGCCCGGGCCGGGTCCGCGCTGCGTGCCGGCGAGATCGTCGTCTTTCCCACCGAGACCGTTTACGGCCTCGGGGTTCTGCCCGACGCGCACGACGCCGCGGATCGCCTCAACCGGCTCAAGGGCCGCGCCGCCGGACATCCGCTGGCGTGGCACCTCGCGCCGGAGGTGCCTTTGGAGGCTCACTTGGAGGCTCACTCCGCACCGCTGACGCCGCTCGGCCGGCGACTGTGCCGCCGTTTTCTCCCCGGTCCGCTGACCCTCGTGCTCGCGAGCCGCGCGGCCGACCGCGAGGTCGGGATCCGCATGCCGCGCCACGCCGTCTGCGAGATGCTGCTCGACCGGGTCGGGGGAGCCTTGCTGGGGAGTAGCGCCAACCGGACCGGCAGGCCGCCCGCGGCGAGCGCCGAGGATCTTGACGCCGCGCTGCTGGACGGAGTGGCGCTGGTGATCGACGCCGGGCCGTCCCGGTACCGATGCGCTTCCACGGTCGTCCGTCCCCGCGGAGACCGGCCGGAGATTCTGCGCGAGGGGGCCATCCCCGCCGGGCTCCTCCTCGACGAGAGCGGACCGTGCACGCTGGTCGTCTGTTCGGGCAATACCTGCCGCAGCCCGATGGCGGCGGCGCTGCTCAGCGACCTGCTCCGTCGCCGCATCGGCGAGGCCCGCCGCCGGGTCGGCCTGCCGCCACCGCCGGTGCGGTCTGCGGGGCTGGGTGCCCTCGATGGCCTGCCGGCCAGCGGCGCGGCGGTGCTCGCCATGAGCCGGCGGGGCCTCGACCTCACCGGCCACGTCTGCCGCCGCCTGGCGGCCGAGGACGTGCTCGAGGCGGACCTGGTGCTGACGGTCTCGGAGGAGGTCGCGGCGCAGGTCCGGGCGATCGCTCCCGCCGCGGCGGATCGCGTGGCGGTTCTGGGTCCCGACGGGCGCGGGATCCGGGATCCCTTCGGAGGGCCGATCGAGGAGTATGTGGACTGTGCCGAGCGGATCCAGCGGGCCCTCGAGGCGTTCCTCGCTCGCTATGCGGAGCGCTTCGAGGGGTGCGGGACGGCACCGTCGTAAGCGCCGGTCGCCACAAGGGGGGAGCCGATCGGGGCCGGTTTGCCCGGCCCCGACCGTGGGCGTGCCCACCCCGTTGCTAACGAGTTGGCTATCCCGGGGGGTGGTAGGTGATGGATGAGATAGATGGCGCTTATCGTCGGTTATGCAGGTGCGGAAAGTACCCCGAGGATAGCCAATTT
>JAFGQW010000158.1 GCA_016935485.1 Planctomycetota bacterium | reverse complement strand
GTCGGCTGGTCGCTGTCGAGCTCGCGGGCCAGGCCGAAGTCGAGGATGACCGGCACGAGGTCGGGGGTGACGACGATGTTCCCGGGCTTGATGTCGCGGTGGATCACGGCCGCGCGGTGCGCGACGTGGAGCGAGCGGGCGACCTGCTCGAAGAGGCGCGCGATGCGCAGGAGCTCGGCGCGGGCGGCGCCGGTGTCGCTGCCCGCCCCGGTGGAGTCCGTGTCGAGCGCGATCGCGGAGGCGGCGCCCATCGCCTGCTCGCGGGCGGCGGCGATCTTCACGGCGAGCGACTCGCCCTCGACGTAGCGCATGGCGATGAAGGGCACGCCCTTCACGTCGCCGGCGTCGAACACGGTGCAGATGCCGGGATCATCCAGGCGCGAGGCGACCTCGGCCTCGCGGCGGAAGCGGCCAAGCAGGGTTTCCGAGAGTGGGCCCATCGTGGTGAGGATCTTCAGCGCGACCTTGCGCTTGAGGCGGGTGTCCTCGGCGAGGTAGACCTCGCCCTGGCCGCCGCGGCCGAGCTCGCGCAGCAGACGGTAGTGGCCGAAGCGGGCGTTCCGGCCGCCGAGCGCGAGGCCAAGGCCCGGGCCGAGGCCCGGGCTGCCGTCGTCCTCCTCCTCCTCCTCGCCGCCACCGGCGTCCGGCGTGCCCTTCTCGAGGGCCAGGTACTCCTCGGCGATCGCGAGCTCCGCGCCCGGGAACTGTGCGAGGTAGGCGGCGAGCGGGCGGACCTGGCCGCTGTCGCGGTCGGTCCAGTAGGCGCGGAGGAACGCCGCGAGCGCGTCGGGCGCGGCGCTGGAGCTCCGGTCCTCGGTCGGCGGTGTTTCCATGGTCCTCGGGCGCGATCAATCGGGATGGGAACGTCGGATTCTACCGCCGGGAGTGCGGAACGGGTAGGAGCGGGTGGCCGGGTTGGCCCAGCGCTTGAGGCGTGCGCGTGCGGGTTGACCGCGCGCGAAGGGCGCGCGCTGGCGTGGCGCGGGCGGGTGGCGCCCGCGGGGGGTGCAACGTCCTGGGGTCAGGCGCCAAAAGTTTCGGAGGGTGCGGTCTGCAATTCTTGGTGCCTGACCCCATGGCATTGCGGACGATGAGGTCTGCAATTCCTGGCGCCTGACCCCATGGCATTGCGGACGATGAGGTCTGCGATTCCTGGCGCCTGACCCCATGGCATTGCGGACGATGAGGTCTGCAATTCTTGGTGCCTGACCCCATGGCATTGCGGACGATGAGGTCTGCAATTCCTGGCGCCTGACCCCATGGTGTTGCAGGGGTGCGGGTGCGGGTGGCGCGCGCGGAGTGCGCGCGCGGGGGCTACTCCCCGACCTTCTGCAGCTTCACGAGATAGGTGCCGAGCGCGACCTGCGGGATATCGCGCAGCGTGCCGCGGAAGACCCAGTAACCCGGCTTGCTGATCACGAGCTTGTCATCGAGGTCGACGTCCTGCTCGATGTCGGCCGGCGTGGTCAGGATCAGGTTGTAGCGGACGAGCTTGAGGTCGGCGCCCGGCGGCTCCGTCGCGATCCGGATCACGGTGGGCAGGTCCTGCAGACCGTGGGGATTGCGGTAGAGCTTGCACCCGCCGGCCAGGGTCACGACGACCAGCACGGCCGCGGCGAGAAGGGCCTTGGTGCTTGGCATGGGCAATGCTCCTTTCGATTGCGGGCCTGGCCCGCGTCATCCAACAAGCGCTCGAGAACGCCGCTGCCGGACAGCGTTTCCGCGGCACGCGCCGCGGGTCACGGGTTCTCCGGGCGCGAGCACGAGAAGAAGCCCCGGCAGGGGCCGGGGGGCCTGTCCCTGCCGGATCAGGGCGTGTGGCAGAACGACTTCGCGGATTCCACCGCGAGGTTCGCGTTCAGGTCCGTGTTGCGGGAAGCCGGTCCGCACCAGCGGTTCCACCGGCTTCGCGCCGGGCGGACCCGGGCAAGAACATCGGCCCAAACGCGAGGCCATTCCTGCACGGGTCCTCAGTTCTGGAACACCTTGTCGAGCTCGCCCTTGAACTGCTGGTCGACGATCCGGCTGAGCTGCACGAGAGCCTCGCCGGTCTGGCAGTCGAGCACGGTGATCCGGAAGAGGTAGTTCTCGAGGAACGGGCGGAACCAGGTCAGCACCAGCGCCTCGGCCCCGCGTGTGTTCAGCTCGGCGATCGTGCCCGGCTCGATCGCGCCCTCTTCCTGGTAGAGCACCGCCTCGCGCTGGATGCGGTCGAGCACCGTTTCGACGTCGGTCTCCGCCGGCAGCACGCTGAACTCGGCCTTCTTCAGTGCCCCGTCCACGAGCTGCGCGATGTCCATCGCCAGCGTGCCGGCGCGCGAGCCCCGATAGGCGGCGCCGAGCTCCTCCAGCCGGGCTTGTGCCGCACGCAGCGTCGGGAACTCGGTGCCCTCGATCAGCACCGGCCCGCGATCCAGCGCGTCCTGGCCCGCGTCGCCCGGCGCTTCCGCCGCGGCCTTCCGCTCGGCGGCCTCGACGGCCCTGAGGTAGGAGCGCGCAAAGGACTCGAGCTGCGCGCGCGGTCCCTGTGCGGGCGGGATGGAGGTCGGCTCCACGGCCAGGCGCTTCTGGGCGAGCTTCGGCTTCTGCTCCGTCGCGATCTGGCCCACGAGTCCGTTCACGAGGCGCTGGACCTCCTTGTCGATCGAGGTCTCGGGCTCGATCCGCCGCGTGTGCAGATGGAGAAGCACCCGCCGCGTGGAGGCGGCGAAGTCCATCTCGAGGATCTGTTCCCTGGCCTTGGCTTCCTCGTTCAGCTGCTGCACGCCGCCATACAGCGCCTCCACCAGGCCGTGGCTCCGCCCGCGGTAGCGCAGCCGGAATTCGTAGTAGTTCTCCTCCGGCACGGACCGCACGAGCGAGATCGACTCCGGCACGGCTTTCTCGAGCGCGCTCAGCCGCTTGTTCAGCGTCGCCGCGAAGCCGCGACTCTCGCTGTCGGCGACCACGCCCACGGTGAAGAGCGCGCCCTGCTCCTTCTCGTCGGCCTCGAGCTTCCGGAGGCTCGCCGCCACCTTCGCGCCGATCGCCGGACCCAGCTCGTCGATCGCCTGGCGATGCGCCTGCGGGTAGCCGTCAAACGAGGTCCCGCGTCCCGGCAGCGCTTCCTCGGCGAGCAGCGTCGCGTCCTCGACGTTGGTCACGCGCACGCGCGCCGTCAGCTCCACGCGGTAGCGGCCTTGCTGCTTTCGCTCCTGATTCGCCGCGACGTCCACGACGACGAGCACGCTCGCGTAGCCGTTTTCCGTCAGCGGGCGCTTGGCGTCCTTGTCCGGCTGCGCCAGGCGGAGTGCCCACTCGTGGGAGACGATCGGGTAGCCGTCCTTCATCAGCGCCTGCCGCACGAGCAGGGCCGCCTCGCGGCTCAGGTCCGGGCGGCTCGCGGCGGCATCGGCCATCACCACGAGGCGCGGCCGCTCGGGTCCCTCCTCGGCGGGCGCCGCCGCCGGCGGCGGTGCCGGCGGTGCTTCCTGCTGAGCGGTTGCCGCGCCCATCGCGACCAGCGCGAGGGCGAGCGTCACGGTCGCGATCCGAGCGCGTCGCTGCATTGCTATGGTCACCATCTCTCCTCCATGCTGGATTCCTGTGCGTCACGGCATTCGCCCGGGATGCCAGTGCATGCTCGTATTCCGAAGAAGCGTTTCCGACACACGCCGCCGGGACATCCTTCGTCGTCTTTCTCACGATGGTCCCCGCCGGGGTGAGCTCGCCGCTCGCGCGGCCCGGACGCGCGCCCCTCCGTCGACACTTCCTCCTCGCCCGCCGCCTCAGGGCTGCAACGCCGGTGCTCCACGTTCCTCGGGCGCATCCGACGCGAGCGGCGGCGGGCCCCCCGCCAGCGTCGGCAGCAGCGCGACCACGTAGGTGCTGAACCCGTCGCGCACGCGGATCGTCACCGGCGGCGTCGCACCTGCCGCGCGCCCGTTCTGGCTCGCCGCCAGCGTCAGCGTGTGCTCGCCCGCCGGCAGCTCGAGGCGCAGCGCCTGGAAGCTCGCCGGCAGCAGGCTCCAGCAGCGGGTGTCGGCCCGCTCCGCCGAGGTCCAGAGGAGCCCGAGGATATCGATGAAGAGGTTCTTGACGAAGCGAATGATCCAGCCGTACTGGCCACCCTGATGATCGACGACTGCGTCGGTGGCCTCCTTGACGCCCTCTTGAGCGGTGATCTTGAATACCCGGCGCAGGATCGCCCGGGCCACAATCCAGGACTTCACCGTCTCGAACTGCTGGAGCGCCGTTGCGTTGACGTCGGTCACCGTGGCGGTTTGCCCGGCCGGCTGCCCGTCGATCTCGACCAGCGCCTCGGTCGGGTTGTCGCCGCGCACGGCCAGCGCCGGGATTTTTACCGAGGTCAGGTTGGGAAACGTGACGCGATCACGGTGGAGACCCCAGGCCCACTGGGCGATTCCCAGGGCGGCCGCGCTCGCCGGCTCTTCGGCCTCGACCTTGAACGGTCCGCGCCCGACCAGCGCGAGCACGTGGACGACCCCGTGGCCCGGCGCGCAGAACCGCCCCTCGGTCACGCGCGCGAGGTCGGCCCGCGCGTGGGGAAACTCCGGCGCGAGCTCGAGCACCCGCCGGAACTCGCGCTCCGCCACGCTGCGCGTGAGCGGGTTGTCCTCGTTCAGGATGCCGCGGAGATACGAGCCGAACGCCACCAGGCGGTAGGCCTGCTTCGGGCGCGCGCCGCTCTCGTCCGCGAAGCTCTCCATGATCTCGAGCTGCTTCTCGAGCACCTGGAGCGCAAACGCGTCGGCATCCCCGCCGCCGCCGAGCAGGTCCGCGAGCGCGAGCATCGCCCGCACGAGGATCCGCTCGTAGTCCTCGCCCGGGTAGTCGAGCGCGGTGTCGTCGGTCAGCACCGCGCCGAACCACGTGGTCACATCGGTCGTCGAGAGCTCCTCCATCCGGTCGCGGGCGAACCGCCATTCGCCGCGCGCATTCCCCGTCGCGCCGAGCGCCAGCTCGCCCACGCCGAGGTTGAGCGCGTAGACGTGCGCGTTCTTCGCGTCGTCCCGCTTGAGCTGGCGAAGGAGCGTCGCGGCCTCGTCGTAGCGGCCGGCGGCGAACGCCTCCTCCGCCGGCGCCATGCGATCGCTGAACGAGCTGCAGCCGGCGAGCAGAGCGGCCCAGACCAGGGCCGTGCCGAGGCGCGCCGCGGCTTTCATGGAAATGCTCTCCAACCCTGTTCGCCGGGCGGGTACCGGTCACGCGGATGCCGGCGTACCGCTCCCGCGTCTGATTCCGCCCGGCCCGCTACTTCGTGTAGGCCTTGCGGACGCGCGTCGACTCCTTGTCGTTGAAGCCGGTCTCCACGTCGACCAGCTCCAGCGTGAGCATGTAGGCGCGCTGCTTCACGTCGTCGCCGCGCGTCGTGCCCGAGGTGAGCTTCGCAAACAGCAGGAATTCGACCGGGTTGCCGCTCGCCTCGAGGGTCTGGATGAACTCGCGGCGCTGCTTGGGGAGGAACAGTTCCTCTGCGCGCAGCCGCGTGTCCCGGAGCGCCGCGTTCACGAAGCGGTCGCTCACCGTGCGGTAGCGGTTGGAATTGTTGATCGACGTGTCGATCTGTTCGTAGATCTGCTCCTGGAAGTCGCCGAGGTCCTCGATGCTCTTGTTCTCGACGCCGAGGAAGGCGACCTTGAGCTGGCCGAGCGCCCTCTGGGCCGCGCTCTGCCGGTTCAGCAGCTTCGTGACCGTCTCCTCGATCAGACGGTCGAAGGTCGCGGACCCGGCCGTCTTGGCGCCGACGTAGTCCTGCTCTTCTTCGCCCATGATCCGGCCCTGCGGGGTGCGGCAGCCGCTGATCATGACCACGCCCGCCAGGGCGAGGATGCCTGTGACCATTCCGAGCTTCATGCGTTTCTCCACAATCCAGTTGCGGCGGCGCCGCCGGCGATGCCTGCCTCCTGTTGGATCTTGCCTGCGATCCCGGAGTCCGCCGGCCCGCGCGCGGCCACGCCGGCGCGGCCGGGCGGTCCGGCCCGCGACGATACTACCTTGTCGTCAGTTCATCCAGCGCGGCCTTGAAGCGCTGCTCGAAGTCGATCGATTCGTGCGCGAGCACCGCGCCCGAGCGGGTTTCCAGCACGAGGATGCGGAACTGATAGGAGCGCATGAACGGCCGCAGCGTCGCCCGCACCAGCACCTCGGCCCCGCGCGCGCGCAGCTCGGCGATCGTGGCGGGATCCACCGCCCCGTCCGCGGCGGCCGCCCCCGCCTCGCGCCGGATCAGGTCCAGCACGCCGCGGCGGCTCATGTCGTCGGCCAGCACCTCGAACGCGTCCCCGCCGCCCTTCATGAACATCTCGGCCAGCAGGCGGGAGATGTCCAGGGAGAGCTGGCCCGCCGGCGAGGTGCGGAGCGCCGACCGCTGGCGCTCCAGCGTCTCGAGCGCCGCGCCCAGCGTGCGATACCCCTGGTCGTGCAGGGTGACCGGTCCCTGGTCGAGTGCCGCCACGTCTGGGCTCGAGCTGCCGGCGGCCACCGCTTCCTGCTCGGCCTTGTCGAAGGCCCTGAGGAAGCTCGTGGTCAGCGTCTCCAGCTCGCCGGCCCCCGGCCCGCTCACGCTGCGGATGAGCGCGGGATCGACCGCGATGCGCTTGTTCTTGAGCTTCTCGCCGCGCTCGACCAGGATCCGGCGCACCAGGCTGATCGCGTTGAAGCGCATCTCCGCATCCACGCTCGGCTCGAAGGGCGGCGCTTCCGGCCCGATCTTCCAGTCGCTCGGCTGGGTGTAGTCACGGTAGAAGTCGTGGGCGGTGCCGCCGCCGGTGAACGTGTGCCGCAGCCGGGCGACCGCCAGCCGGTTGGAGAGCTGCACGCACTGGAGATTCAGCTCGAGCTCCTCGTCGCGCTTGATGCGCTCGTAGACGCGCTGCTGCACGGTGCCGTAGACGGCATACTCTGCGCCGATCCGCTCCGCGAGCCAGAAGACATCGGCCGCCGTGCGGAAATCCGCGAGACCGCGATTGGAGGCGAGGATGTCGTTGCGGAGCTCGTCGCCCTCGAGCGGGTTCACGCCGGCCATCCGGAGCTCCTCGGCGACGGACTCCGCCAGGCGCTGGCCGAGTCCGTTGACGTGCTGGCCGGGCGCGGCCGGCAGCGGGCTCAGCGCCGGGAAGACGGCCACGATGCCGGGCTTCTTGCGGAGCGCCTCGGCGATCTCGTCGGCGAAGGGGACCAGCAGCGGGCGGCGCCCGGTGGTGTCCGGCGTGATCGTGGGCGGAGCGGCGGGCGTCGGCGGCGCGGCCGGCGGCACGTCGGGCGGCGCCGGCGCGGGCGCGGGCGCCTCCGGGGCGGCCAGCGGCGCGGGTGCCTCCGTCGGCTGCTCCTCGGGCTCGTCGTAGGGATTGGGCGCCCGCTGGTCGGCCGGCCGGTCGACGCCCGTGATCGGCTGGCGGGGGGCCCGCTCCGGTCCGCCGCAGCCCGCGGCGAGCCACGAGAGGGCGATCGCTGCCAGGAAGAGCGCGGCATGCGCTCCATGCCGTCGTGCGAGTGTTCTCATGGGGGATTCCTCTGTTCCTTGCAAAGTCCGAAGTTGCGACGCACGCTCGAGCGGGTCGCGTTCGCGCCCGGCGCGCCCGCCGGCGGGACGCCGGCGTCGTCCGGTACGCTCATCTCGTCTGACGACCAACCGCACGGCAGCTCACCGCCTGCGGGATCTCACTGTCGGGTGGCCGGCCGCGGCGCTTCTGCCGGCTCGTCGTACGGGTTGGCCGCGCGCTGGTCGGCCGGCCGGTCGACGCCGGTGATCGGCTGGCGGGGGGCCCGCTCCGGTCCGCCGCAGCCCGCGGCCGCGACCAGGGCCGCGCCGCCGGCGACCAGGCCGAGGACGCGAAGGACTCCACGGATGCGTGTGCGAAAGCTCATGCCGGTAACATCCTCGCTGGGCCGAAGGCCGCCCCGACTTGCCCTTCCGCCGGCGCGCCTCGCCACCGGGGCCGGTCGTGGTGCTTCCACGCGCCGAGGGCGCCTCGAGGCGGCGCGACTGGCGGCATCGCAGGGGATCGCCCGCGATCTCGGGGGCGGCCCGGAACCGGACGCCAGCATACCGCATTCCCGCGCGAGTTCCAGCCGGCCGTGCGGTCCACCACGGGCGTCCTGCCACCAAGCGTCGCGCGCCGGCGGCGGGCGGACAGGATTCCGGAGGGTGCCGCCGCGTGCGCCTCACGCCGGCGCCGGGCCGGCGGGGGGCGGCGGACGATCGTTTTCCGGCGCGCTCCGCGCGCACCGGGCGGCCGCGGCGCCGAGCCGAGGCGGGTGCTCCGCGATGAGCACCAGGAGCTGGTCCGCCGCCAGCGCGGTGTCCGCCGGAGGGTTCACCGCGGTCAGACCTCCGTGGCGGCCCGCGACGGGCGTCTCCAGCGCGACCAGGATCGCCTCGTGGCGGTCCTGCAGCTCGCGGCGCACCTCCGCGACGGTGCGACCCACCCATGCCGGCGGCACCTCGACCTTGTGGAACTGGTTGCCGCGCTTGCTCGTGAGCAGCTCCTTCAGCACGCCCGCGATGCCGAGATTCCGCGCGCCGGCGGCGATCATGCGGCCGGTGAACGTGTCGCGCGCGATGACCTCGTCGATGCCGGCGAGCCTCAGGTTGGCTTCGTTCTGGCTGTTCAGCAGCTCGGCGCAGGTGAAGATCCCGGGATGGATGCGCTCGAGCGTGAGCGCGGCCAGCAGCGTGCGGGCGTCGCAGTCCTGATCGCTCCGCTCCCGGGTGCGGTCGGCGAGCACGACGGCGATGGCGGCGCGGGTGGCGCCCGCGCGGGCGAGGTTGTCGGGGTGGGTCCAGTCGCCGCGCAGGAAGTAGAGCCGGCTCATGTCCACGCCGGCGCCCTCGAACTCCGCGTGCACATCCGTCTCGGTCACGAGCACGATGCCGCGCCGCCGGAGCCCGGCATCGGTCTGGAGCTCCTCGACGATCAGCGGGCACGCGCGGTTGAAGCCGCAGACGATGGTGTGGTCGCTCAGGTCCTCGACGTCCATTTCGAACTGCTCCAATCCGCCCCGCAGGCGATTGACGACGATGGCCGCGATGACGCCGGTGAAGGTGGCGAACAGGGTGAGCCCGCCGAGCATGATGACAAGCGTGACCAGGAACCCGTAGAGGGTGCGCGGCATCTCGCCCACCGGCTCGCCGGCGATCAGCGACAGCACGCTCCACCGGAGCGACTGCCAGAAGTCCCCGAAGGGTCCGTCGCCGCCGCCCGCATCCGCCGCGGGCGCCGGCTCGGCGGCGGCGATCGGCGTCGCCGCGGCGAGGCGCTGCTCGGTGCGCGTCTCGGTGATGGTGAGCACCATGGCCGAGGCGAGCACGATCACGAGGATCAGCCCGACCAGCAGCACCTGCTCCCCCAGCCCGCGGCGAAAGGCGGCGGAGATCGCCGTGGAGCGCCGGTGGAGCAGCATGCCCAGCCGGAAGACGCGCAGCAGCCGGAGGAACCTCAGGAAGCGGAAGGGGCGGAGGATCGGCAGGACGGCCAGGATGTCGAGCCAGTAGCGGCGAAAGAAGCGCATCTTGTGGCGCTCGGCGAGAAAGCGCAGCCCGAGCTCGACGCAGAAGACGGCGGTGAGGCCCCAGTTGATGGAGAACAGGCGCGCGTGGAGGGCGGTGCGCGGATCGGTGCTCGCCTCCCAGACGAGCAGCGCGACGCTGGTCGCGATCAGCCCGATCACCACGAGATCGGTCGCGGGGTGGTTCATGAACGCGGCGAGGCGCCGGCGGAGCGTCGGCGGCTGGAGCCGGAGCGGATCGGGCACCATGCTGGAGAATGAAGCCCGAGCCGGCGCGCTTTGTCAACCGCCGGACCCGCGCGTGCCCACGACCGTCGCCGGGAAGAGCGCGTAGAAGGCGAGCGCCTGCAGGAGCTCGTCGATGGCCACCCGATCGTTGACGGCGTGCACCTGGACCTCCCGGCCCGGGCCGAAGCCCACCGTGGGGATGCCGGCGATGCCCATGGTGTAGACGCCGTTGGTGCTGAACGACCACGGTTTGACGTCCGGCGTTCGCCCCAGCACCGCGGCCGCCGTGCGGACCGCCGCCGCGACGAAGGCGTGCTCCGCGGGGAGCTCCCACTGCGGGTAGAAGCGCTCCACCTCGAGGATCTGCCCGGTGTAGGAGGGGCGGTCGTAGCGCCGCACCTCGACCTGGAGATTGCCCTCGGGCGCGAGCCTCAGGAGCTGCGCGATCGCCTCCTCGCGGCTCTCGCCCTTGGTGAGCCGCCGGTCGATCGCGAGCTCGCAGCTCGCCGGCGTGAAGAAGGCCCGGCCGCGCGGCGTCTCGACGTGGGTGATCGCGATCGACCCCTTGCCGAGGAACGGGTCCTCGGGCAGCCGCGCGTTGAGTTCCTGGACGCGCGTGAGGATGGCGGCGGCCGCACCGGCGGCGTTCGGCTCGCTTCCCGGGCGGCTGGCGTGGGTGCTGCGGCCGGTGACCACGCCCCGGCACTCCATGCGGCCGCGCTGGCCGCGGCAGACGCCGAGGTCGGTGCACTTGCCCAGCACCACCAGATCGGGACGCACCAGGCCCGACTGCAGCAGCGATCGGTAGCAGAGCCCCTCGCACTCCTCTTCCATGATCGAACCGACCACCCGGAGCGTGACTCCCTGGAGGAGATCGAGCTCGCGCAGCACGTGCGCCGCGTACAGCATGGCCGCCATCGCGCCCTTGTTGTTGGAGGCGCCCAGCCCGTAGACGTGCGTCTCGTCGATGCGGCCCAGGAACGGATCGCAGTCCCAGTCGCGCACGTCCCCGAGGCAGACGGTATCGAGGTGCGCGTCGTAGAGGAGCTCGAAGGGCCCGTTGCCCAGCGTGCCGACGACGCTGCCCAGGACGTCGCGCTCGACGGCATCGAAGCCGAGGTCCTGCATCTCGCGGGCCGTGCGGCGCACCGCCGCCTCCTCGCCCGCCGGCGGACTGGGGATGGCGATCAGCTCGCGCAGGAAGCGGAGCATCCGGTCGCGGACCCGCTCGGCGGCGCGCTGGATTGCGGTGATGCGGTCGCGGGGCATCGGTGGTCAGCCTCCGGGCGAGTCCTCCGGACGCGGTCGCCCGGCGCGGTGCCGGCGCGGCGTCATGGCGCCAGCTCGTGCCGCCGGCCGCAGGTGGGGCATTTGACGCGCGTGAACTGCGCTTCCGGCGGGATTTTCAGCCGGTTGCCGCACGCGCAGGTGACGAACACGTAGTCGCTCAGCGTGAGCAGCGCGTCTCCCGCCTGGCGGGCGCGGCCCTGCCGCGTCGTGCCGTCGGGCGCGGCGGCTTCCAGGATCCTCGTCGGCACCGCCTCGCGCAGCTCGGCGGGGGGGATGACGCCCGCACGGCGGGTGACCTGGCGGAACGCCGCGTTGTAGTCGGTGTAGCTCGCCCCCGCCATCGCGCGGAGGATCTTCACCCGCTCCTGGATGGGGGGATGCGTGGCCGTCAGGTTGTGGGCGGCCATGCCCTCCCGGCGCAGCGGGTTGATGATGTACATCGGCGCCGTGGCGCGGGTGGCGCTCTTCAAGGTCGGCCCCGGCGCGGCGATCCTCTCGAGCGCGGAAGCGAGCCCCTCGGGGTAGCGCGTGAACTGTGTTCCGCAGGCGTCGGCGAGGTACTCGCGCCGCCGCGAGACCGCGAAGTAGATGAGCCGGGCGAGGATCGGCGCCACGATCATCAGCACGATCGCCGCCACCAGCAGGATCAGCTGCGCCTGGCCGCCGCCCGAGCTCGAGGAGCGGCGGCTCCGGCCCACCCCGCCCCAGAAGACCGCGCGCACCACGAGGTCGGCGATCATCACCACCGCGCCCAGCATGACGCCGAGCAGGATCATCAGCAGCACGTCGCGGTTGCGGATGTGGGCCATCTCGTGCGCGATCACGCCCTGGAGCTGGGCGCGGTCGAGCATGCCGAGCAACCCCGTGGTCACCGCGACCGCGGCGCGCGCCGGGGTGCGGCCGGTGGCGAACGCGTTGGGCGAGGGGTCGTCGATGATGTAGATCTCCGGCATGACCTCGAGCCCGGAGGCGATCTTCATCTCCTCGACGACGTTCCACAGGCGCGGGTGGTCCTCCCGGCGGATCCGGCGCGCCTGGCTGATGCCGAGGAAGATCCGGTCGCCCTGGAAGTAGGCGACCAGCGAGAGCCCGACCCACAGCACCAGCGCCACCAAGAGCCCCACGTAGCCGCCCCCTCCCGGCGCCACGAGTTCGCCGCTCGCGTAGCCGAGCACGAACAGCACCGCCGCCATCATGACCACGAGCGTGACGGACTTGCGGCGGTTGGATGCGATCTGATCCCACATGCGCGCTACGTCTCCTCCGCTGCCGGTCCGCCCGCCGGCGCCGCCTCCGGCGGGAGGGTGCGCGGGAAGACCTCCTCGACGAAGGCCGCCGCCCGCGCGAAGCCCTCGGCGCCGCTCGCCCCCAGCCGGGCGGCCACGGCGTGGAGCTCGCCGCCGTCGAACCAGATTCCGTCTCCGCGGCGGCAGCGATCGAGCAGCACCTCGGCGCCGCTGCCCACGGCGACCTGGTCCATCTTGCGGCCGCAGCGCGGGCAGGCCAGCGCCCGCTCCCGGGGCTTCTTGCCCCGGGGCGCCATGATCTCCGCCAGCCGCCGGCCGGCGTCCTGCGCCCCGAGCGAGGTGAAGAGCAGGGCGAGCTCCTCGCCGTCGAACCAGACCCCGTGGCACTCCAGGCAGTGGTCGAGCTCGATCTCGTTTCGCTCGACGATGATCATGGGTGCGCGGCAGCGGGGACACCGCATCGGCGTCGCTCCTTCCTCGGCGGACCGCGGCGAAGGCGCCCGGCGCGCCAAGTATGATCGGAAGGCCTGGTGGGATCCACGGAAAAGGCCGCCGCCTCCCGGCCGGCGGCACCGGTTTCGCGGGCGCCCGCCGGGCCCGCCGGACCGCGCCGGGATCGGGTTTCGGCCGGGTCGGTTCCCGCCGCCGCGCCGGCTCCGTCGCGCGGCGCCCGGAATCCGCGGCGCGCCGTTTTTCCTGCCGCAATGCGCCGTGCCCGCTGCTCTGGCTCCCGTGTGACCGGGGATGGCCTTCGCCTGGTTCGGCGGGGGGCCGCCTCGGGCGCGCTCGGCGCAGCGGTGGCACCGGGTACTGCTGCGGGAGGGTGGCCTCGTGGTATCGTGGTGTTCCGGCGGCGCCGCGGCCCGCGGCGACCTGCTGCAGGCCGGGACGCAGTGCGCAAGGACAGTCCATGGAGTTGCGACTCCCGAACCCGAATCCGCAGGCCACCGACGCGGCGCTGATCGCGTCGAGCCGCGCGCGTGACGTCCGGGCGTTCGAGGAGCTGGTGCGCCGGCACAAGCGGGGGCTCGTGGGGTTCGCCTACACGCTGGTCCCGGACATCGACACCGCCCGGGAGGTCGCCCACGACGCGTTCTGCGCCGCGTACTTCTCGCTCGACCGCCTGCGCGAGCCCGAGCAGTTCAGCTCGTGGCTCTACACG
>JAFGQW010000157.1 GCA_016935485.1 Planctomycetota bacterium | reverse complement strand
AGCAAACCCAGTGCCCGCCCCGAGAATCCTCCGGGAGCAAAGATAGCAGACTGTCGTTCTGGAAAAAAAGAGATGAATCTAGCTCTTCCCGCGCAAGGAGTTACGCCGTCGGTGTCGACTGGCTCCTCTCGACCGGATCGACTCTCGAACCTCCGCATGTCCGCCGGCGGGCCACCCGCTGTAAAGCGGCTTTACACGCCCGGCGGCGCGCCGACGCCACCGGCAAAGCGCCTCATCCCTCCTGGATCTTCAGCGTTTGGATCTTCGCGTCGAGGGTCGGGCGCGAGATCCCGAGGAGGCGCGCGGTGTCGACTTTCTTGCCGCCCGTCCGCGCCAGGACCTGCTGGATGACGCGGCGCTCGACCTGTTGCACGATGTGCCGGAGCGCGTGGCGCGGCGGGCGGACGGAAGGGCTGAAGTCCTCGAGCTTGAGGAGATCCCCCCCGCCGAGTGCGATCGCGCGCAGCACCTCGTTGCGGAGCTCCCGGATGTTGCCGGGCCAGTCGTAGAGCATCAGCGCGAGCAAGCCGTCCTCCTCCAGACGCGGCGCCGGTCCGCCGTGGGGAGCGGCCTCGGCGAGGAAGTGCTCGACCAGGAGCGGGATGTCCTCCCAGCGCTCGCGCAGCGGCGGCAGCGACACCTCGAAGACGTTCAGCCGGTAGAACAGATCGCGGCGGAAGGTGCCTGCCTCGATCATCCGGTCGACCTGCTGGTTGGTGGCGGAGATGATCCGCACGTTCACCCGCACCGGCTGGTTGCCGCCCACGGGCCGCACCTCGCCCTTCTCGAGGGCGCGGAGCAGCTTGGTCTGGAGGTTGACCGGCATGTCGCCGATCTCGTCCAGGAAGAGGGTGCCGTCGTCGGCCATCTGGAAGAGGCCGGGCTTGGCGGCATCGGCCCCGGTGAAGGCGCCCTTGGTGTGTCCGAACAGCTCGCTCTCGAGCAGCGTCTCGGGGATGGCCGCGCAGTTCTCGCTCACGAAGGGACCGTGGCGCCGCGGGCCGTTGCGGTGGATGGCGCGGGCCACGAGCTCCTTGCCCGTGCCGCTCTCGCCCGTGATCAGCACCGGCGCCTCGGTGGGCGTGATCCGATCGAGCATTTCCAGCACCTCGAGCATCGGCGGGCTCGTGGCGACGATCTCGCTGTAGTCGAAGCGCATGGTGCGCGGTCCCGCCCGGGCCGGGCCGGCCTCGAGGAGCGCGCGGGCTCGGGCCTCGCGCTCGGCGCCCGGCGCCTCGTCGTCTGCCTCCGGTGCGGCGTCCGCCTCCGGTGCGGGGTCGGCCCGGCGGTAGATGCGCGCGTTGCGCAGGGCGATCGCCGCCTGGTCGGCGAACATCTCCAGCACGGAGATCTCCCGGCTGCCGAAGCGTCCGGGCTGGAAGCGGTTGTCGAGGTAGATCACCCCGAGCGGTGCGCCGCGCGTCTTGAGCGGAAAGCAGATCACGCTGCGGAGCTTCAGATCGGCCACGCTCATGCTCTCGAGGAAGCGCTCGTCCTGGATCGCATCGGCCACGACCACCGGCTCGCCGCTGCGCGCCACTTCCTCGGCGATGGAGCGGCTGATCTTGTAGGAGGGCTTCTTGATCTCCTCCTGGTCGAAGTTGCGCGCCACCTCGACCCGCAACCCGCGGCCGCGCGCGCGCGTGAGCAGCAGGAAGCCGCGCTCGGCGCCGGTGAGCTCCACGGCGCTGTCGAGAATCAGCGCGAGCAGGCGCTTCTCGTCGTGCTCCTGGGCGAGCGCTTTGTTGATGCTCTGCAGGCGGAGCAGGCGGCGCTCGTGCTCGAGCAAGGTGTCGGTGTAGCCGAGCCCGCGGCGGGTGAGGAAGGCCTGCAGCGTCTGGTCGGCCTCGGCCAGCCCCTCGTCGCCGAGCACGGTGTAGTACTTCTCGATCACGTCGTTCAGGCGCCGGCGGAGCTCGTCGGGGTCGGGTCCGCGGGGCACCGGCTGATCCCAGCTGCGCGCGCGGATGGCGGCCTCGACGCGGTCGGGCGCGCGCTGGAAGTAGATCGTGGTCTGGCCGGCGACGATCTTGTCGCCGGACTTGAGGCGCTTCTGGGTGACGGCCTCGTCATTGACCAGGGTGCCGCCGGGTGCGTCCAGGTCCACCACCTTGTAGCCGCGCGGGATGCGCTCGATCCGGCAGTGGTGGGGCGCCACCGTGGCGTCCTCCAGGATCAAGTCGGCGTCCTCGGCGCGGCCGATGAGCAGATCGGCGTCGGAGAAGAGGCGGACCCGCGGGTCCTTGCCGTGGACGACGACGAGCTTGATCAAGCGGGGCCCTCTTTGTCGGGTGGCCGGGGGTGCGTGCGACCGCGTTCCGAGCGCGGGCCGGGCGGATCCGACCCCGAACCGGGCGAGGCCAGGGAGAATCGCTCCGGTGCGAACCCTTAGACCATCCGGGTGCGGTTCTCAAACGGGCCGGTCCCTCTCAGGTCACGGCCACGAGGCGCGCGTACTCGACCACCAGGAGGCGCTCGCCGGCGGTGTGAAAGCGCACGCGCACCTTGCGGCCGCGGCCGCGCCCCTCGAGCCGCACCACGCGGCCGAGTCCGAACAGCTCGTGCCGCACGAGCTGGCCCGGCTCGAGCTCGGGTGCGGGCGGCCCGGCGACGGCGGCGCGCGCGTCCGGCGCCGGCGCCGCATCGGGCGCGGGGGTCTCCGGCAGCGGATCGCACCACCGGTGCGTGCTCCGGCATTCGAGGACCTCGGGAGGAATCTCGTTGAGAAAGCGCGACGGCATGCGCGGGCTGCCGAGCAGCCCCGCCACGGTGCGGGTGGCGGCGTGGATCAGGCACACCCGCCGCCGGGCGCGTGTCAGCGCCACGTAGCACAGCCGCCGCTCCTCCTCGATCGCGTCAGCGCCGCTCTGGATCGAGCGGATGTGGGGGAGCATCCCCTCCTCGCAGGCCACCAGCACCACCAGGTCGAACTCGAGCCCCTTGGCGTTGTGGATGGTCATCAGGCTCACGCGGTCCTCGGTGCCGCCGTAGAGGTCGGCCTGGCTGACCAGCGCCACGTCCTCGAGGTAGGAGACGAGATCGCTGCCGCCTGCGCGCCGCTCGAACTCGCGCGCCGAGGCGAGCAGCTCCTGGACGTTCTCGAGGCACTCCTCGGCGCGCGGCCCGGCCTGCCGGGCGAGATGGTCGGCGAAGTCGAGCGCGTCGATCAGGTGTGCGATCAGATCGCCGACCGGGCCGGCGGCGGCCCGAGCGGCCACGTCCACCAGGAGCGCCCGGAAGGCGAGCAGCGCCCGGCGCGGTCCGGGCCGGAGCCCCGGCACGTCCTCGATGCGGTCGAGCACCGCGCGGAGCGTCAGCCCGGTCGTCATGGCGAAGCTCCGGAGGTGCTCCACGGTGCGCGCGCCGATCCCGCGCGGCGGCGTGTTCAGCGCGCGGAGCAGGCTCAGATCGTCGGCCGGGTTGGCGACGAGGCGGAGGTACGCCAGCACGTCCTTGATCTCGCGGCGCTCGAAGAACGCCACCGTGCCCACGACGTCGTAGGGGATGGCCGCCTCGAGGAACGCCCGCTCGAGGCTGCGGCTCAGCGCGTTGGTCCGGAAGAAGACGGCGGCGTCGCGCAGCCGCCCGCCCTCGGCGACGTGCTCGGCCACCAGCCGCACGGCGGCGCGCGCCTCGTCGGCCTCGCTGAACGCCCCGATCACGAGCAGCCGCGCGCCGTCGGGGGCGTCGGTGTAGAGGCGCTTCAACTTGCGGTGGACGTTGTGGGCGATCACGGCGTCCGCCGCCTTGAGGATGTTCGCGGCGCTGCGGAAGTTCCTCTCGAGCTTGATCACGCGGGCATCGGGGAAGTCGCGCTCGAAGCGCAGGATGTTGCGGATGTCGGCGCCGCGCCAGGTGTAGATCGCCTGGTCGGGGTCGCCCGTGACGCAGAGGTTGCGGTGGGCGGCGGCCAGGAGATGGACGAGCTCGTACTGGATGGCGTTGGTGTCCTGGTACTCGTCGACCAGCAGGTACTCGAAGCGCCGGCACCAGCGCTCGCGGACGCCCGCGTGCTCCCGGAGGAGCTCGCGCAGCTTGAGCAGGAGATCGTCGAAGTCGAGCGCGCCCGCGCTCTTCATGCTGTGCTCGTAGCGGACGTAGATCCGGGCGGCCTGTTCGGCGAAGTGGCCCACGGCCCGGTCCTCGAACTCCCGCGGCGAGACGAGATCGTTCTTGGCCCGGCTGATCGCGGCGGCCACCGCGGCAGGGGGGACCAGATCGGTGTCGATGCCGAGCTCCCTGGCGACCGCGGCGACCACGGCCGCGCGGTCGGCCTCGTCGTAGATGCTGAAGCTCGACGGGTAGTCGAGCGGGTGGATCTCGCGGCGCAGCACGCGGGCGGCGAACGAATGGAAGGTGCTCACCCAGAGCCGGTCCGCGGGCACCTGGCGGCCGATCCGCTCCTTCATCTCGCGCGCGGCCTTGTTGGTGAAGGTGACCGCAAGGATCGATTCGGCGGCGATGCCGTGCGCCACCAGGTACGCGAGCCGGCGCGTGATGACCAGGGTCTTGCCGGAACCGGCGCCCGCCAGCACCAGCAGGGGGCCGGTGACGTGCGTGACGGCCTGGCGCTGCTCGGGCGTGAGCTCCCGGAGAAGACTGGCGGCGGCGTCCATCGCGCTGGGACTCGCTCGGTGGCAAAGGGCGTGCGGGCTGGTTCCGCCGCCCCTGGCCGGGTTACAATCGGATGGCCTGCTCGCCGGGAACCGGCGCCCGGCCGGATCGGACCGGAGGCGGGCGGCAGCCGTACTGTATAGCAGGGTGCGCGGGGCGATTCCACGCGCCCGGAGAACCGGAGAGCGGCCGTGGGCGCGATCGTCGGAGTCGGGGTCGACGTCGTGGAGGTCGACCGCGTGCGGCGCCTGCTCGCGGACCACCCGGAGCGGTTCGTCGCGCGCGTGTTCCGTCCCGAGGAGATCCGCTACTGCGCGCCGCGCGCGAACGCGGCCGAGTGCTACGCGGCGCGGTTCGCGCTCAAGGAAGCCGTGATGAAGCTCCTCGGCACCGGCTGGGGCGACGGCGTCGGGTTCCGGGACGTCGAGGCGGTGCGGCAGCCGTCCGGGGCGCTCCGTGCCGCGCTGCACGGTTCGGCGACGGCGCACGCCCGGCGGCTGGGCATCGGCCGGATCCACGTCTCGGTCTCCCATACCCGAGGTCTCGCCGTCGCCGTGGCCGTGGGCGAGCGCGACCGGACGCCGCCGGCCGAGGAGGAGGAGGTGCGCGCATGAAGCGCTGGACCGGGATTGCCGGGCGCGGGTTGCTCCTGGCCGTGCTCTGCTCCGGGTGGCCGGCGCGCGCCGGCGACGACCCCGCGGACGAGGCGGCGGCGAAGGGCCGGAGGATCCTCGAGGCAGCGCTGGAGCGGCGCGGCGGGCGCGCGGCGCTCGAGGGCATCCGGGACTTCGAGCTCACGATGACCGGAACGGGCAAGAGCGCGGCGGCGGAGACCGCGGAGATTCACGCCGTGCGCAAGGTCCTGCTCGGAAAGACGCGCTGCCTCAGCGATCGGGTGCGGATCACCTTCCCCGGCGCCGGCCAGGAGCTGCTGCAGCAGCTCGTCCTGCGAGGCAAGGAGGGCTCGCTCCGGACCCGGCTCGGCGGCCGGCGGCTGAGCTCCGACGAGGTCCAGGGGCGCTGGGCTGGCTTCCATCGCTCGAGCGTGGGGATCCTGCGGGCGCTGCTCGACGAAGAGACGACGATCGAGGCGGCGGGGGCTGGGGAGGTGAACGGCAAGGCCACCGAGGTCGTCCGCGTGCATCGCCCCGGCGAGCCGCCGCTCGCGGTCGACGTGGACCCGGAGTCGGGCTGCTTCCTCAGGGTGCGCTGGCGTGAGCGGCCCCGGAGCGGGGCGCCGCCGGCGCCGCACGAGATTCGCTACCGCGATCATCGCCCGTTCGGTTCGCTCAAGGGCGAGCCGTTCTCGGCCGAAGAACGGGTCGACGGCGCCGTGGTCACGACGCGCCGCACCGAGGCGGTGAGAATCAACCTCGGGCTCAAACCGTCGGACTTCGAGCTGGAGTGAAGCGGTCACCCGCCGCCGCGGCGGACCCAGGCGATATAGTCGGGGTTGCCGCCGGTGGGCGCGAGCGCGAGGATCTCCGGCACCGCGTAGGGGTGGAGCGCCCGGACGCGCGCGGTGAAGTCCTCCAGGCGATCCGCCGCCACCTTCGCGATCAGCAGCGCCTCCGCGTCCTCCTCCTGCTGTCCTTCCCAGAGGTAGTGGCTCGTCACCCGGGGCACGACGTTGACGCAGGCGCAGCACCGCTCGGCGACCAGGCTCCGGGCCAGGTCGTCCGCGCGGTCGCACGGGGCGGTGATCAGGACGATGTGCATGGGCAGATTGCCGCGGTTCGCCGCCGGCGCCGCCCGCCGGCGGCGACGGGAGCGGTGCGGGCCGAGCGCCGCCGCCGGGCAGCGACGACGGCCGGCCCGCCGGCCTACTTCCTGCGCGCGATTTCCGCGGTGTTCGTCAGCAGTTCCTGCAAGCGCTGCACCTCCACGGGCGAGGGCGGCTTGTGCTGCTCCTCGGCGAACAGCTCGTCCTTGACCTTCTCGAAGTCCGTCTTCTCGCGGCCGAGCAGCTTCACCACGTGGTAGCCGTAGGAGGTGAGGATCGGCTCGGGAGCGACCTGCCCCGGAGCGAGCTTCTGGACGCACGCGTGGAACTCGGGGCTGATCCGCTGCCGATTGTAGCCCTGGATGACACCGCCCCGCTCGCCGGTGTACTTCTCGTCGCTGTGCTCGCGCGCCAGCGCGGCGAAGTCGGCGCCGGCGTGGAGCTTCTTGATGAGCTCCGCGGCGCGCTCCCGCGCGGCCTGCTCCACCGCGGGCTTGAGCACGTTCTCGCGGACCTTGGGGTACTGGGTCGAGACCAGCACGATCGCCGCGCCCTTCTTGTCGCCCTTGGGCGTACGCTCCTTCTTCACGAGCTGGATGAGGTGCACCCCGAAACGGGTGGCGATCGGCTCGGTCACCTTGCCGGGCTCGAGGTTCTCGAGCAGGCCGGAGATCTGGGCGACGCGCTCCTTGGCGGTGAACGGCTCCCACAGGCCGCCGCGGTCGCGCGTGAGCGGATCCTCGCTCCGCGTGCGCGCCAGCTCGGCGAAGTCGGCGCCGCCGTCCAGCTCCGCCTTGAGCGCGGCGGCCGCGGCGAGCACCGCGTCGCGGTCGTTCTTCGCGAAGGCGAGAAAGATGTGGCGCGCCGTGAAGGTCGACTCGTACTCGGCGGGCTCGATGCGGCCGACGACGATGCCCTCGCGGACCGGGAACGGCCCGACCACATCGCCCATGGCGCCGTTCTCGACGGCCGCCTCGAACTCCTTGCCGAAGCGGTTCTTCCAGAACTCGCCGAGCTTGCCGCCGCTGGTTTTGGACCAGTCGTCGGAGTGCTGCTCCGCGAGCTTGCCGAAGTCCTCCCCGGCGGCCGCGCGGGCCGCGATCTGGGCGGCGAGCTGCCGCGCGTTCTCCTCGATCTGGTCCAGTCCGAGGTAGTGCTCGCGCTCGGTGTAGCGGTCGGCGTAGCGCTCGTCATTGATGTTGATCGAGAGGACGATGTGCGCCACGTCGAACTTCTCGCCGTCGGTTCCGTAGCGCTGCTCGAAGGCCTGCTGCAAGGAGGCGAGATCGGGCTTGCGGCGGTGGCGGACGAGCTGGGCCCACAGGTTCTCGGTGGTGTGGTACTGGCGCATGTAGCTGAGCGTGCTCTCGAGCGAGGCGCCCTGGCGCGCCAGCATCTCCTCGGCGGCCCGCTCGTCGTTGTTGAAGCGGCCGAGGAAGTTCTTCTTCCACTCCTCGACCTTGCCGTCCACTTCCTTCTGATCCACGGCGACGCCGACGCGGCTCGCTTCCTGCTGGGCGAGCTTGGCCTTGATCATCTGGTCGAGGATGCCCTGGCCGTACTGCTTGAAGAGAGCCTCGTGGACTTCCTCGAGGGAGATGATCTCGCCGTTGACGACGGCCGCCGCGCCCGGAGGCAGCGGCCCGGGCGGTTCCGGCGGCTTGCCCGATTCGGGCTGTGCGGCGAGGGCCGCCGCGAGGACGAGCACGAGGGCGCCGAGGGCGAGCACGATCCACGGGTTTCGGCAATCCTGCAGCATGGAGACCATCTGCTCCTGTTCGTTCTCAGGGGGTGGACGATATCGGAACCCGGGCCGGCCGGGCGGCCCACAGAGAGGTGAGTATACGCCACCGGCGCGCTTCCCGGCAAGCCGGGTTTCCCGGGGTCGGGCAACCGCCGCGCCCGGCGGCGCGCGGCGGCGCCGGCGGTTCAGCGGTCGGCGGATGCACTCTCGCCCAGGAGCGCGCGGCCGCGGTCGCTCAGCCGGATGTCGTGGCGCCGGCAGAACGCCCGCAGGTCCGCGGGCAGCGTCGCCTCCAGGCGCACGAAGCGGTCGAGAAACACGTGGTAGAACCGGAGCAAGCGGTTGTGGAGCGCCTGGCGCTCGAGCCCGGCGGGCGGCGGGCGACGCCCGTAGAGCGGGTCGCCGACGATCGGGTGTCCGAGGTGCTCCAGGTGGACGCGGATCTGGTGGGTGCGTCCCTGGCGGGGACGGGCGGCCACGACCGTGTGGGCCGCTCCCCGCCCGAGCACCTCGAAGCCGGTGCGTGCCTCGAGGCCGTCGGCGCGGACGCAGCGGCGCATGCGATGGTCGCCGCGGCTCGAGGGGCCGATGGGGCCGTCGATCACGCCGGCCTCGGGGGCGACGACGCCGTCGACGATCGCGGCGTACTCCTTCTCCACGAGCCCGTGGTGGAACTGGAAGGACAGCGAGCGCCGGATGCGGTCGTCCTTGGAGACGAGCAGCACGCCGCTCGTGTCCCGGTCGAGCCGGTGGCACAGTTTCGGCACGATGTCGTGCGCGGGGTCGTCGGGCCGGCGATAGCGGAGGTGGAGCGCGTTGAGGAGCGTGTTGAAGAGATAACGGCCCACGGGATGGACGACGACGCCGGCCTGCTTGTCGATCGCCACGAGGTGGTCGTCCTCGTAGATCACGGCGAGCGGGATGCGGTCGTGCCGCACTTCCTCCTCGAGGTCGCCGAGATCGGCGTGGACGAGGTCGCCGGCGCGCACGCGGGTGCCGCCCTTGCGCGGCACGCCGCTCACGGTCACCCGCCCTCCGGAACAGCGTTCCTTCAGGCGCGTGCGGGAGCGCCAGGTGACGTAGCGCTTCAGCAGGCGGTCCAGCCGGAGTCCGTCCTCGCCGGCCGCGACCGTCAGGGTGAGCTCGGTGATCGGTCGGCCGAGATCGAGCGGTCGGCCGTCTTCGCTGCGAATCCGTCCCATGGTCGACGGGTGGGGAGCGGGGCGGCCCGAGCGGCATCGCATCGCGGCGGGCCCGACCGGCGCCGCGGCGCGGCGCCGTTGACGATCCCCTGTGCCTTTCTCGCGTTCAGTCCGGTGGTCTGGTGCCTCCAGGCGTTGCGCCGGCGCTCGCGGGGCCGGGCCCTGGCGGCGCCGATCGCTGCGGTTTATACTACCGATTCCGGACCGGTTCGGGCAGGGAGCGCTGGGCGGCGCTCGAGCCCGCAGGGCGGCCGCGGGGCTTTGGGCGCGTGTCGAGGGGCGAACCGGTCGATATGCGGTGGCAACCGGCGCCCGGGGCCGGACGCGAGGGACGCATGGCGCAGCGGCAGGCGAAGAAGAGGAGGAGCCGGGCTGGAGCGCGGTCCGGCGGCGGTAGCGAGCGAGCGGCGCGTCCGCGCGGGCCGGTCGATCCGAGTTTCGCCCGGCTCTTCGCCGAGCACATCCGCCGCCGTCCGGTCACGAAGGCCGCGCTGGCGCGCGCCATCGGGACGCGCCCCCAGTACATCCGCGAGGTCGAGACCGGCCGCAAGCCGCCGCCGACGCTGGATAAGGTGGAGATCCTGGCCGGCGCGCTCGGGCTCACGGCACCCGAGCGCGAGGAGTTTCTCGCCTGCGCACGCCAGGGCCGCGCCCGGCCCGAGTTTCGCGACTACCTGCGCAACATGGAGGAGGCGTTCGGGCGGCTGATGGAGATCTTCGCGGTTGGGCGCGACGACCGCGAGCGGATCCGCCACGGCGAGTTCGGCGTCCTTGTGAACACGATCCGGGAGGCCTTCCTGGCGGCGGGCAAGATCCGCAGCGAGGGAGATTTCGTGCCGCTGCTCCAGGTCATGCGGTATCGCGCCTTCGTCAAGCGGTTGCTCGACGGGATGGACACGCTGAAGGAGAGCCATGCGGACGGCGACGTGGACTGGGTGCAGCGCGAGCTCCTCAAGCAGATGGAGCGGCTGGTGGGCCTGCGCCAGGGCGAGGCGGAGATCTCGCGGCGGCTGGGCCGCCGCTGACCGGGACCGCCCGGCGCCGCGCTGCGTTCGCGCGCCCGACGGCGGGCCGGCGGGGATGACGCGGAGCCGCGAGGGATGACCGGACGCGCCGCCCGGGGGGGACGTCTTTCGGATCGGCAGCGACGCCTGCTCGAGGCGCTCCACCGCCGCAAGGGGCGCGAGAAACACGGGCTCTTTCTGGTGGAAGGGCCGCGGCTCGTCGCCGAGGCGCTCGCGGCGCGCTGGGCGCTCGAGGAGGTCTTCTTCGATCCGGACGGCGAGGTCGAGAGCGTGCGGCGGCTCCTGTCCGACCTCGAGCGAAGCGGCGTGCCACGGTTCGCCGTGACGAGCTGCGAGCTGCGCGCGGCGGCCGGCACGGTCACGCCGCAGGGAATCCTCGCCACCGCGCGCCGGCCGGAAGTGGATCTCGCGGCTGCACTCCGCCGGGCGCGCGGGACCGTGCTGATCGTGGACGGCGTGCAGGATCCCGGCAACGTCGGCGCGCTGCTCCGGACCGCCGATGCCTACGGCGTCTCCCCGGTGCTGCTGCTCCGCGGGACGGCCGATCCCCTCAATCCCAAGGCGATCCGGGGGGCGATGGGGGCGATCTTCCACATCGAGGTGGCGGCGGAGCTCGACGCGGAGGCGGCGCTCGACCTGGTGGCGGCGCGGGGCTTTCGCCTGCTCGGGGCCGTGCCGCGCGGGGGCCGCGAACCCGAGGCCATCCCGGCGGGCGCGCGCCGGGCGCTGGCGGTGGGAGGTGAGGGCGGCGGTCTGTCGGCTCGCCTTCTCGCTCGCCGCCCCGAGCTCGTCACGATCCGCACCCCCGGCCGCGCCGAGAGCCTGAACGTCGTGGTGGCGGCCGGCATCCTGCTGGACCGCCTGTGCCGCCCGCCGGCGCGCCTCAGACGGTCGCGGCCGGCGGCGCCCCTGCCGCCGGGACCGGCGCCGGACTCATCGGCATCCTGATGCCGTGGGTCCGGGCGAAATCGATCGCGGCGGGGATCCCGGCGTCGGCGTGCCGCACGACGCCCAGACCCGGGTCGGCCGTGAAGACGCGCTGCGCCCGCTCGGCCATCTCGTCGGTGCCGTCGAGCACGGTGACCTGTCCCGCGTGGATCGAGTTGCCGATGCCCACGCCGCCGCCGTGATGGATGCTCACCCAGGTCGCCCCCGAGGCGGTGTTGAGCAGCGCGTTGAGCAGCGGCCAGTCCGCGATCGCATCGGTGCCGTCGGGCATCGCCTCGGTCTCGCGGTTGGGCGACGCCACCGAGCCGCAGTCGAGGTGGTCGCGGCCGACGACGATCGGGGCCTTGAGCTCCCCGCGTTTCACCAGATCGTTGACCAGCGCCGCGAAGCGCGCGCGCTCGCCGTAGCCGAGCCAGCAGATGCGCGCCGGCAGGCCCTGGAAGGGAATGCGTGTCCGGGCGAGCTCGATCCAGCGCGCGAGCAGGCGGTTGTCCGGGAACGCCTCCAGCACGACCTGGTCGATCCGGTGGATGTCTTCCGGGTCGCCCGAGAGCGCCACCCAGCGGAACGGGCCGCGGCCCTCGCAGAACATGGGCCGGATGTAGGCGGGCACGAACCCGGGATAGGTGAACGCGTCCTCGATCCCCGCGTCGTACGCCTGGCCGCGCAGGTTGTTGCCATAGTCGAAGATGGTGGCGCCCATCTTCTTCAGCTCGAGCAGGCAGCAGACGTGCTCGGCCATCGAGTCCATGGCGCGGGAGATGTAGGCCTGGGGATCCTCGATCCGGAGCGTCAGGGCGTCCTCGTAGGAGATGCCGTGCGGGACGTAGCCGTTCAAGTTGTCGTGCGCGCTGGTCTGATCGGTGGCGAGATCGGGCGCGACCTTGAGGTTGATCAGGCGCGTGAGCAGGTCGACCTGGTTGCCGTGGTAGATCACGCTCCACGGCTTGGCCTGCGTCCGGGCGGAGATCGCCTTCTCGATGGCCCGGTCGAGATCGGTCTCGATCTCGTCGATGTAACCGTCCGCGAGCCGGCGCTGGATGCGCCCCCAGTCCACCTCGGCGCCGAGGTAGGTCGAGCCGAGCATGGTCGCCGCCAGCGGCTGCGCGCCGCTCATGCCCCCCAGGCCGCCGCTCACGATGAGCTTGCCCCGAGCCTCGCCCCCGCACTCCTGGCGCACCGCCTCGGCAAACGTCTCGTAGGTGCCCTGGATGATCCCCTGGGCGCCGATGTAGATCCAGCTGCCGGCGGTCATCTGGCCGTACATGATCAGCCCGTTGAGCTCCAGCTCCCGGAAGTAGTCCCAGGTGGCGTAGCGCGGCACCAGGTTGGAGTTGGCGATGAGCACGCGCGGCGCCCACCGGTGGGTCCGGAAGACGGCGACCGGCTTGCCGGACTGCACCAGCAGGGTCTCGTCGTCCTCGAGTTCCTGGAGCGTGCGGGAGATCGCATCAAAGCTGGCCCAGTCGCGCGCCGCGCGCCCCGAGCCGCCGTAGACGACGAGCCGTTCCCAGTCCTCCGCCACGCGCGGGTCCAGGTTGTTGCGGATCATGCGGTAGGCGGCCTCGGTCTGCCAGCTCTTGCACGTCAGTTGCGTTCCGGTCGGTGCCCGCACGGGCTCACGTTCGGTCATGTTTCACTCCTCGGCTCGCCGTGCGCCCGCCATCGGGGCGCCCCGGCTGGGCACGGCTTCAGCGGCCTCCCGGGGCCGAAACGACCCCGGACCCGCGGATGTGCCGCTCGACGACCCGGTTTGCCGCCGGGCTCGAAGTGGGGCCGGATCGATCTCGAGCCTGGCGAATGCGGCGTCTCGCACCGGTGCCGGCCGCCGTCGACCGGGGGCGCCCCGGGCGAACCGGACCGATTCCGCTGCGCTGGCGTTCATCCGCCGGCGACCTAAATATAGAATCTCACGTTCCCTTTCCCAGGAGTCGGCCGCGGAAACTCCGACCGGTCGCGCGCGGCGTTCGCGCGGAGCGGGCCGGGCAGTGCGGGCGACCGGGCCGGGAAAGGCCCGGGTTCGCGCGGCCACGGGGAGGGCTCGAAGGCATGGAAGCGACCGACGGTGGCGGTGGGCGGCCGGGCCCGGCCTCGGTGGGCGGGGCCGTGGCGCGCGATGTCGGCGCGCTCTTCGCGGCGCGGGCGCTCGGTGCGGGGGCCAACTTCGCCGTTCTCATTCTGCTGGTCCACCGGGTGCCGGCGGCGGAGGTGGGCCTGTACTACGTCCTGGTCAACCTCTGGAACATCCTCAACGTACTGATCGATTTCGGCGGGGACCCGATCGCCACCCGGGAGATCGCCCGCGATCCCGCGCGCGAGGGTGCCATTCTCAGGGACTTCCTGACCGCCAAGGCCTGGCTCGCCGCGCTCGGCGGGGTGCTGTTCGTGGCCACGGTCCTGTGGCTCGTGGACGGAGCGGCGTACCGCACCAGCTTCCTGCTCACCCTGGTGGTGCTGCCGGGCTTCTACTTCGGGAGCTTCTCCGTGGTGTTTCGCGTCCGCCACCGGATGCGCCGCCCGGCACTCGCCCTCGGCGCCGGCCAGCTCCTGTTCTTCGCCGGGTCGGTGGCGGGGCTGTGCTTGCTCGAGGCCGGTCCGGGGCGCTTCCGGGCCCTCGCGCTGGCCTACGCCGCCGGCATTCTTTGCGGCGGCCTGCTCATCTTCCGGTTCGCCCGTCGCCACGCGCCGCGGCTGGCCTCGGGACAGGGCGGGGCGCGTTTCCTCGGCGAGTGCTGGCCACAGGGTGTCGCGGCGCTCGCCGGCATCCTCTACTTCTACCTCGACACCCTCATGCTGAAGGGGCTGGTCGGCGACGCGGAGGCTGGCTACTACAACGCCGCCTACCGGCTGCTGAACTTCGTCATCTACCTCGCGGGCGTCGTCGGCATCAGCGTCCTGCCCATCCTTGCCCGCGAGCGCCGGCAGAACCGGGCGCGGCTCAAGGTCATCTACCGCGACACGCTGACCGCCCTCTGGGGACTCGCGATCTGGATCGCCGCCGTCGGCGGCGCGCTCGCGCCCGAGCTGATGAGGTTCCTCTACCGCGAGCGCATGGCGAGCTACGGCGTCGCGGTGCCGACGCTCCAGATCCTGCTCGCCGCGAGCGTGTTCGCGTTCGGGGGGGCACTGGCGAGCATCTCGCTGGTGGCGCTCGGAAGGCAGCGGCTCTGGACGCTGGCGGCTCTGGGCGGACTGGTCGTCAACGTCGGTCTCAACCTGTGGCTGATCCCGCTCCGGGGCCATATCGGCGCGGCCTGGGCGACCCTGGCGACCGAGGGTCTGGTGACGGCCGCCTGCCTCGTGCTGGTGCACCGGGTCGAGGGCCTCCGGCCGGACGGGGCGGCCGCGGCGAAGCTGCTGCTCCTCGGGGCGGCGACGTTCGCGGCGAGCGCGGCGCTCCGGACGCTGCCGTTCCCGGTCGCCGCCGCCGCGAGCTCGGCCGTGTTCCTCGGAGGCGCCGCCCTTCTGGGTCTCCTGCCCCGGCGCCTCTTCCGCCTGAGCCTCGGTCGGCTCGACGAGCCGCCAGACCGATCCTGAGGGCTCGCGGCGGAACCCGAGAATCTACTCTTGCGCGGGCCTCGAGGACGCGCTGTCCCGAGGGGCCGTCCGGCCGAGCGGTCCGCGTGCCGGGTTGCGGGCCGGCAGGATCCGGGGGCACACTTGAGGAAGAAACGGCGAAGTCCTTTACTCGGCGCCGGCTCCCGGTATCATACCGAGAACTCGGATGCCGCACCGCGCTCGGCGGTGAACCGCGAGGAAGCATGGTGAAAGGAATCGTCCTGGCGCTCGTGCTGGGCCTTGTCGGGGCGACGATCATCGCGGTCGTGCGCTTCTTCCAGCGGGAGCTCGCCAGGCTGCACGCGCTCATCCTCAAGGGCGAGGAATTCCACGGGCACAGGGTGGGCAAGTAGGCGGCGAAAGCCGGCGGTCGGGCTCTCGAGCCGGCGCCGGCAGCTGTGCCTTGCGGCCCCGGTGCCTCCGTCCGGCGGCATCCTCGACTACAATTGCGCCGTGGACTCCGTCCCGAAGACTTCGCGCGGAGACTGGACCTGCGTGTGCGGGCACACCCCCGCCGCCGACGAGCTCCTGTGTCCGCGCTGCGGCAGGTTCCGCCGGGAATCCGCGCAGCCTCCCTGTCCGGCTGACCGCCGCGTCCCACCGCCCCGAAGCCCACGCCGCTACTCGCTCGTCCCGCTGCTGCTCTTCCTTGGCGCCGTCGGCGCGATGGTTGCTCTCTTCGGGGCCGAGCGGGAGCGCCCCTGGGAGGAAATGCCGGTGCTGCGGTCGCAGCCGGTCGGTCTTCCCGTGACGGTGAAGCTCGAACTGGCGCCGGACCGGGCGGTTCGCGGAGTCGTGTCGGTTCAACTGACGCGAGTCGAGCTCGTCCGCGGAAACCGCTCGGAACGCGGCCACGCCGGCGCCGAGCTGGAACTCCGGTTGACGAGCGCCACACGCGGCGCGGCCGGCGGGCATGATCTCGTGATCGGCCGGGGCACGTTCGACTTCGGCGGCATGCCCGAGGCGCTCGCGGGCTGGGAGGATGTCGTTTCGCTCGCGTTTCCCGGAGCACGCGCTCGGTATCCGCTCGGTCGGCTGGCCGAGCGGCTGGCCGCGGCGATTCGCTCCCGACCGGTCCGGATGGGCGAATCCCTGGCGGTCGGGTTCGATTCGGAGCGCAGCAGCGCAGGGCTGGGGCGGCTGGCCGAGCTGGGCCGCTGGCGCGGCTGGATCGAAGGCACCGTGGACCGGGTGGGGCCGGTCTACGTCGTCGTGCGGTTGCGGGGAGGACTCCGGCTGGAGCTCGCGGAGGAGCTTGGCACCGCGGCGGAGGCCACCGGACTGCGCGCCGGGCTTCGCGGCGTGTTCCTCCGGTCGGCTCTCCGTCCGCTCGGGGCTCTGAGCGAGCTTCGCGCGCGGCTCAAGGGCGAGATTCGGTGCGATCGCCGCACCGGCCTGCCAGCCCGCGTCGTGCTGGACGTGGACTTCGCGCTCGCGGGTCTTCGCGACGGGGAATCGTCCGTGCTGTCGGGCAGCGTGCTGGTCCGCACCCCTGGCTGGATCCGGTTCGAGGACGGATGAGCTCTGCGGGCTGGCGCTGGCCGGCGGGGGAAGCAAGCGCGGCACACCATGCGCGCGCTTCGAGCCGCCTGGCCGGGAGCGCGGGGCCGGTGGCTCTCGCCGCTCGACTCGAGGCTGCCGCCCGCGCGCCCGACTCGGGTCTACAGCGTATCCACCGCCACAGACACGACGTTGGAGACCGTCTTGATCCCGTGGGGGCAGGTCGGGTCCAGCGTGATGTAGGCGAGGTGGACGGTCCATCCCCTGATCCAGGGCCAGTCGGCAACGAAGATCCGGACCTGGGCCTGGCCGCCGCCGTTCATCGGCCCGAGGAAGCCGGGGATGCGGCCGTTGAAGCCGATCGTGTCGAAGAACATGCCGTCGGGCAAGAGCGGGACCCGCCGGTTGCCGATCGCGATGCCGCCGAGCGGATCGGAGACGAGGCTCGCCGCCAGCACGTAGACCCGCAACGCGTCCTGGCGGGCGGTGAGCACGAGGCGCAGCTCGCGCGGCTGGCAGGCCGCACGGTTGTGGACGAGGAAGCTCGCGAACTCGTGCGCGCCCAGGTCGGGGTAGCCGATGGTGCGCGGCTTGCCGTCCAGGTCGGCCGCGGGCATCGCGCGGACATCCATCGTGCCCTTGTCGATCAGCGGCGACCGGTCGCTCAGGTGGAAGTCGCCGCCGCCCGCGTCGACGAAGCCGGGGTCCACGGCAAGGATGCCGTTGACGCCGATGATCGGTCCCACCGGCACCCCGACGGCCGTGCTCAGGTTGGAATGGCGGATCTCGTTCTGGCTGACCCCGTTCAGATCGTGGATCAGGCTGCCCCAGATGATGCAGTTGCGGATATCGGGGTCGGAGCGGCCGCCGAAGTAGATATCGTCCATGCTCGAGATGCCCGTGCCGTTGCCGTGGAAGGTCTCGTGCACGAGCTGCGGCGTGAGCATCGCTCCCAGCATGGCGCTTGCCGAGTATCCCTGGCCGTTCCTGAAGTAGACGTTGTTGCGGAGCACGGGGCTCGTGGTGATGCTGCCGACCGCGCCCATCAGGATGCCCGTGTGGTTCTGCTCGAAGCGGTTTTGCTCCACGAGCATGCCCTGGGTGTTGGCGGCGCTAATGCCGTAGGTGTTCCGCCAGAAGAAGTTGCGGCGAAACTCCATGTCGCCCCCGGTCGTGGTGATCCGGCCCGCGCTGATGCCCATCGTGTTCGCGTCGAACAGGCACTGCTCCACCTTCGGCGCGGCGTTGGTGACCTGGATCCCGATGTGGTTCTGTGCGAACTTCACGCCGTGGATGAGCGGCTCCGGGACGTTGGCGGTGTCGCCGATCACCTCCACGCCGACGCGCGCGAAGGCGATCGAGAGATGGGTGAGCTCCGCCGGCGCGACCCCGATCCGCGGGCCGGCCGGTCCGTTCTGGAGCCGCACCACCACCGCACTCTGGGCGGCCGGCGGCTGGCGCGTGTTCGGGAGCACTTCTGACAGCACCGTGAGATCGATGCCGGCGCCGCGCAGAATCACGCCTTGGGGCACGTCGAGCGGGAACGTCTCGGTTCCGCCGGGAAGCCAGTACCCCGGACCGACGTGGATGGTGTGGGTTTCGGCCGGCGTGGGTGCGGGGATCGTGCGCAGCGCGTGGGTGATGGTCTGCCACGGGTTGGTGGCCGTGCCGTCTCCCGCGAGATCGGAGCCCGCCAGGGCGACGTGATACTCGCCGGCCACCAGCGGGCGGCTTGCGCCCGGGATGGCGGCGGCGATCCACGCCGCGGCGAGAACCGCTGCGGTCCGGCTCATGGTCGTCAGCTCCAACGCGGTGCCGAATGGACGGTGACGGCATCGAACAGGGAGGATTCGCCCGGGCAGCCTCCGCGGGCGTCCCGGAGTCTTTATCGGCGCAGCAAGTCGACCCCTGAATGGGAGTTGAAGCGCCGGGGCGGCCGCGTCACCATGGGTGCCGGAAAAAGCAGCCGGGGCGCGCGGGCGGGCTGCTGCCGCGCGGCGGGCCCGGCCCGCGTCCGGGTCGCCAGGGAAGCCATCGGCGCCCGGCATCGAACCGGCTTCGGCGCGGGAAGAACTTTCCGTGGGAGCGCGACGCGGGGCGGATGAAAATCGGCATCGACTACCGGTCGGCACTGACCTCCTGGGCGGGAATCGGACGCTATACCCGGGGCCTCGTCGAGGGGTTCAAGCACCTGGCGGAGGACGGGCAGATCGATGCGCGGCTGCGGCTCTACGCTTGCCACATCCGGCGGTTCGGCGGCAGCGCCCGCCTGCCGCGGAGCGCCGCGCTCGAGGTGTGCCGCGCGCCGGTGCCGGCCCGGCTGGTGCAGGCGCTCGGCCGCCTGGGGTACGGAGCCGAGTGGCACTTCGGTCGCGTGGACCTGTTCCACTTCACGGACTTCACGTATCTGCCGCTTCGCGACACCCCCCACGTCTTCACGCTGCACGACCTCAGCTTTGCCGTGGATCCCTCCTGGCACGAGGCCCGCGCGGTGGCGGCGCTCCGCGGCGTGACCGAGCGCCTGGCCCCGGCGGCGCGGCTCGTGCTCGTGCACTCCGGACATACCGCCGCCGAGGCCGTGCGCGTGCTGTCGCTCGACGCGCGCCGTCTGCGCGTGGTGCCGCCGGGTGTGGACCGGGCATTCTTCGGCGGCGCGAGCGGGGACGACGTGGCGGCGCTGCGCCGGCGGCTCGCGCTGCCCGCTTCCTACGTTCTTCACGTCGGGACCCTCGAGCCGCGCAAGAACCTGCCGCGGCTCGTCGCCGCGTTCGAACGCGTGGCGCGGAGCCGTGCGGGACTCGGACTCGTGCTCGCGGGCCGGCGCGGCTGGCTCGAGGCGCCCGTCCTGGCGGCGATCGCGGCGTCGCCGCTGCGGGAGCGCATCTGCGTGCTCGGAGCCGTGGCCGATCCGGATCTGCCGGCGCTCTACCGGGGGGCCGCGGCCTTTGCCTACGTGTCGCTCTACGAGGGGTTCGGCCTGCCCGTGCTCGAGGCGCTCGCCTGCGGCGTGCCGGCGGTGGTGGCCGACGCGACGGCGCTACCCGAGGCGGCCGGATCCGCGGCGCTCAGGGTAGATCCGCGGGACGTGGCGGCGATTGCCGAGGCGCTCGAGTGCCTCCTGGATGACGCGGCGCTGCGCGCGCGGCTCTCCCGGGAGGGACCCGCGCGGGCGGCGGCGTTCACCTGGGAGCGCGCGGCGCGGAGCACGCTCGCGGCGTACCGGGAGGCGCTGTCATGAGGCAGTCGCTGCCGCGTCCGTTCCGCCTTGCAGTGGACGCGACGCCGCTTCTCGAGACGCGCCCCACGGGTGTCGCGCGCTACGCCCGGGGGCTCCTCGAGGCCGCGCTGGCCGCTTCCCATCCCGTCGCCCTGACCCTCTTCGTTCCGGACGTGCCGGCGGCGCACGCGGCGGACTTCCCGGGGCCGGAGCTCCGGGGGCGCGGGGCCGAGGTCGTGCGGCTCGGTGCCGGGCCCGCCTACCGGCTGGCGCATCTTCCCGGGGCGCTGCGCCGTTGCCGGCCGCACCTGTTCCATTCCTTCTTCATGGCTGTCCCGCCGCCGTGCGGAGTGCCGGTCGTCGCCACTGCGTACGAGGTGCCGGATGCGAGCGCGCTTCGCGCCGAGGGATGCGTGCGAACGCTACGGCAGGCGACGGGATGGGCGGCCGCGCGGCGCTGGGCCGCGGGGTTGGCGGTGATCTCGCGCCACACCGGGCGCGCCGCACGTGCAGCGGGCTGGGCCGCGGACCGGCCGCTGGGATGGGTGCCTCCCGGGGTGCCGGGCCCGCGGGGCCGGCGGGTCGGGCGACACGCCGCACGGGAGATCATCGCAGTCGGCACGCTGCGCCCGAAGAAGGGGGTCGAGCTCGCCGTGGCGGCGGTGGCGCGGCTGAACGAGCGCACGGCTACGGGCGCACCGGTGCGGCTCACCTGGATCGGCGCCGGCGTCCCGCCGCGGCGGTGCGCCGGGCGGGCGCGGTTTCCCGGCTATCTCGCCGACCCGGAGCGCGATCGCCTGATCGCCGGGGCGGCCTGTCTCATCGTGCCCTCGATCACCGAGGGATTCGGTCTCACGGCCCTGGAGGCGATGGCGGCCGGCTGCCCGGTCGTGGTGGCCGACGCTGGCGCGCTGCCCGAGGTGGTCGGCCGGGGAGGATGGGTCGTGCCGCGCGCCAGCGCGGAGAGCTGGGCCGAAGTGCTGGGGGTGGTCCTGGCGGGCGGCGCCGAGGTTCGCGAGCGGGTCGAGCGCGCGCGCCGAAGGGCGGCGGGTTTCACCTGGCGCCGCGCTGCCGCGCGGCTGCTCGCACTTCACGGCCGGGTGCTGTCCTCCTCGAAGACGTTCTCGACGGACGTCGGCTGAGGCGTCGGCAGCAGCCAGTGCACGAGTCTTCCGCCGAGGAAGATGACGGCGAGGGCAAAGGCCACCAGGAGCACCGCGACACCGAGCTTGAACAGTGCGGACCGCTGGTCGAGATCCGACTGCAAGATCCCGCGGTCCCTGGGCGCGCGGGCATAGGGGCTGTACTGCAGGATCCGGTCGCGCCGCCGGATCTCCATGGGGGCGGTGCCGCCGGCGGCCTCCGGGGCAGGGGCGCGCGTGCGGATCCGACTGGCAAGCGGTGGACCGGCGGGGGCCGGCGCCGGCGTTCTGGCGGTGGTGGGCGGCGGCGGAGGCTCGGGTGCGGCGGCGGGCGGCGGCGGAACGACTGGGGCCGCCGCCGACGCGACGCGAAGGGCGACCTTTCCGATCCGCAGCACATCGCCGGCGCGGAGCTCTCCCGAATCGATCCGCTCGTCGTTTACGAAGGTGCCGTTGGCGCTCGCGAGATCCCGCACGAGGAGCCGCCCGGCCTCCACGACGAGGCGGGCATGGTGGCGCGAGACGCTCGCGTCGGGAAGCGGCACGTCGTTGTCGGCGAGCCGGCCGATCGCGGCGCGCTCGGTCACCCGGAACGACTGGCCCGGTTCGGGGCCGGATTCGACAGTCAGCGTGAACATGGTCCTCCTCACATGGGGACGCGGCAATGCACGGGCGATGCCCCCGAATTGAAAACTCCCGCGGCGACTTTGCCAACGGCAAACCGCCCGTGGCGCCGGATCGACCATCCGGCGGACGTGGCCCGCGCGCGCCCGAGAGGCGGCGGCGCGCTCGCTGTCGCGCTACCCAAGCCGCCGGCCGTCCCGTAAGATACAGGCCCAATGGCTGTCTCAAGCTTCTCCTCTCCGAGGCCTCCGCTCCATGCGGCCGGACTCTCGAAGTCGTACCGGACCTCGCGGCGCAGCCGGGTCGATGCGCTCGCGGACTTCACGCTGCGCTGCGAACCCGCCGCGCACGTGGGCCTCCTCGGCCCCAACGGCGCCGGCAAGACCACGGCCATCCAGCTGCTCCTCGGCCTCGAGGCGCCGGACCGCGGGGGGGTCGAGCTTTTCGGCCTGCCGCCCACCGACCGGCGGGCGCGGGCCCGCATCGGGTACCTGCCGGAGGAGAGCGCGCTCTTCGGTTTCCTCGACGCCGACGAGACGCTGCACCTTGCCGGCCGTCTCCACGGGATGGACCGTCCGGCCCGCCGCCGGCGCGTGGAAGAGCTGATCTCCCGGCTCGGGCTGGCCGGGGCGAGGCGGCGGCGCGTCGCGACCTACTCCAGGGGCATGGCGCGGCGGCTGGCCTTCGCGCGCGCCGTGGTTCACGCTCCGCAGCTGCTGGTGCTGGACGAGCCGACCGCCGGTCTCGATCCCGAGGGCGGCGCGCTGGTGTTCGCGCTCATGGAGGAATGCCGGAGCGCGGGCACGGCGGTGCTCTTTTCGACGCATCTGCTGCGGGAAGCGGAGGCGCGCTGCTCGGAGCTGGTCATCCTCGTGGGCGGCCGGATCGCGGCGGCGGGCCTGCTCGACGAGCTGCTTGGACCGGTCGATCCGGTTCTCGGCATCCGCGGCCTCGAGCCGGCCGCGCGGGACGAGCTGGTGGCATGGGTCAACCGCCAGGGCGGGCGCGTCGAGACTGAGGCCAGCCGGCGGCGCTCCCTGGAGAGGCTCTTCCTGTCGCTCGCCGGAGAACCGTCGTGAGCTTCGCGTCGACGCGGCGTGCTTCCTTCCTCGCCGGGCTGCTGGTCTGCGCGCGCTGGCTCGGCCGCGGCCGGGCTCCGTGGAGCGTGCTGGTCGCCGCGCTGCTCGCGGTCGGACTGGCCGCGCTCGCCCCCGGGGGTCCGTACGCGCGGCACGCCGCGTGGATCGAGCTCCTCAACGTGGTGGCGCCGCTGCTATCGATCTGGGTGGCCGCGCACGGGTTCGTGGCGCTGCGCGACGCGCGGCGGGTCGGACCGCTCGAGGGGCTTCCCCTGCGCCCGGGCGAGTACGTGCTGGGCAAGGCCGCCGCGCTTGCCGGTGCGATCGCGGCGGCGGTCGCGGTCATGGTCCTGGCCGGCGTGCCGGTCCATGGCGAGCGCGTTCGTCCGGTCGTGGTGGTCGGGCCGCCCGCCGTTGAAGGTGTGCGCCACCGGCTGGAGGGCAAGGACTGGGCCCTGGCGCGACGGGGCCGCCTGGTCTGGGTGCTTCCGGAGGCGCCGTTCGACGAGGGGCTCTTCGAGACGCGACTCGCCATGTTCTGCTACGGAGGTTTCGACGGCGGTCCGATTCGCGTGCGCCTGGAGGGTGCCGGCCTCGACCGGAGCCTCGAGGCGGCGCCCGAGGTGGCGCTGCGCGTGCCGCTTCCGCCGGGGTTCCGGGGCGGGCGGCTCGTGCTTGGCTGCGAAAGCCCGGGTGTGGCGGTGGCTGCGGGGGAGGATGCGACGGTCCTGGAGTCGGGTCGGCCGTGCGCGGCGATGAGCGGCGCGCTCGAGCTCTGGTGGATGGTGACCAGCAAGTGTCTCGTGCTGGCGGCGGCGGCGCTCGCGGCGGCCCTCCTCGTCTCGCCGCCGGTCGCGTTGCTGGCTGCGCTCACCCTCTGGGTCGTCAGCTGGACGGCGCGGTTCCTGGGGGAGTACGCCGAGCTGGCCGGTCGGCCGTCGATCTTCGTCGCGTGGGCGGGCGAGCCGGGGGAGCCCGAAGTGGTGACTCCGTGGCTTGTCTGGCTGGGCGGGCTGCTGCGGTCGATTCCCGATCTGCGGGGCGCGGGCGTGCTCGATCCCCTCGGCCGCGGCCGCCTGGTGGAGTGGAGTCGGGTGCTGGCCGAGACCCTGCCGCAGCTCGCGCTGGCGGCCGGCCTGGTGGGGGCGGGTGCACTGCTCGGGATCGCGCTGTGGCGGCGCCGGCCGGGGCGCATCCCGGGAGAGGGGGGAGTTTCCTGAAAAAGACGTGGATTCGCCCCCTCGCTGCAATAGGATTACTCGCGCTGATCGCGCTGTCGGAAGGCGTGCTCCGCCGGTCCGGGCGGCCGTCCCGGTCCGGTCCCTCCGCGGCCGGCGCGGTCCCCGAGGCGACGCGCTTTCTGTACGGGTATCTCCTCGGCGGCCTGCGGGCGCCGGTGGTCGGCTTCTACTGGCTCAAGGTGGATCTGCAGTATCGCAAGGGCCGCTACTTCGCCCTCGAGAAGGACCTCCGGGTGCTTGCGGAGCTCAATCCCTCGAGCCCCCAGGTGTGGGATTACGCCGCATGGCATCAGGCGTTCAACGTGGTGCGCCGCGCGGCCACCCCGGAGGAGCGGTTCCGCCACCGCTACGAGGGACTCCGTCTGGCCCGGCAGGGTCTGGAACGGCTGCCGACCTGTCGTCAGCTTCTGCTGCGGCTGGGGCTCATCGCCGGGCAGTTCGCGGGCGAGGACGGCGCGCGCTTTCGACAGGCCGAGTCGGGCACTTCCCCGGAGGCCGTGGTCTTCGAGGCGTTCGCCCGGTTGCGGGAGGCGCCGGACGGTGGCCCGGAGGATGGGGTGCTGTTCGCCGGGGCCGCCGAGCGGTGGGCGATCCGGTTGCTGATCGACGGGGATTTCGGCCGGGCGGCGGAGGCTTTCCGGGCGGGGCTCCGCGAGCTGGAGCGGTATCGACAGGTCGTGAGCGAGCCGGCGGCAACGGCGGCGGCGGTCGAGCTACGCGACGTCGCGTGGATCGTGCAGCGGGCAGGCACATGGCTGCGGGTGGCGGAGCACGGGCGGGCCGCCCGGGACGCGGCGGCGAACGGCGACCGGGCGCGGAGTGCGCACGTGATCGGGCAGGCCCTCGCGGCGCTGGAGGTGCTGGAGGACGGGCCGGAGGAGGTCGTGGAGGAGGAGAGGGACGCCCGGGAAGCCGTGCGGCGGACGCTGGTCGCCCTCGGCGCGACACGCGAGTGAAACATGCGGGGGACTCTCGACCGGAAGGAAGCGGAGGAACCGGGCGGGAGGCGGGCTCCGGTCCGGGGCCGTCCCTCGGCGAGCAGGCCGTGACACGAATGGAGCCGACCTTGGGAGTGAACGAGCGTGATCGTGACGGCGGGTGCGCCGGCGGTGCCTGCCCGGGCGCGGGCCGGCACGGGCCCGATGGGGAGCCGTCGCCGGGTCCATGAGTCCAGCCGCCAATCCGTCCGATCCCGACCCCAGCGCGCGGCGATCCGCGCCGGCGCCGCACGATGCGCGGCGGACGGCGGTCGAGTGCGCCCGGCTGGCCGACCGCCTCAAGGGCGAGCACATCGTGGTCCTCGAGGTCGAGCCGCTCATCGAGATCACCGACTTCTTCGTGGTCATCACCGGCACCAACCGCCGGCAGATCCGGGCCATCAGCGAGGAGATCGTGCTGGCCATGAAGCGCCGGGGCCTCCAGCGCACCGCGCTGGACGGGCTGGATGCCGGCGTCTGGGTGCTGGCGGACTTCGGGGATGTCGTGGTCCATGTCTTCAACGAGGAGGCGCGGGCCTACTACGATCTCGACGGCCTGTGGGCAGACGCAGCCCGGGTCGACTGGAACGGCGAACCCGGCCTCGAGGACGGCGCGTCGAATCCGACGACGGCGTGACCCGCGGCGCGGCGCCGTGCCGCGCGCCCGCCGTCAGCCCACCTGCTCCTTGAGCTGCATCGCCGGCGTGAAGAACAGCCGGTAGGTGAGCAGGGCGGCGAGGATCGTCGACATCAGGATCGCCGCCACGGCGGCCTCGATCATCAGGGCGGCGAATCCGGTGGCGGTCATGGGCGAGGCGCCGGCGAAGAGCTGGCCCGTCATGATGCCCGGCACCTGGATCACGCCCACCACCACCAGCAGGTTGCCGAGCGGCATCATGGCCGTGCGGATCGCGTCCCGCAGGGGGGTCTGCACGCTTTCGCGCACGTCGGCGCCGAGGCTGAGCTTGATCTCGACCTCGTCGCGGCGCTGGCGGATGGTCGCCGCAAAGCGGCACAGAAACAGGTTGAAGCCGTTCATCGCGTTCGCGAGCACCATGCCCGCCAGCGGCACGAGGTAGAGGGGCGAATGCCACGGCCGGATGTGGAGGACCAGCCAGGCGACGAACCCGACGACGACGAGCACCGTGGTGCCGATGGAGGCGAGCGCGATCAGCTTGAGGAACGGCAGCGAGTGCCGCAGCCCGTGCGTGCCGCGGTGGACCGCCGCGAGCGTCATCAGAAAGAGCGTCGTCACGACCCAGTACCAGCGGTCGAGGTCGAGCAGCAGGCTGAGAACCGCGCCGAGGAGCAGCACCTGGAGGAGCGCGCGCCCCGTGCTCCACAGGACCTCCCGGGTGAGGCCGAGCCCCTGGAAGGCAAGGAGCACCAGGGTGGCGGCCACCAGCAGGCCGCCCACCGCCAGATCCGCGACGGTGATGGAGAGGGCGGCCGGCGCAGAGGCGATCATGGGGTCGATTCCGGCGTGGCGGACATCGCGTCAGTATCCCGAGGCGGTCAGGAAGCGCCGCGCCTTGTCCACGCCGGCGCCGGCCAGGAACTCGTCTGCGGGTAGGTCCGTCACGACCTCGCCCGCGACGAGCAGGACGACCCGGCGTGCGAACAGGCGCGCTTCCTCCAGGCGCGTCGTGGCGCACAGGAGGGTCGGGCCCGCGGGCGTGTGCAGGTCCTCGAGCACCGCGAACAGGTCCCGGGCCGTGGCGGCATCGAGGTGCGCGGCGGGCTCATCGAGGAGCAGCACAGTGGGCTCGAGAACCAGCGTCCGGCCGAGCACGACGCGCGCGATCTGGCTGGCGTTGAGCGAGGTGTTCTTGCGGTCGAGAAAGGAGCGGTCCAGACCGACGCGCTCCAGGGCGGCGCCGGCGCGCTCGCGCGCCTGCTCGCGCGTGGATCCCCGAGCCCGCAGTCCGTACGCGACGTTGTCCTCGACGCTCTCGCCGAACAGCACGTGGTTCTGGAACACCAGGCCCACGTGCCGGCGCAGCTCGCGGATGTCCAGCGTGCGGAGGTCGCGGCCGTCGAGGTAGATCATCCCGCCGTTGGGATCTTCGAGCCGGCAGGCCAGGCGCAGCAGGGTCGTCTTGCCGGCGCCGGCGGGTCCGAGGATCGCGACCTGTTCATCGGCGCCAAACTCGAGCTCGACGTCGCGCAGGACTTCCGCCGTCTCGACGTGCCCGCGCACCGTGCCATGGAAGTGGAACTTCTGGATGCGCTCGAAGCGTAATCTCGGTACCGACATGCTGCGGGTCTTCGTTACCGCCTCCGGTTGCGAAGCGCCGCCGGACGGCGATCGCGGGCGCGACGTTCTCCCTCGGATCCAGCGCGGGCAACCCTGTGGCCGAGGCCGCCCCGATGACGGGTGTACCTATCGCGCCACCGGTCCGCTGTCAAGGCTCGAGTCGGGTGGTCCGGCGGGCGCCGCGTGGTTCGGGCGGCGGTGCGGCCGGGGGTCGACGGCTTCCCCGGGGCGCGTTCCTCAGTCGGGGCGCGCGGCGGGATGCGCTTCGAGGGGCCGGGTGGCCCGACACTTCGGGTAGGCGCTGCACGCCGCGAACGGCCCGCGGCGGCCGTGCTTGACCACCATGTCCGCGCCGCATTCGGGGCAGGTCTCGCTGATCTTCTCGGCGGCCGCAGGGGCGGGCGCCGGCGCGGCCGGCAGCGAGCGGGTGTTCCGGCAGGCCGGATAGGCCGAGCACGCGGCGAAGCGCCCCCGCCGACCGCAGCGTACGATCATCGGCTCACCGCACTTCTCGCACGGCGGATCGACGGTCTCGGGTGGGCGCGGTCGGCCCTGGTCGTCGCAGTCCAGCGTGTGGCGGCAGCGCGGGAAGGCCGAGCACGCCAGGAAGCGCCCGCGCCGGCCCGTGCGCAGCACCATCGGCGCGCCGCACCGCTGGCAGACGAGGTCCGTCGGCTCCGCCGCGACCTTGGGCGCGCCGTCGATCGAGCGCGTGTTGCGGCACTCCGGGTAGCCCGAGCAGGCCAGGAACTTGCCGCGGCGGCTGAGTCGCACCACCAGCGTCCGGCCGCACTTCTCGCAGACGTGCTCGCTTGGCTCGGGGTGGTTCTTGAGGTCGGCCATCGCGTGGCGGGCAGCCTCGAGGTGGTCCCGAAAGTGCGCGTGGAACTCGGCGAGCACCGTGGTCCAGTCGACCTCCGCGGCGGCGATCCGGTCCAGCTCGACCTCCATGTGCGAGGTGAAGGCGGGGTCGAGGATCCTCGGGAAGTGCTGCACGAGCTGGTCGGTGACGATCCCGCCGAGCTCGGTGGCGTGGAAGCGCCGGTCCTCGACCTGGACGTAGCCGCGATCGGCGATCGCGGACAGGATCGACGCGTAGGTGCTCGGCCGGCCGATGCCGAGCTTCTCCAGCGCGCGGACCAGGGAAGCCTCGGTGTAGCGGGCCGGCGGCTCGGTGAAGTGCTGGGCGGGTTCGACCGCGAGGCACCCCAGCCCGAGGCCCGGCGCGAGTCCCGGAGGGAGCCGCGTGTCCGCCTCGTCGCGGTCGGAGAGAACGCGGGTGAAGCCGTCGAACAGCACGACGCGCCCGCGGGCCTCGAGCCCGACGCCGCCCGCATCGACGGCGACCTCGGTGACGGCATAGCGGGCGGGCGTCATCTGGCTGGCGAGGAACCGCTCGTAGATGAGGTTGTAGAGCTTGAACTGATCGGTGCTGAGGTGCTCCTTCAGGTCCTGGGGGGGGCGCGCCGGATCGGTGGGGCGGATCGCCTCGTGGGCTTCCTGGGCGCCCTTGCGGGCGGCGTGGTGGTTGGGCGCAACGGGCACGTAGGCCGGCCCGAACGTCGCCGCCACGGTGCGGCGCGCGGCCGCGATCGCCTCGTCGGCGACGCGGTAGCTGTCGGTTCGCATGTAGGTGATCAGGCCCACGCTGCCGTCGCGGCCGAGCGCGATGCCCTCGTAGAGCTGCTGGGCGACGCGCATGGTCCGGTTCACGCGGAAACGCAGGCGCGTGCTCGCGGCCTGCTGGAGCGTGCTGGTGATGAACGGGGCGGGCGGTTTCTCGGCGCGCTCGCGGGTCGCGACCGAGGCGATTTCCAGCGGGGCGCTCCGGATGCGCGCGACCAGCGCCTGCGCGGCGGCTTCGCCGGGGATGGCCGCCGGCGCGCCGGCGACCCGCTTCACCTCCAGGGCGAGGGGCGCCGTCGCCGGGGCGGCGGCCTCGCCGGGGAGCGCGGCCTGCACGTGGATGCGCCAGTACTCCGCCGGCTGGAAGGCCCGGATCTCGCGCTCGCGCTCGACGATCAGACGGACGGCGACGGACTGCACGCGGCCGGCCGAGAGTCCGGTGGCGATCTTCTCCCAGAGGAGCGGGCTGAGCTGGTAGCCGACGATCCGATCGAGGATCCGGCGGGCCTGCTGGGCGTGCACCTTGTCGAGGTCGAGTCGAGTGGGATTGGCGATGGCCTGCGTCACGGCGCGGCGGGTGATCTCGTGGAAGGAGACGCGGTGCACCCTGTCCGGCGGGATCTTCAGCGCCTCGGCGAGGTGCCACGCGATGGCCTCGCCTTCGCGGTCGGGATCAGGAGCGAGGTAGACCCGGTCCGCGCGGCGCAGCGCCTTGCGGAGCTCCTGCAGCACGGCGCCCTTGCCGCGGATCGTGAGGTAGTCGGGGCGGAAGCCGTGCTCGAGATCGACGCCGAGGCGGTTCTTCGGGAGGTCGCGCACGTGGCCCATGGACGCCTTCACGACGTAGGAGGAGCCGAGATAGCCGTGGATCGTCCGGGCCTTGGCGGGCGATTCCACGATGACGAGGCTCCGGGGGGAGCGGTGCGCAGCTTGCTGCCGCTTGCGAGAGCCTCTGGAACCGGAAGGCGTGGCCTTCTTGCACTTCGCCGAGCCGTTCCCCGGCTGTCTGCTCATGCCATTGGCGTCCTTGGCGCGGAGCCGCGGGAGAAACCGACGGTGGCATCGAACCGGCGCCACACGGGTTCCCGCATTCGCGGCCGGCACCGGGCGCATGGCGAACGGGGCGATCCGCTCCGCTCCAATCCGGGGCTTGCGCTCCTCGGTGGGTGGCGCGCTCCGGTTCCGGCAGCGATGTTCCTTTATCGATCTCGAGGGATCGGACCTTGAACCCGCCGGCCGCTCAGGCTCCGGAAGGTCGACGCAAGTTCTCGTGAAGAGCGGACTTGGGCGGGTCGGGAAGGCACGATTCGGCGGGTCTTCGGGACGGGGGCGCTTCAATCTCGCGGCGCGAGATGTTACAACCCTGGGCGCTACGTTCCAGTGGCGCAATCACCCGTTTTCTCCTGGGCCCATAGCTCAACGGTCAGAGCAGCGGACTCATAATCCGTCGGCTGCAGGTTCGAATCCTGCTGGGCCCATCCACGCTTCTCGCGCGTTTCCTGCGACGTGCGAGCGCGCCGCCTCGCCACGCCGGGGCGGCCTGGTTCCTCGCACCCGAAGGAGACCTCGAATCAGCGCGCTCGCCCGGAGCGCCCACACGGCGTGGGCGGGCGGCCGGCGGCAATCCTCGGGTCGTGTGTGGTCTGTGCCCGAGCCGATCGAAGCGGTCCCGGGCCGACGGCCGCGTGCGCACGGAAAGGAGCGCGCCCGTGTTGACGCCATCCGGCGGCTTGCGTAGGATCGGGGCGCCCGGCGGACTTCCCGTGAGGTCCGCCGCGGGCGGAACCAGCTTCAGGGTCAAGGCAAGCTTACACAGCGGAAAGGGAGAGTCTAGATGCGCTTCGTCGCCATCAGCCTCGTCATCGTCCTCGTGCTGGCGGGTCTCGGCACCGCCCAGGATCCCGTGCTGTCCGTCGCCGGCAGCGGGCTTCCCGGAACCCCGCTGATCTTCACGGTCACCGGCTCGGCCGAGGTGAACCAGGTGGCCTTCCTGGGCATCAGCCCGCTGCCGGGCGCCACCAGTTTCGGCTGGGTCACGATGGACCTCGCCTGGCCGATCCTCGCCTGCGGCATGGGATCGCTCAACCAGGGATTCGCCCGCCATCCGGTCATGGTGCCCAAGGACTGGCCGCCGATGCTCACGATCGCGATGTACGCCCAGGCGCTGGTCGTCAAGCCGGCGGGCGCCGGCTACCAGTACGTGAAGACCAGCGTGGTCATGTTCTGGGTGCGGGGAGAGTAGCCCCGGCACGACCAGGCTCCGGACCGGACGGCGGTCCGGTCGAGTCGGCCTGGAGGCGCGCTTCTTCCAGCCGGCCCCCGCTCCACCCGGCGTGCCGGCGGGGATGGCGCGGGGCGGGGGGTCTTCCGGGGCCGGGATGGGCCAGCCCGGCGGCGAAAACGGCCGACAACCCCCGGGGACTGGACTAAAGGATTCGCGCAAGAATCCCTTCCCGGATTGCGCCGCGCGGACCTGGACCCGAGGATCCGCGAGAGTGGGAAGCGACTCTTGCGCGGACCGAGACCGTCTGCGTCTGGCTGGCCGTCCGCGCTTCGCGCAAGCGTGGCCGCGGACTCGGCGGCGGCAGCACAGCGCCCGCGAGGACCCGAGCGGACGGGTGCGCCGGAGGAGTCGAGAGCATGAGCCCGAGGAACGAGGAAGCGGCGCCGGAAGGCGCGGAGAACCACAAGAACAGTACGCGCGGGCGCTGCTGCCAGATCCGCGACGATCGGGGCGGCGCTGTCGAGGCGCTCGATTCGTTCTCCCGCGCCATCATCACGGTGGTGGAGGAGGTGGCGCCGACCGTGGTCCGGATCACCGTGCACCGGACGAGCCCGGGACCGGAGGGGCCGACGGGGTCGGGATCGGGGATCGTGCTGGCTCCGGACGGCTACGTGCTCACCAACCACCACGTCGTGGCCGACGCCGAGTCGCTGCGCGTGAGCTTTGCGGACGGCACCACCCACGGCGCGACGGTGATCGGAGCCGATCCGGCCACCGACCTGGCCGTGGTCCGGGTGGAGGCGACGGGGCTCGCCTTCGCGGCGATCGGCAACTCCGACAACCTGCGCGTGGGTCAGCTCGTGATCGCCATCGGCAACCCGCTGGGCTTCGATTCCACCGTATCGACCGGGGTGGTGAGCTCGCTCGGGCGCGGCATCCGCAACACGCGCGGCCGCCTGATCGAGAACATCATCCAGCACACCGCGCCGCTCAACCCGGGCAACTCGGGCGGGCCCCTGGTGAACTCCCACGGCCGCGTCGTGGGCGTCAACACGGCGAGCATCGCGATGGCCCAGGGGATCGGATTCGCGGTGCCGTCGAACACCGCCAACTGGGTCGTCGCCCAGATTCTGCTCCACGGGCGGGTGCGGCGCGGCCACCTCGGGGTCGTGGGGGGGACACTCCGGCTCGACCGGCGCCTGGTCGAGTTCCATCAGCTCGGCCGCGACCACGGCGTGCAGGTGCTCTCGGTCGAGAGCGAGGGACCCGCCTGGGAAGCCGGCGTCCGGAGCGGGGACATCATCGTCGCCGCAGGCACGCGCGACGTGGCCTCGGTGGACGACATGTACCGCCTCTTGACGGAGTGGAAGCTCGGCGAGCTGCTCGAGCTCACCGTCGTCCGGGGGCGCGAGAAGAAGCGCATCGCGATCCACCCGATCGATGCGGATCTCTCCCGCGCCTGAGCGAGCGCGAGCCCGGCAGCTCGGCACGCGGCGGGCGGTGCGGTCGGGCGCACGACGCGACCGGTCAGCTCATCAGGAACACGATGAGCAGCACGATCAGCGCCACGGCGCCGGCGGCGCCGACCACGATGCCGATCGTGGCCCAGGCCACCCAGCCTGCTTCCACGAGCGCGTAGGCGGCGAGCAGGAGGACGGCGACGCCGAGTGCGATCAGAACGCGGCGCAGTCCCCTGACGATGCTGCGATCGGCGCGGTCCACGCGATCGCCGGGGTTCAGATCTCGGATGTCGTCCATCGCGGCCTCCTCTGCGGTCGGACCCGGTCCGTGCCGGGCGCGCGGAATGGCTCTACACTACGAGGTGCGAACTTCCGCGCACGGCGAGTAGAAATCCGCAAGTCAATCCGGTAACGCACCTGCCACGACGAGCGGTGAACCCGCCCGGCACGCCGTCTCCGTGTCGATCAACGCGCGGTGATGCCGGACATACCCGTCCCGCCTCTCCCACCGTCAGGCAGCACAAGCGGACAGCTGACGGCTGATCGCTAGTACCCGAATCCGTAAATACGATGACGAATAAACTGGACATTGCCGCGGACCTCTGCTACTCTCACGAGGTACTCGGGAGGT
>JAFGQW010000012.1 GCA_016935485.1 Planctomycetota bacterium | reverse complement strand
GTCAGCGACTTCGAGCATGCCCCCGTGAACCCGCGGCCGCTGGTCGCCGGCGTGCGCGTTCTCGACGACGGGATGCGCATCGAGATCGTCCGCGGCGCCGGCCCCGGCCGGCCGCCCCTCGACCTGGACCAGGGGTGGCCCACGCCGCTCGCACCGCCGCGTCCCCGGTCGACCGCCCGCGTGCTCGAGCTGGCGGAGGCCCAGTACGTGGCCACGGGCCACGAGGACATCACGCTCGGGGCACCGCACCCGCACGACCATCCGGACCTGGCCGGCCTGGTCGCCGGGCTCCGCGCCCGGTTTCGGGGGCTCGGTCTCGGTCTCCGCATTCCCGGGCTGCCGCTCGCCGACCAGGTCGAGCTGCTGGACCCTGCCCGCGACCCCCGGCCCGGGCCTTCCGGAACATCGCCCCACGCCCAGGTCTGGCCGCTCGAGTGCTGCCCCGCGCTGCGTCGGCTCGCGGGCCTCGATGCCGAAAACGAGGCGATCGTCGAGGCGGGAAGGCAGGCCTTCCGCCGGGGATTCGCTTCGATCGAGCTTTGCGTCCTGCTCGGCGTGCCCGGAGAGAGCGACGCCGATCGGGTTGCGATCGGCGCGCTCGCCCGGGCGCTGAGCAGCGTAGCGGCCGGCGGCAGCGGCGGCGGCGGCAAGGTCGAGCTCAAGTGCTCCCTGTGGATCCCCCGGCCGCACACCGCGTGCGCGGGTGACGCCGTGGCCGATCCGAACGCCTTTGCCGCCGCGGTGCAGGCGGTACGCAACGGGCTCGGACGCCGGCGCGACGTGCGCGTCCGCGCCGATTCCCCCGACGGCGCGGTGCTCGATGCGGTCCTCGGGCGCGCGGACCGGAACCTCGGCGCCGGCTTGCTTGCCGCCGCGCGCGCGGGGTGGCGCGTTCGGACCGCCCCGGGCAGGGTGCCGGAGGGCGAATCCGTGGCGGCCCGGATCCTCGAGGCCGCGGGCCTCGATCCCGCCGCCGCGCTGGGACCGGCGGCCGCACCGGGACCGTGGGCCCGCGTGCACCTGGCGGACGAACCGCCCGGTCGCGAGTCCTGAATCGAAGTCCTGAATCGAACGGGGCGAAACAGCCGCTCCGCCAGCCGGGCCACGTCCCTTCCACCTTTTCCGAGGCGCGGATGCCGGCTAGAAGGAACGTCCCCATCGGAAAAGGAGCACTACGTTGCGCCGCTCGCTGCCGCCTGCCCACCGCCGCCCCACCTCCGGAGCGCGCTCCCGCCGTGGCCGCCCTGCCGGGGCTGTCCTCCTCCTGACGCTCCTCGTCGCCGCCGCAACGGCGGGCCCGGCTCAAACGGATGCCGCTCCTCGCGGCACCGACGACCACTCGCCGCTCGGCGGTCTGGGGGTGGAAGGAGACGTGGTGACACTCGACAAGGCCGGCCAGGCCTTCAAGATCGCAACCGTCGAGGTCGGCGGACCAGCCGAGCGCGGCGGACTGCGTGCGGGCGACGTCATCCTGGCCCTCGGCGGCAAGACGCCCGGCGACCGGGGCGATCCCATCCTGGCGCTCGAGAGGCAGATCGAGCTCGCCGAGAGCCGCAAGGACGCGGCGCTCGAGGCGACCGTGCTGCGCGACGGCAAGCGGATGACCGTCACGGTCGAGGTGGAGTTCCTCGGCGCGCACGCCGCCACCTGTCCCCTCCAGTGCCGCAAGTGCGCGACCGTCCGGGACCGCGCCGTGCGTTTCCTCGCCGACACGCAGAACGCCCAAGGGGGGTGGGAGACCCCGCTCGGCGGAAACAACGGGCGGATCGTGGTCGCCACGCTCGCCGGGCTGGCGCTGCATGGAGCCCGCAAGCACCCCGAGGCCGTCCGGCGCGCCGTCGAGTACGTGGTGCGCACGCTCGACGCCCCGGATCCGCTGGAGCGGCTGCGGAGCGAGCAGGGCGCCAACTGGAGCCAGGTCAACTGGCCGCTGGCCTATGCGCCGCTGCTGCTCACGGCCATGCCGCAGGAGGGCGGCGCCATGGACGCGCTCAAAGCCATCGCGCACAAGCTGATCGACAACCAGGAGGCGAGCGGCGGCTACGCACACGGACCCGGCGGCCCGAACGCGCTCGACTACGTCGAGCTCGAGATCGTGAGCAACTACGCGCTCGCCTCCCTCGGCCTCCTCCGGGATCGGGGGCTCGCGGTGGACGCGGCGGGCGTGGACCGCGGGCTCGCCTACATCCAGGCCTGCATGGCGGGCGACGGCGGCGTCGCCTACTCGACGCGTCCGGGGCAGGCGGGCCACGGCGATCCCGGCCGGACGGCCGGCGCGTTCTTCGCCCTCGATCGCAACGGGCTCGGCAACTCCAAGGCCGCCCGCAAGATGCTGCGGTACTTCGAGCGCGGCATGGACACGCTTCCCGCGGGGCACGTGTCCCCGATGATGCACCTGCTGGCCGGCGCGATGGCCGCCCGCGCCTCCGGCCAGAAGGGTCTGCTGAGAGACTTCTGGAAGTGCTATCGCCCCTACCTGATGGCCTCGCGGCGGCACGCGGGCGCGTTCGCCGCCCGGCCGACGCGGGAGACGCGCCTGCTGCGCTCCAACATCGACCGCACGCTCGGGCCCGCCTGGACCACCGCCACGCTCGCCCTCGTGCTGGACCTCGCGCTGGACGAGAACGCCTGTCCCCACCTGTTCCGCGCGCCGAGCCCGCGGTCGAAGTCCTGAGTGACGGCCCGCGCGCCGGCCGGCCGGACGCGCCGGCACCGCCGGGACGCGGCGGCGGGCCCTCCGGCTCAGCGCTTCTTCCAGAGCTGCTTGATCGTGCGCGACAGATCGCGCACGAAGGCGTCGATCGCCTGGCGCTTGCTGACGGCCTGCTCGTCGCGATTGGGCGAGTTGCTGTTGACGAAGGCCACGTCGCCGAGCCCCCACTTCTCGCCCACCGCGGTGGCGTACTTCACGACCCGATCGTGCTCCTCGACCCACGCCAGGAAGTCGGGCTGGCCGGAGGCGCCGCCGTGCACGCCCGGATCCGCCTCGAACTCCGCCAGCGCCGCCTCCACGAACCGCTGGCCTTCCTGCTTGACCCACGCCCTGTAGTTCTTCACGGCTCGCTCCCTCTCCACGGTATCGCACAAACCCCGGCCCGGCCGGCGGCGGGGCGCCCGGGCCCCGCCCGCGGCTTGCGGGACCGCCGCCGGCCTCGCGGCGGGTCCGTTATAGAAAAACCGACCCGCGCCCGCCAGAGGCTGGCTTGCCCCGCCGGGCGAGCATACAATCCGGCGTGCCTCTACGCGGGGAGGGGGTGGACCCGCCCCGTTGCCGGCTGTTTCCTCTGGACCCCTACACGCAGGACCGCCATGAGCAGCGAGCACACCAAGGACAGCGTCCTCAAGGCCGTGCGGGATCACGGCGTCGAGTCCATCTGGCACTGGTTCGTCGACCTCGACGGCCGCTTGAAGGGCTTCGCGATCACCCCGGCCGAGATGGAGCGAAGCCTCGACGACGGCATGCACTTCGACGGGAGCTCGATCTCGGGCTTCAACGCCATCGAGGAGAGCGACCTCCTCGCCCGCCCCGACCTGGACACGTTCGCGCTGCTGCCCCACGCCGTCGACGCGCCGCGGTCGGCCCGGTTCTTCTGCGATCTCTATCACGCGAACAACAATCCCTACCATCGCGATACCCGCCACGTGCTCAAGCGCCTGGTGGCCTCGCTCCGGGAGCAGGGCCAGGAGTCCTACATGGGCCCCGAACTGGAGTTCTTCACGTTCGCTAGCCGCGACAACCCGACGCCCGTCGACCAGGGCAGCTACTTCACCGGCCCGCCCGTCGATCGGGGCAACCTCCTGCGCTCCCGGGTGATCTCCGCCCTGGCGGAGCTCGGCATCGCCTGCGAGTACCACCACCACGAGGTCGCCCCCAGCCAGCACGAAATCGATCTCCGCTTCGATGAGGTGCTCAGAATCGCCGACGCCGCGGTGACCTACAAGGCGATCACCAAGCAGGTCGCCCACGATCTCGGCGTCTACGCCACGTTCATGCCCAAGCCGATCTTCGGCCAGAACGGCAGCGGCATGCACGTGCATCAGTCGCTTTTTTGTGGCTCGACCAACCTGTTCTTCTTGGAGAGCGATCCGCACCACCTCTCGCCGCTCGCGAAGAGCTACATCGCCGGCCTGCTGAAGTACGCGCCCGAGTGCGTCTCCTTCTGGGCGCCGACGGTGAACAGCTACAAGCGCCTGGTCCCGGGCTACGAGGCGCCGACCTACATCGCCTGGTCGCTGCAGAACCGCAGCGCCATGATCCGCGTGCCCGCCATCAGCCCCGGCCGGGCGCGGAGCATGCGCTGCGAGCTGCGCTGCCCCGATCCCTCCGCCAACCCCTACCTGGCATTCGCGCTGATGCTCGCGGCCGGCATGAAAGGCGTGGAGGAGAAGCTCCCGCTGGAGCCGCCGCAGGTCGACAATCTGTATCACCTGACGGAGATGGAGCGGATCCGGCGCGGCATCCGCAGCCTGCCGTCGAGCCTCAAGGAAGCGCTCGACCACACCAAGGAGAGCGCGTTCGTCCGCGCCGCACTCGGCGAGAGCCTCGTCGACAACTACCTCGATCTGAAGTACCGGGAGTTCGACGAGTACCGCCTCCAGGTGACCCCGTGGGAGATCCAGCGCTACTACGCCACCCTGTAGCACGGGCGGCGCCCGCCGGCCCCGTCACCCGGGCCGATGGGCGCGCACGAACCGGCGGGCGGCTTCCACGTCGGGAAGCCGCCCGCGCAGGGCCTCGTCCTCGAGCGCCCGGAGGAGCTCCCCCACCGCCGGTCCCTGCGGCACGCCCAGGGCCACCAGATCCGCGCCGTCGAGAAAGCGCGGCGGATCGAGGTCGGCCGCCGACCACGCCGCCTGCGCCCGGCGGGCCTCCCTGACGCCCGGGTCCTCCGCGCCGCGCATCGCGGCGGCGAGCGCGAGCGCGTCCGGGAACGCCGGATCGCGCACCAGCCGCTTCTGTGCCGCCACGTCGAGCGCCGCGAAGCGGCCGAGGCGCGGCGCGCGCTCGAGCAGCCCCTCGACGGCGCGGCGATCGGCGCGCGCCAGACGCAGCCGCTCGAGCACGCCGGCCGCCACGGCGGGCGCCACGGCCCACAGCCAGCCGGCCAGTCCGACCGCCGCCGGCCGCGGGCACGGCAGGCGCCCGAGCCCGCCGAGCTTCTGCGGATCCGCGGTGACCCCGGGCAGCACCCGCTCGAGGAGGCCGAGGTCCGCCAGCAGGACCAGCGCGCGGTCCGGGGCGGGCCCGGCGGCCATCCGCCAGAGCTCGTCGGTGATGCGCTCCCTGGCGACCTCGGCCAGGCGCGGCGCCAGCGCGCGGCAGGCCGCGCGAATCTCCGGCTCCACGCGCAGCCCGAAGCGCACGGCGAACCGCACCGCGCGGAGCATGCGCAGACGGTCCTCCTCCATCCGCGCCCGGGCGTCGCCCACGGTCCGGAGCACGCGATCCTCGAGGTCGCGACGCCCGCCGACGAGATCGATCACCGCGCTGGTCTCGGGGTCGAGGTAGAGCGCGTTGATCGTGAAATCGCGCCGGCGCGCGTCGGCCTCGAGACCCGTGTAGTAGACCCGCACGGGCCGCCGGCCGTCCCGGTAGTCGCCGTCGCTCCGGAACGTGGCGACCTCCACCGACCGGCCGCCCACCAGCACCAGCACCACGCCGAACTGCACGCCGATGCGCTCGGTGCGCCCGAACAGCGCGATCACTTCCTCGGGCCGGGCGGAGGTGGCCACATCGTAGTCGGCGGGCTCCTCCCCGAGCAGTCGATCGCGCACGCAACCGCCGGCGAGCAGGGCCTGATGCCCGGCCGCGCGAAGCACGCGGATGACCTGTCGGCCACACTCGAAGGCGTCCATGGCGTCCATGGTCTTCAGCCTGCCGGCCCCACCGGGGCTCCCCGAAGCCGGGACTCATCTTGGCAGGCGCCGGCCGCGAAGGAAAGAGGCCCGTGGGCCGGCCGCTCCGGGCTCATGGCGCCGCCCGCCGCCACACCCGGTGCCTCAGCAGCAGCAGCCCGGCGGCGTAGAGCCCGACCACGAAGCCGCTGACCACGGCGAAGCCGAAGTGGATGGCGAGGATCAGCGCGACGATCGAGCCGATCACGGAAGCCGCGCTGTTGGCTCCCCAGACCCACGGCACCAGCTCGGGATCCGCCTGCTCCACGCGGCGCATCCCCTGCGGAAAGAGGATGCCCATGAGGAAGGCGAGCGGGAAGATCAGCGCCGCAGAGCACAGGATCTTCACTCCGGCCGGCAGGGCGAGCAGCGCGGAGGTGAAGATCGCCGGCAGCGCAAGGTTGTAGAGCACCAGCAGCAGCGCCAGGGCCACCAGCGTGCGGGAGAGCCCGAGCCACCCCCGCCGGACCAGCCCCTCGGAGGCGAGACTGCCGAGCCCACTCGAGACGAGAAACGCCATGAGCACGACCGACACCGCATACACCGGGTGGCCGAGGAACAGGGTGAACCGCTGGATGAACGAGACCTCGATCGCGATGTAGGAGACCCCCAGCAGGGCGAAGTACGCGAGGAACGCGGCCTTGCCGCCCCCGCGTAGCGCCCCGCGCCGCCGCACCACGAGCGGCAGCACGATCAGCGCCAGCACGAGCGCGGTGAAGATCACCAGCAGGTGGAACAGCAGCACCACGATGCTGCCCAGGTACTCCAGCCCCTGGGGATCGAAGGCCATCTTGAGATCGGCAACGCGGTTGACGGAGAAGAAGAAGAAGTAGGGCCGGTCGTCGGTCGTGGCGCGGATGTCGAGGAAATAGTCGCGGGCGAACGCCTCGGGGTCGGTCGCCGTGATGTACGCGTGCTCGATCGGCCGCACGGCCTCGTCGCGGTGCTGGCGGTCGTAGGCCTCCTTGATGGCGCCCCAGGTGTAGCCGCCCGTGCGTCTGAGCCGGCGCAGGTCCGCGAGCAGCGGGTTGTCCCGCTGGCCCGCGTGCCACGGTCCGGGCGAGTAGAGCACCTTGAGCCCGAGCTCCCGGGCGCCGGCCTCGAGCCGGGCGATCTCCGCGGGGTCAAACGGCCGGAGCCCCGCCATCAGCACGGCGTGGTTGAGCAGCGGATCCTTGGCGATGAAGAGATGCTCCCGGATATCGCTCCGCCCCAGCCGCGCCAGCGCCGCACGCACGATCGCGATGAGGCGGAGCATCTGGTTGCCACCGTGCCGGTAGACGTAGAAGAGACCGTCCGCATCGAGCTTGTCGAAGAACCGGACGAACGCCTCGACCGTGAACAGGTTGGCCTCGGAGAGCGCGAACGCCGTGGGCCCGCTGGCCGCCCCGGTCTGGATGAACGTGATGGTCAGCGTGTCGAAGCGCTCGTCGGTGTGCGTGACGTAGCGCCGCCCCTCGTCCACGACCAGCTCGACGCCGTCCCGGGCGAAGAATCCGGCCAGGCCCGAGCGGTCCGCGAACACGCGCGTCGCGCAGTCGACGATGATGTCGTTGATCTCGACGCCGACGATCCGCCGCGCGCCGAACGTATGGGCGGCCAGCATGCCGGCGCCGCCGCCCGCGCCGATCTCGAGGTAGCGGCGGTGGCGGTCGAGGAGATAGGGCAGCTTCTCGAAGGTGAGCTCGCGGCGAAACTCCCGGAGGGCTTCCTCCGAGTAGACCGGGATCGAGGTCTGACAGCTCGAATCGATCCGTACGTGAAACTCGCGGCCCCCGACGGTCTCGAAGACACCGATGCGGGAGAGCGAGTCCCAGGCGGCAAAAAGCTCCCGATCCTCGCGCACCGCCTTGTCGGGGCAGCGCTGCACGCCGGCCCCGCCGGTGGTCGTCGCGTGCGAGCGGATCCGCAACAGCGCGATCGGGCCGTTGGCAACGAGCAGCCCCGCGCCGAGCATCACCCCCGCCGCCGCCGCGGCGGCCAGGCGCCGTGCGCCGACCGCCAGCGCCAGTGCCGCCGCCCCGGCCGCCGCCAGCGCCACGACGACGAAGATCGCGCTGTCGCCGCCCACCAGACCGAGCAGGGGAAGCGTCAGCAGGCAGCCCGCGCCGGCCCCGAGAAGGTCGGCGAAGTAGAGGCGGTGGATGGCGGCGACGAGCTGCTTGAAGACGAGCGACAGGATGAGCCCGGCACAGAAGTAGCTCGGCACCATGAGCACGCCCGCCAGTCCGACGCGGACGAGGTAGAGGCCGAGGCGAGCCGGCGCGTCCGGGCGGCGGGCGAGGAGCGCGTCGTCCAGCGCGACGACCAGGACGAACGCCGCGCCGATGGAAACCGCGTAGACCAGCCCGATCGCCGCCACGCGGCGCCCGAGCCGGGCGGGAGGAAACAGGCCGGGAAACACGTAGGCGAACACCCCGGCGGCCCCGAGGCCGAGAAATGCGATGGAGATGGCAAGGAAGGCGAAGCTGGAGTGGAACCGCACGGTGAAGACGCGCGTGAGGTAGACCTGCAGCAGCAGCATGCTGCACGTGGTGAGCGCAATGCCCAGGTAACGAAGGCGGGAGTGCGCGTGCGCCGGGCTCATCCGCAGGTTGTCCCGAATCGGTCCGCCTCAGGAGCGCGTTCCTTGGGGCCCGCGCCTCCGTGACTTCCCGGGTCTCGCGCGAGGTTCTTCCCGCGGTTCGTCGGGCGGGAGGCCGGCTCCACCGAGCGCTGCCACCGGCTTTCCGCCGCACGGACCTGGACCCGAAGGTTCGTCAGAATGCGAGGCGGTCCTGGCGCGAGCCCTTACATCTTGAAAGCACGATAGTTAGACAGGCCGCCGGCGGCGCGTCAAGAATCGCCCGCGGAATCCCGCGCGGACGGCGCGCCGGCGCGGCGCCGGCCGCCGCGCGGCGGCTGCCGAGCAGGCCGCGGCGCCGACAAGAGGTTTCCTCCGCTCCCGCGGTCTGCTAAAGTAATCTATGCATACAGACTGATCGACGCGCACGCACGAACGTTTCCTGGCGCCGCCCCACCCGCGCCGACTTCACGGAAGTCGAGATCGCTGCCATGAACCTGAACCTCTCGCCTTCGCGGCTCGGTGTCCTCCTGGTCCTCTTCGGGTGGGGCACGCTCGCGGCCCAGGCCCCGCCGGGTCCGGCGGAACCCGCCCCCTCCGTCGGCAAGGCCGATGAAGTCAAGCTCGACGAGAAGGAGGTGGAGCGGATCGCGCGCCTGCTGAGCGAATACGAGCAGGCGCTCCAGGTCCAGCGGCAGCCGGGCGTCCGCAAGGCGACCAAGATCAAGGAGCAGCTCGACGAGTTTCTCGAGAAGATCGCCGCGCAAGGACGCGATCCGCTGAAGGCCGTGACCTCGTGGTGGGAGATCTTCTCCAGCGACAAGTACCACCGGTTCGAGGGGCGCAGCGGGCGCTGGAACGGCCTGAAGTGCCTGTTCCCGGACAGTCTGGGCAAGCAGCTCCCGGTGATCTACAACCTGTGGGTGTCGTCCGAGTACCGGGCGCGGACGTCTAGTCCCACCGTGCTCTGCCTCCATCCGCGGCAGGCGCGGTTCTCGGCCACCGACTACCTGCGCCAGTTCTGGTCGACCCGGGAGCTCCAGGACGCCGCGACGATCCTCGTCGCCCCCGAGTTTCCCGACGGCGTCCCGCCCGACGGGCGCTGGAGCGATCGCGCTTCGCTCTACGCCACGATGGGGGTGCTCGGGGAAGGCGTGCTGCCGCCCAAGTACAACGTGGATTTCAACCGCCTGTTCCTGGACGGCTACCTGGACGGCGCCACCGAGGTGTGGGGCCTGCTGAGCCAGCTCGGGCACGTCTTCGCCGGAGCGATCATCCGCGGCGGCGCGCCGCCGGAGAACACCCGGCTGGAGGACTTCACGAACGTAGCCTTCCTGCTCGTCGGGATTCCCGGCGCGTCGCTCGATCCCGAGAAGGCCGACGCCCTCGGCGCCCGGATGAGGGCCCTGGGCATCGACGTGACCGTCGCGAACCTCGCCGAGGCCCCGCAGCCGCGCAAGGAGCGCGATGCGTTCAAGGAGGTGGAGGCCGTGGTGCCGGCCTTGCTCACGAAGCGCCGCAACCCGTACCCGGAGAAGATCGACTGGAGCGTGAAGGCGAACAACACGCGGATCTGCTTCTACGTGCGGTCCACCGGCGAGGTGGAGAGCGAGGCCATCAAGGACCCCCAGGCCCGGAAGAAGCCCCCGAGCTTCCAGGTCTCGATCGACCGCGCCGGGAACCGGCTCGTGATCCAGTGCCACCGCATCCTGGGACTAGTGATCTCACTCAACGACCGCGTGCTCGACCTCGACCGGGACGTGACCTTCCAGGTGAACGAGAAGGTGGTCTACAACGGCAAGGCCGACCGGAAGTTCCACCGGCTCTACGACAGCTTCGAGAACTCCGGCGACTGGACGCGCATCTTCACCTGGACTCACGAGATCGAGGTTCCCCCCCCGGAGCCGGCACCGAAGCCGGAGGCCGGCACACCCGACGGCGCGGCGAAACCCGCGGACGGTGCGGGCGAGAAACCGCCGGCCGGGAAAGAACCACCGCCCGGAGACAAACCGCCGGCGCAAGACAAGCCGCCGGCGCAAGGCAAGCCGCCGGCGGAAGACCAGCCGGCGGCCGGAGAGAAACCGCCCGCGTGACAGCGCGCCCGGACTTCCCCCGGACCCTCGTGCCAGCGCAGGAATACTCCCGTCTTCTCGCGGATCTCCCTGCCCACCGCCGAGGCGCGGAGAAGCGTTGGAAGCCCGCCCTCGAACCCCCTTGCCCGAGCACGCACCCAAACCGCGACGGCGCGTAGAATCCGCTCAGCCGGCCGCTGAATCCGCACCGTCTCGGTCTCGTTTCACTGCCATGAGCCTCTCCACAATCCGCTTGACAGCACCCGCGAGAGGCAATAAAAAAAGACCCTGATACTTCTCGGGTTCGGATCTGAGGAAACGCGAAACGGAGACAAGCCAGTCCAGAAGCTGGCGGGAGGCTATCGAGCGAATCGCAGTGCCCGCTTCTTTGCAATGCTGGCTGCCTGAGTGAATCAAGGGCGGCCGGAGGGACCCTCCGCTACCCCAATCGACCCGTTTTACCTATCATTTTCATCCCTTCGGCTTGCCCCTTTTTGCTGTACCGCCGGCGCGCGATGCCCGACGCCGGGCGGCCCCGCGGACGTGCGCGGAACGCCACCGGAAGTCGCTGCCGCGCGCGCTGTTGCGAACCGTCGCGCGGACTTGAAACGACGCGGTTTCGCGCAATATACTGGGAACCCCGAACGCGCTTGCGCCGGGACGAGAAACCACCAGGTCTGCTCGTCGACCGGGGCTGCGCGGCGCGGGCGCGCGGCGCGCGCCGTGGACGGGCCGGTGAAGCAAGCGGCCGATGGCGGTTCGCCGTGGGCGGCAGACCGGGCCCGCACGGCTTCGAGCGGCGCGAATCGGGTGGTGGCCCCCGGGGGTTGGTGTCCGTAAAGCACCCCGGGGAATTCCCCGGAGGCTTGCGTTCTCAGGGTCTTTCCCGGCCCACGCTGAGGAGGAAGCGCTGTGATTTCCGTCGCGCAATTGACCAAGGCCTACGGCGACGTCCTGGCCATCCAGGACCTCGACTTCGAGATCGAGGGCAACACCGTGGTGGGGTTCCTGGGGGCCAACGGCGCCGGCAAATCCACCACCATGAAGATCCTGGCCTGCTTCCTGCCGCCCACCCGCGGCACGGCCCGCGTGGGCGGCTTCGACTGCTTTGGCGAATCGGTGAAGGTGCGCGAGGTGCTGGGCTACCTGCCCGAGTCCGTGCCGCTCTACCCCGACATGCGCGTCCACGAGTACCTGGAGTACATGGCCGTGCTCAAGGGGGTGCCCGCCCACCGCCGGGCCGTGGCCACCGCCGAGGTGATGGCGCGCTGCCACGTGGACGAGCGCCGCCGCTCGACCATCGCCACCCTCTCGAAGGGGCTGCGCCAGCGCGTGGGCCTGGCGGCGACCCTCATCCACAACCCGCGCGTGCTGATCCTGGACGAGCCCACCATCGGGCTGGATCCCGTCGAGATCCGCAAGACCCGGGAGATGATCCGGGAGCTGGCCACGGACCACACCGTGCTGCTCTCCACGCACATCCTCTCCGAAGTGGAGCAGATCTGTTCCCGCGCGATCATCATCCGCCGGGGCTCGATCATCGCGGATGCGGACTTGAGCACGCTGGTCCGCGACCAGGGACGGACGATCATCGACGTGGCCGCGCACGCGCCGCCCGGCGCCCTGGCCGTCGCGTTCGCCGGGCTTGAGGGCACGAGCGTGGAGCCGCTCGAGCCGGTCGACAGCGAGGACCGCTGCCGCGTGAGCGCGCCCGGCGAGGCGGACCTCCGCGCTGAGATCAGCCGCCTCTTGAAGAAGAACGACTGGCTCTGCCTGGGGCTCGAGGTGCGCCGGGAGACGCTGGAAGACGTGTACGTGCGAATCACGCAGACGGAGAAGGTGCTCTGACCATGAAGAACGGAGTCATCGAGTCCCGGACGTTCCTGGAGGAATCCGCCGCCGTGTTCCGCGCGCCGGTGCTGCTGGTCCTCAGCCTGGTCCTGGTGATCGTGCTGGGTGCGCTCACCAGCGTGACCGGCGACTTGCTGGATCGCGTGCTCGTCGCCTTCTCCGCCGCCGCCGCCGCCCGCTACGAATCCGCGCTCGCCGGCAACTTCCGCAACCTGATCGCGCTGGGGCTGTGGTTCGGCGTGCTCCTGCTGTTCGCGCGCCAGGCCCGCGGCTGGTTCGGCGTGGACCGGGGCGCGCACATGGACCGCCGCGCCATGCGCCTGTTCAGCCTCGGGCTGGGCGTGGTCCTGCTCGCGCTCGCCGTGCTCTTCCCGCGCGCCTGGGGGCTGGTGCCGCTCAAGGTGCCGCTCGCCCTGGCGGTGCTGGTGGGCGTGATCCACATCGTCGCCGCCACCCGGATTCCCGCCATCGCCCTGCGCGAGCTGTCCGCGCTCCTGGTCAATCCCCTGGGCTACGTGGTGCTGACCGTGTTCGCCGTGGTGCTCGCGCTCCTGTTCTTCGGTGCGCTGGAGCGCCTCGCTGCGGCCGACGCAACGAGCGAGCTCAACATCGCGCCGCTCACGGCGTTTCTCGGCGCCGCGGGGGCCGAAAGTCGCGAGCTCAATTTCCTGGTGATCGCGCTCCTCCTCGTGGTGCCCGTGATCACCATGCGGCTCATCGCCGAGGAGCGGCGCAGCGGCACCGAGGAGGTGCTGCTCACCACGCCGGTCCGGGAGTGGCACGTGATCCTCGGCAAGTTCGCCGGCACCTTCCTCTTTTATCTGCTGCTCTGGGCTCTCGCGCTCGTGCCGCTCTACCTGCTCGGCCGCGTCGGCCACCTCGACGGCTGGCAGGTGCTCTCGAGCCTCTTCGGGCTGGCCGTGATCGGCTTCGGGCTGCTCGGCGTCGGGCTGCTGGCCAGCGCGGTGACGCGCAACCAGCTGGCCGCCGCGGTGCTCACGTTCCTTGGTATGCTGCTGTTCACCTTCCAGTCGTTCACCAAGCTGCCCGAGCCCGGCGGAGAACTGAGCTGGCTGCGCGACGCCGCCCTCTACCTCGATCTCCGCCAGCATCTGGCCTGGGTAGCGCGTGGCACGATCGACTCCCGCACGGTGTTCCTGTTCCTGAGCCTCGGCGTGTTCACGCTGTTCCTGGCGGTCCGCGCGCTCGAGACGCGCCGCTGGGCGGGATTCAGCCTGGTCCGCCAGCTCACGGCTGCAAAGACCGTGCTGGCTGTCCTTGGCCTCGTTGCCGTGGTCGCCGCGGTGGTCGCCGTGGGATGGCTCACCGGCGGCGCGCAGGTGCGCGAGCAACGCGCCGCCTGGCAAGCCACCGTGGCCGCCGCCGCGCAGGCCGATGCCGAGGCGCGGGCCGCGGCCCGGGGAAAGACCGCCCGACCCGAGGAGCTGTTCCCGGAGGAGCCCGCGGCGCCGCCCCCCGCCGCCGGGGAGCAGCCCGGCGTGGCCGCGCCACTCGAGGAGGACGCGGGAAGCGAGACGACGACGGCGGCGCCGGCAGAAAAGCCACAGGACGACGGGAAAGCCGACGCCGAGAAGGAGGCGCCTGCCGCGGAGGCCGGCGAGCAGCCGCCCACCCAGGCGCCGCCCGCCGCACTGGACACCCCGCCCGCCGCCGGCACCGAGGCCCCGCCGGAGTTCGCGGCGCGCTGGACCCCGCGCCGGCTGCTGTGGGTGGTGGGTGCCGCGCTCGTGCTGCTGATGGCCTACCTCGCGCTGTTTGCTCGCTGGCTCTCGGGCGGGCTCAGGAACCAGATCGTCTTCGGCTCCAACGTCGTCGTCGGCAGCCTCGCCGCCCTGACCCTCGCGGTGCTCACGAACTACCTCGCCACCCGCAATCACAAGGCCCTCGACGTGACGGCAGGCCGGATCTACTCGCTCGCCCCGCCGGTGCTCGCGGCCGTGGACGGCGCGCTGCGGGAAGGCGAGTCCGTGGACGTGATCGCGCTCGTGGGCCGCTACCCCAATCCGGACACGCGCGAGAAGTCCGACGATAACGTGCGCCGCGACGTGCTGGAGCGCGTCTTCCAGAAGTTCGCCGAGGCCTTGAACCGGCCGGGGGTGCGCCGCTTCCAGCACGAGTTCGTGGACACCGAACCCGACTCCAAGAACGCGGCCGCGCTGGAGCGCTTGAAGCAGGTCGTGAGCGAGTACGGCGCCACGGCGCGCGACGTGATCGTGCGGTACCGCAACCGCCACGAGATCCTGAGCCACAAGGCGCTCTTCGACATGGTGGTGAGCCCGGCGCGCTTCGAGCAGTTTCTCGAGACCTGGCGCGAGCGCCTGCGCCGCGGCGGCATGGCGCCGCCGCTGCCGCCCACCCGCGCGGAGCAGCTCCGCATCGCCGAGCTGTGGCTCGCCGAGACGGGTAGCCCCGACTACCTCCGCACCGCCCGCGCCCGGGACGAGATGGAGAAGACCGTCGCCGACACCATCGTCGGGCTGGTGGAGAGCCCCGGCAACAACCTCTACTTCACGGTGGGGCACGGCGAGAAGAAGCTCGACATCCGGCGCAAGGCCGCCGACCTGCAGCGCAACTTCGGCGAGGCCACGGTCTTTCGCCAGACGCTCGTGCGCAGCAACTTCAACCTCACCCCGCTCGCGCCGCTCACCGGCGACCGGACGATCCCCGAGCGTTGCCGCTACCTGCTGATCGCGGGTCCCACCCAGCCGTTCGCGGCCGCGGAGATCGAGAAGATCGCGGCGTTCGTCCACGCCGGCGGCCACCTGCTCGTCTTCACGGAAGCGGGCCAGAAGAGCGGACTCGAACCGCTGCTCCGGAAGTTCCGCATCCGGGTGGACCCGTCCCAGATCTGGCTCGCGCGCTCGCCCGGACCCGGCCGGATGGGCATGGGCCAGCTCGAGCCGTGGTATCCCTACATCCCGATCGAGAAGTTCCCCGACCGGCACCCCATCTCCCAGGCGCTGGCCGCGCTGAGCGATGCCCCCGAGTCGTCCTCCATGCAGATGATGCGCAGCTTCCCGACGCTGATCATGCTGCTGGCCTCGCCGCTCGAGACCCTCGCCGAGAGCGACCTCGACGAGAAGGAGCGGGCGGCGGCCATGGAGTGGAAGGTGACCCCGGTGCTGGAGGCGGGCATCGTCGGCCCACCCGGCCCGCAGATGCTCATGCCGTACGCCGAGACCGAGCTCGACCAGTTCCGCCCGACCAAGGATCCGGCCGAGAAGATGGGCCCGTTCGACGTGGCGGTGATCGCCGAGCCGGCCGACGACAAGCTCGCCGGCCAGCGCGGCAAGGTGGTGGTCGTCGCCGACACCGATTTCATCGAGGACCGGATCCAGTTCCCGGAGAGCTGGGCCGCGCGGCCCGGGGATGCCAGCACCTACGGCGTCTACGACAACGAGCTCTTCGTCCGCCAGGTGCTCCACTACTTGAAGAAGCGGCCCTCCCGGATCGAGGCCACGATCGTGCCACCGACGCCCTTCGACGGCAACTTCCAGTCGCCCTGGGTGCGGCACGCGAAGTGGGTGCTGTGGCTCGCTCTGCCGGCGCTGTTCCTCGCCCTCGGGCTGTTCGTCTTCACCGTGCGAAGGAGGGCCTGATCCATGAACGACCGCACCACGCTCTCGATCGTGATCCTCGCCGTGGCGCTGGCCGCGCTCGTCGTCTTCCTCGAGCACGACGTCTCCACCGTGCCCTACCAGAGCCCGGAGCGCTTCAAGGTCCTGCGCGGACTCACCCAGGACAACGTCGAGCGCATCACGCTGCTCGCGCTGGGCGATCAGACGATCCACCTGCAGCGCTCGAGCGACCGGTGGTTCTTCAAGCGGCCGCTGCCGGGCACTGACGGCTACGCCGTGGAGTGGGAGGCGGATCCGGAAGCCGTCAACCGGCTCGTCGACGTGCTGGTGGCGCTGCGGGAGGCCGCCCCGGCGCTGGCGCGCCCGTCCGGCTCGCCGCTCGATGACACCGGGCTCGGCCGGCCCCAGGAACAGGAGCGGATCGAGGTCACGCTCGGCACCGAAACCGGCGCGATGCTCACGAAGAAGCTCCACCTCGGAAACCCCGTCCCGGGCGAGAGGGACCGCATGTACGTGCAGCTCGACAACGACGACCGGATCCTGATCGTCGAGGACACGCTCGGCCAGATGATGCGGCTGGCGCGGGAGGGGGGGCTCGCGTTTCGGGCGCGCAACGTGTTTGCGCGCAGCGATCTCGCCGACACGGCCAAGGTCGCCCTGGACACCGCCGGTTACCGCGCGGAGCTCGAGAAGGTGGCCGGCCGGATCTGGGAGGCCCGCTGGACCGAGAAGACGGGCACGGACGCAGGACGGACCTTCACCGACCGCGCCTCCAGCGACCGGATCAAGACGCTGGCCGAGGCCATGCAAGGACTCCGCGTCGAACGCTTTGTCGCCGACACCGCGGCCCGGGAGGATTTTGCCGAGTGCGGTCTGCTCGAGCCCGCGGTGCAGCGGATCCTGCTGACGCTCGCCGACCAGAGCAGCGGGCTTGCGGCGCTGTTCTCGGGCCCGTCGACGGCCGAGCTGCGCGTCGGCCACGAGGTCAAGGAGGCCCCGGACCAGGTTTACGCCTCCGCCCAGCGCATGCCGGCGATCTTCACCATCAAGAAGTCCTTCCTCGAGAAGCTCCCCGCGCGCGGACGCGATCTCGCGGCCCGCCGGCTGGTCGACTTCGAGAGTGCCAGGGTGAAATCCCTCACGCTCCTGAACGCGCACGGCAAGGTCCAGGCGAGCAAGGAAGACTACGACTGGTCGCTCACCGAGCCGCTGAAGATCGGCGGGGACTACGCGCGGCTGAACGGTCTCGTGGACGCGATCACCGCGACCGACTGCGAGGACCTGGTGTGGGAGGGCGAGAAGGGGCTGGGCGACTTCGGGCTGAGCGCGCCGAAGGCGGAGCTGGTGGTGCGCTACGAGGACGAGGACCCGAGCGGTCGAAAGCGCATCCTGGTCGAGCGCATCCAGGTCGGCAACATCTTCGAGAAGGAGGCGCCGCCCGAGGGTGCCGCGGCCGGGGAGACCAAGCCGCCCGACGACAAGACCGCCCCGGAAGAGGACAAGCCCGACGACAAGCCCGCCCCGGAAGAGGACAAGCCCGCCCCGGAAGAGGACAAGCCCGCCCCGGAAGAGGACAAGCCCGACGACAAGCCGGCGCCGGCAAAGCTCGTCTACGCCCGGCGCGTGGGCGACGTGGCGGTGCGGGTCTTCCCCCACGAGAAGCTCAAGAGCCTCCTCGATCCGCCGCTGTCCTTCGTGAAGAAGCGCGTGCTCGAGTTCAACGGGTGGGACGCGACGACCTTCGTGCTCGAGCGCCCGAGCGGCCGCTACCGGTTCCAGAAGGAGGGGCAGGACTGGAAGATGGTCGAGCCCGCCACGATCCGCGCGGATGCCGGCAACGTCGGCGGCCTCGTCTCCGCCATGTCGTGGCTCAACGCAGACGCGATCGTGGCCGGCGCCGACGGCGATGTCGCCGCCTTCGGCCTCGATCAGCCCCGCTACCGGCTCACCGCGACCGTCAAGGTCGTCGAGGAGGACAAGAAGGCCGAAGGGGAGAAGAAGGAAGCAGCGACGGGCAAGGCCGAGGACGACGGGACGGCCGCCGCGCCGGAAGACAAGCCGGACGGCGACGCGCCGGGAAAGGCGGAGGACGACCAGGACAAGCCCGCGAAGACCGAGGACACCAAGAAGACCGAGAAGCTCGTCACCCATGAGCTGATCGTGAGCGCGAAGAAGGAGGGCGAGACCGAGACCTTCTATGCGCGGGCGTCGAGCGGCTCGCTCGTGTTCACGCTCGAGAAGAGCTTCGCCGACAAGCTCGAGGGTGAGCTCGCGGACACGGACCTCTTCCCGCTGGAGTGGAACGTGCGCGAGGCGACGGCGGAGTCGGCAGGCCGCGTGGTGCGGATGACCCGCGACGCGGATGGGAGCGCGTTCCAGGTGTCCTCCACCAAGGAGGGCGAGCTGCGAACGGCCGAGACCGAGCCGGCGCGGGCCTTCTTCACGAAGCTCGGCGCGACCAAGGTCCAGGGCCACTACCTGAGCTACGACGCCAAAGACCTCACGCCGTACGGCTTCGAACCGGAGCTGTTCGCGCAGATCACGTCGGCCGACAAGGACGGCAAGACCGTCACGCTGGAGGTGGGCGCGCCGGCCGACCCGGCCCGGCACGGCGAAGGCCTGCGCCACGCACGGCGCGCCGGCGCCAGCGCCGTCTTCCTCGTGAAGCAGGAGGATCTCGACGCGCTGCTCAAACCGGCCACCGCCTACCTGCCCGAGGCCGAGCGCAAGGAGGCCGAGGCGGCCGCGGCTGGTCCTCCGGCGCCGGCCGGAGACGGCGAGGAGAAGCAGGCCGCTCCGCCGGTGCCGGGCGAGGAGGGGAACAAGCCGAAGGAGGCGCCCGCTCCCGCCGAGCCCGGCCCGAAGCCGAAGCCGACCGAGCCGGAGGCGCCCGCAGCACCGGCGCCGGAGCAGGCGCCGAAACCGGGCGAGCCGGAGGCTCCCAAGACACCGCCGGCCGAGCCGGAGCCGCAGGAACCGTAGGCCGCCGCCGATGCGCCCGGGCGGCGAGAGCTCCGGGCGGGAAAGGGCCGTGAGGATGGCCGCGCCGAAGCTTCCGCACCGCCTCGGGATCCGCCGCGAGGACAAGAGCCGCTGGGAGCGGCGCGTTCCGCTCGCCCCCGCCCAGGTCGCCGCCCTGGTCCGGGACCACGGGATCGCCTGCACGGTCGAGCCCTCGCCGATCCGCATCTTCCCGGACCGCGAGTACGCCGTGGCGGGCGCCCGGATCGACGAGGACCTGGGCCCCTGCCCCGTCGTGCTCGCGCTGAAGGAGATCCCGGCGGAGAAGCTCCGCCCGGACACGACCTATCTCTTCTTCTCCCACACGATCAAGGGACAGACCCACAATCTCCCCATGCTGCGCCGGCTGCTCGAGCTCGGCTGCCAGCTGATCGACTACGAGCGGATGGTCGACGACGAGGGGCGCCGCCTGCTCTTCTTCGGGCGCCATGCGGGGCTCGCCGGCATGATCGACACCCTCTGGACGCTCGGGCAGCGCCTGACCCGCGAGGGGCTGGCGACACCGTTCGAGGCGATCCGACCCGCACACGCCTATGCCGACCTCGACGCCGCCCGCGCTGCGGTGACGGCGGCAGGCGCGGCGATCGCGGCCGGCGGGCTCCCTGCCGCCGTCGCGCCGCTCGTGGTCGGCTTCGCCGGGTACGGCCACGTCTCCCTCGGCGCGCAGGAGATCTTCGACCTCCTGCCCCACCGCGTCGTCGCGCCGGAAGCGCTCGGCCACCTGCCGCCGGGCGGCCCGCTCTGGAAGGTCGTCTTCCGCGAGGAGCACACCGTCGAGCCCCTCGAGCCGGGCGCGGCGTTCGAGCTCGCGGATTACCGCGCGCGGCCCGAGCGCTACCGCTCCTCCTTCGCGCGCCACCTGCCGCATCTCACGGTGCTGGTCAACGGCATCTACTGGGAGTCGAGCAATCCGCGGCTCGTGACCTGCGCGGAGCTGGGCGCTCTCGCCGGGGCGAGCAGCGGGTTACGCCTGCGGGTGATCGGGGACATCAGCTGCGATCTGAACGGTGCGATCGAGTGCACGATCAAGGCCACGAAGCAGGACGATCCGGTCTACACGTACGACCCGCTCGCCGGCACGACCACCGACGGGATCCACGCGCCCGGAGTCGCCATCCTCGCCGTGGACAACCTGCCGGCCGAGCTGCCGCGGGACGCGTCCATCGCGTTCGGCGACCTGCTGATGCCCTTCGTGCCGGCGCTCCTCCGCGCGGACTTCTCCGTGCCGTTCGCCGAGCTCGACCTGCCCGCACCGCTCAAGCGCGCCTGCATCGTGCACCGGGGAGAGCTCACCGACGGCTATCGGTATCTCGAACGGTACCTCCGTTCGTAGCCTCCCCGCGGGCGCACTCCGCCCGCGCCATGTCAGCGCGCGCAACCCGCGCGCGCACCCGCACCCTCGCGGGCGCACTTCGCCCGCGCCACGCCAGCGCGCGCTCTCCGCGCGCGCCACCCGCACCCGCACGGTTCGGCAACCGGGGTCAGACCCCACAGTGTTGCACCCCCGCCCCTCACGGATTGCGCACCTGCACGTCCAGCGTCTTCAGGCTCTCGTTTCCTGCCTCGTCGCGGAGCGTGACCGTGATCCGGTAGGTGCCGTCGGGGTAGAGCCGCTTCGCGTAGGCGTCGCGCGCGGCGGTCCGCCAGCAGTTCGCTTCCTTCAGGCTCTTCCCGTCGCTGTTTGTCACGACGTAGTAGAAGCGCCGGCCGTTGTAGTCACCCTGCGTCGTGTAGGTCTGCCCGTCGTGCCGGATCCGCTGCCGGTGGACGTCCCACACCTGCGCCGTCGTGCTGGCGCCCCCCGGCAGGTGATCGAAGCGCCAGAGCACGGTGTCGTCCAGGTTGTGGCCCTCGCTCGCGCTCAGCTCCGTGATCGCGTAGCGGATCTCGTAGATCCCGAGCTGGTACGGGTCGGGCGCGATGGTATCGTCGGCCCGCACGACGATGTCCACGTCGCCCGAGATCACCACGTCGTGCTCGTCCGTCCGGTTGAGCGCCGCCTCGCCGCCCTGTGGCACGACGTAAATGCCGTAGAGCGTGGGCAGCGTCACGTCCCGGGTTTTCAGCAGGAAGTGGAGCCCGTTCAGGTAGCGGCCGTCGGGATCCTTCACGTTCAGGTGGATGTGGTGGAAGTAGGGCCCGTAGTGGCTCTTGACGGGCCAGACCACGTTCTTCCCGATGAGCGTGCCGGCCGGCAGCGGCGTCTTGTTCGCGTAGGCGTCCTTCACCGCCTGGGGAACGGCGGTCTCGTCGATGTGGTGGTACTCCCAGAGGAAGCCGTCGGCGTCGCGGATCGCGACCTCGAAGTAGAGCGAGCTCGGCTGGTAGCGGCCCAGGTTCATCACGAGGCCGCCCGCAGACGCGTAGACCGACGTGCCCCCCGGCTCCATGATGTCGATCCCGTGGTGGAAGTACGCGCTCTCGGGGGCGCTCGAGTAGTTCTGGTAGCTGTGGTGCGCGTGGCCCACGATGTGGGGCTGCGTCGTCGGCGGGAAGGACCAGGCGAGCCGGCTCGCCTCGTCGAACACGATGAACGTGACCGAACTGCGGGCGAGATTGCGCGCGTGGTCCTCGATCTCGGCACGGATCTCGCGGCGGCCGTTCGGAAGCGGCGCGGCCGGCGGAACGGCATAGCTCGCGGCGGCGGGACCGATGACCAGCGCGCTGGTGATCTCGCGGGAGTCCAGCCACACCCGGAGCGTCGCCGTGTTCACGCCGGAGCCGCCGGGCTCGTCGACGTAGCGGATCTCGAGGCGGGGCGTGGCGCTCGAGACGAAGGCATTCTGGTCCGGCGTGAAGTCGAGCAGCGGCGGCGTCACATCGCTCGTCCGCGCCGCCGGTAGCGGCTCGCCGGCGCGGAGCCGCCGCTCGTCCTCGGTGATCACGGTAAAGCGGGTGCGCGCCTCGTGGCGATAGCCCGTCCGGTTGCGGGCGGAAAAGACGAGCCGGTGCTCGCCCAGCCCGAGGGCGAGCGCCCCGCGCACGGCCGCGCCGGACAGGAACGGCTCGAGGGCGGCGGGCCGGGTGGCGACCAGCGCCCACAGGAGCGGCGTGATGTCCCGGTCGTCCAGGGCCAGGCGAACCGTGCCGAGCTCGAGAAAGGCCGGATCCAGCGGGACCACCAGCCGGACCGCGACGGGGCTCACGACGCGCCGGCCGACCTCCGGCAGGATCGCGATCGGGAGCTCCTCGAGGTCGTACCCGGCCGGAACCGGCGGCTGGGCCGGTAGCCACGTCGCCGCGACGCCCAGGAGAAGGGCCCAGAGGAGTGCAAACGAGCGGTTCATGGACGTCGTCTCCATTCCACGTCTCGCAGGAAGTCTCGGCCTCCAGGATACCGGACGATCGGCGAGAACCCAAGAACGCGCGCATTTTCGCGGCAGATGCCCCTTGCCGCCGGGTGACAGATCCCTACAATCGCTCCCGGTAGACCCGAACGAGGGCGAAGCGGGTCGCAGCAGATCGCGCTCTCTCGGGCGTGCCGGGCAGAGGATAGGGGTGGGTCGGAGCGGCCATCGCCATCCGCGGGTCCGCGTCGCTTTCCGGGCCGGCGCACACGGCGCTGGCCGGGTGTCCGGTCCGCAGACGCGGCGGCACGACTGGAGCCGGAGGGAAGGTGCCATGCACAAGGTGCTGATCGTGGAGGATGCGGCGGACCTCCGCGAAGCGGTGGCGCAAGCGCTCTTCCAGCAGGGCTACCGCGTCAAGACGGCCGCACACGGCGTCGAGGCGATCCGGGTCGGCAGCCGCTTCCGCCCGGAAGCGCTGGTCGCGGACTGGATGCTGGGCGGCCGGATCGACGGCCTGGCGGTGGCCGAGGCGCTGCGCGTCGTGCAGCCCGCCCTCGCCACGGTGCTGATCTCCGGCTACGTCTCCCGCGATCTCGAGGAGCGCGCGTGGGCCAAGGGCGTGCCGCACCTGCTGAAGAAGCCGTTCACGCTCGCGGAGCTCCAGCGCGTCCTGCGGGACGCGCTCGCAACGGCAAGCCCGCAGAGGCGGCTGCTCCCGGTGGCGGCTCTCGAGATCGACGCGGACGGCGCCATCACCTTCCTCAACGAGGCGGCCCGGGCGCTGTTCCGTCACGTCCAGGGTCACATTGTCAGCACCCGGCTCGAAAGCCACTTCCGCGGCGGGATCGATCTCGCGGCGGCCGACCACGGCTGGGTGAACGGCGTGCTGGACGCGCCGGAGCCCGGCCGCTGGTCCCTGTCGGCGCACCTCGACCCGAGCGACGGCTCCCGCATCCTCCTGCTCCACCCGGCGGGCGCCGAACACGTGCGCGAGCTCGCCCGCGTCCGCCAGCTGCTCGGCCGGGAACCCGATCCGACCGGGACCGTGCTCGCTCCCCTGCACGTGCTCGTGGTCGACGCGGATCCGTATGCACGCCACCGCATGACCGGCGCCCTCCGGGCCGCGGGCGCGATCTGCCACGGAGCGGCAAACAGCGCGGAAGCCGATCGCCTGTTCGCCGGCGACGCCGAGATCGGGCTCGTGCTGCTCGACCTCGACGGTCCCCCCACGGCGCGGCATGCCTTGCTGAAGTCCTTCGCCGCCGCCGGGCGCCACGCGCTGCTCATCGGAACCAGCGACCGCACGACCGCGCCGGAGACGGCAGGTCCCGCCGTCCGCCACGTGATCCCGAAGTCCTGGCAGCTCGAGGACCTGATCGACATTCTCCGGGAGAACTGACCGGGCCGCACCGGCCGACCGCGAGGACACCCGCTCCTTGGTGTGTGAGGGGAGGCTCCGCCGACTACCGCTTCAGCCCCTTGGCCTGGCGCACGAGTTCGAGGAACTCCGCACGCTGTCCCCTGGGATCGGCGCCCTTGCCTTCCTCGGCGAGCTCGAGGATCTGCTCGAAGGTCGCGGTGCCCCTGAACGCGGAATCCCGGAGCAGCATGGCGAACGAAGCGACGGCCGCGGCGAACTTGAAGTCGCGCGAGGCCTGAGACCAGGTCGCGCCGTGGTCGACCGCGGCGACCTCGAGCTTCGTGCTCGTCGTGCCGGCCGGCAGCTTGTAGCGGAGCTTCACCGTCAGCAGCTCGCCGCTGTGGGCGGCGTCTGCGCGCGGCTGTGCCGGTGCCTGGTACTTGAGCGGATCCGTCGCGGGACCCGGCACTGTGCCACCGGCAGGCACCACCTCGTAGAACGCCGTCACCGTGTGGCCGGCGCCGATCTCGCCCGCATCCTTCGCGTCGTCGTTGAAGTCGCGGTTTGTGAGCGCGCGGTTCTCGTAGCCGAGCAGGCGGTAGGCGGCCACCTCGGCCGGGTTGAACTCCACCTGGATCTTCACGTCCTTGGCGATCGTGATCAGCGTGCCGGCCAGGCCGTCCACCAGCACCCGGCGGGCCTCGCGCTCGCCGTCGATGTAGGCGTAGTGGCCGTTGCCCCGGTCGGCGAGCTTCTCGAGCCGGTCATCCTTGTAGTTGCCCATGCCGAAGCCGAGCACCGAGAGGAAGACTCCGGTGCGCGCCCGGTCCTCGATCAGGGAGACCAGCTCGGAGTGGCTCGTCACGCCCACGTTGAAGTCGCCGTCGGTGCACAGGATCACGCGGTTGATGCCGCCCTCGACGAAGTGCTGCACCGCCTGCTCGTAGGCGAGCTGGATGCCGGCGGCGCCATTCGTGGAGCCGCTGGCCCTCAGGCGGTCGATCGCCCCGAGGACCGCGTCCTTCTCGTGACCGGGCGTGGAGGGAAGCACGAGCCCCGAGGTGCCGGCGTAGGTGACGATGCCGACGCGATCGCGCTCGTCGAGCTGGGCGGTGAGCTCGCGCATGGCCTGCTGGACGAGCGGGAGCTTGTTCGCCGGCTGCATGGAGCCCGACACGTCGAGCAGGAACACGAGGTTCGAGGCCGGCCGCCTGTCCTTCGGGACGGTCCGTCCCTTCAGCCCGATCCGGACCAGCCGGTTCCCGGTCCGCCACGGGCAGGTCGCCACCTCGACGTCGACACTGAACGGGTGTTCGTCGATCGGCTCGGCGTAGGCGTAGTCGAAGGTGTTCACGAATTCCTCGATCCGGACCGCGCCGCGCGGGGGCAGCATGCTGTGGACGAGGAAGCGCCGGACATTCGAGTACGACGCCGTGTCGACATCGATCGAGAAGGTGGAGAGCGGCTCGCGCGCCGCCTCCAGGAACGGATTCTCGACGATCGCGTCGTACCCTTCCGTGTT
>JAFGQW010000156.1 GCA_016935485.1 Planctomycetota bacterium | reverse complement strand
GTCCTATCCGCCGGCCCGCGCGTACGCACGTTCACGTGCAGGTGCAGGTTCACGAGGCGCTGCGTTCACCGCCGACCGGGAGCCGACCGGCCCGCATGGGGCGTGCGGGTGCGGCTGCGGCTGCGGACGTGATGACGATGCCGACCGCGACGCCGATGCCGAATCCGATGCCGGCCCTGTGACACGATCGCCTGGTCCCGCCGAAGATCCGGACCCCCTGCGTCCGCCACCTGCAAGTTCGCCCCTGCGCCACGGCTCCGCAGCGGCCCGTCCCCCGCACCCCGGGCCGGTATTGTTTCGCGTCCGACCGCGTCGCGATCGTTCCCAACCTACTGGAACGTCCCGAGGGCAGAGAACGCACGTGCGCGGTCCTGCTCCTGTGCGGCCGCGGCGCTTGGCGGTAGTTGCCGCGCGACGACAGGCTCGGGACGCCCACGACCACACGTCGCGGCCCGCCCGTCTCCGGCGTCGAGAAGCGGCGCGGAGGAGGGAGAACGTCGAAGCCGCGATCGGCACTCCGGAAGATTCCAAGGCATGAAGGGATGAACAGATGAGAACCGGAACATCGGCGGTCGCGTTGCTCGCGATCCTCCTGGCCTGCGGCAGCGTCGCCGCGCAGACGTTCCCGTCGGGCTTCTCGCACCAGACGCTTGCGGGCGGGTTCGACCAGCCCGTAGGCATGGCGTTTCTTCCAGACGGCCGCATCCTGGTGGTCGAACAACGCACGGCGCGCGTCAAGGTGTTCGCCGGTGGACTGGTCGGCACGCTCGGCACCATCCCCGGTGTCAACGCCGCGGGGAACGAGCAGGGCCTGCTGGGTGTGGCCGTGGATCCGAGCTGGCCGGGCCGGCCCCACCTCTACTTCCATCACAACGCCTCCAATCCGGCCAGGATCCAGATCGTGATGTACTCGGTGACCGGCGACTTGACCACGCCTTCGAGCACGAACCTGGCGCTCGACAAGCCGTTCCTCCTGCTCCACGACATTCCGGACAACGCCACGAACCACAACGGTGGCACCTGCCGGTTCGGTCCGGACGGCATGCTCTACGTGAGCCTCGGCGACGACGCGAGCCCGTGCGCTGCGCAGGACATCACCGACCTTCGCGGCACGATCCTGCGCCTGGACGTCTCCGGCATGCCGGGGCCCGGAAGCGGTCCGCCGGCCAAGTCCGCCATCACGCCCGCGGACAATCCGTTCCGCGGTCCGAACGACAACGCACGCCTGTACTGGGCGTACGGACTTCGCAATCCGTTCCGCTTCACCATCGACCCGGCAACCGGAAACCTCTACATCGGCGACGTGGGGCAGTCGCAGTACGAGGAGCTGGACGAATCCACCGGCGGCGAGAACTTCGGGTGGCCCTGGTTCGAGGGCCCGGTCCGGTTCTCCAGCTGCGGAGGGGGCTCTCCCCCGCCGTCGGTGCCGCCCATCGCGTCGTACCCGAACGGCAGCGGTGCGGCCTCGATCGTGCCGTTCACGATCTACCGCAACCGGCTCGGGGGCACCGCGAATCTCGGCAACGCGTACGAGGGGAACGTGTTCTTCAGCGACTACTACCAGGGATTCGTGCGGCGGCTCGTGAAGAACGGGTCCACCTGGTCCCCGGCGCCGCCGGTGCCCGGCCAGCCCACGAGCGAGAACTGGGCGGACACGGTCGACAACGTGGACGCTCTCGTGGGTCCGGACGGCGCCATCTACTACCTGAAGCAGTTTCCCGGCGAGCTGAACCGGGTCGCGTTCCATCCCCAGCTCCCGCAAATCGAGGCGCCGAGCACGGTCTCCGCCGGCCAGCCGCTCCTGGTTCGCTGCCAGCGGAACCCCGGAGACACGATCCTGCTCGCACTCGGGTTGTCCATGATCCCGCCCACGCCGTTGCCGGGCTACTTCGGATTCGTGGAGATCATCGGAGGACCGCTGGCGCTGGGGGTCGCCGACGCGAACGGGAACTTCGACGTGATCCTGTCGATTCCGGCCAACGCGGCGGGCATCACCGGCCACTTCCAGTGCGTGGCCGTAGCGGGAGTCGACAACTTCATCTCGCCGAAGAAGTCGGTCACCGTGGTGCCCTGACGCGGCTAGCCTTCTGACCCGCGCGGATCCCGATGTGACCCGCATCGGCCGCCATCCTGACAAACACCCCGGGGGAGTATCTTCCGCGCAGCGCGGCCCGCACGCTGGCGGGTAGCGCTGCTGCTTCCTGCCCTGGCCGCCTTCTCCTCCGCCGCCACCCTTGCCGCCGCCGTCGGCGCCCTTCTGTCCCGCGGGCCCCTTCGGGCTCGGCGCCCTGGTTGCCGCGCCGTCCTTCGCCGGACCGCTGCGCGCCCCCAGTCCGCCCGGCGCCGCGCGGCCGGAACTCCCGCGTGATTCAGCAGCACCTTGAGACCTTCGCCCCCCGGGTAGACGCCCTGGCCACGACCGTCCCCCCCTGTGTCAGGGTAGTTGCCGCATGGGATGGAGCGAGGAGGGGGCGCGGGCTGCGGGGTCCCCCGCCGTCAGCCGGGCGCACATCGACCCGCCCAGGGCCGATCCTGCGCTCGGAACATCGGGGTCCGCGTGACGTCAGTTCCCCCGGGGCCAGCAGGTGTCCACCGTCGAACCCAGCGGCGTGCGCAACCGTCCTATCCGCTCCCGGACGGGTCATGCTGCGGGAGGCGCGCGAAGGTCAATCGCCCTCGCCCCGGTACTCGCAGCGCGCCGTGCCGCTCTCCGCCACCGTAACGCCGGAGAGCTCCGGCAGCACGGGTTTGAGGCGCTCCCAGATCCAGAGGGCGAGATGCTCGCTGGTCGGGTTCGTGAGCCCCTCGACGTCGTTCAAGTGCACGTGGTCGAGCCGCGCGAGCAGCGGCCGGACCCGCGCGGCGAGGTCGGCGAAGTCCAGCACCCAGCCGGTCCGCGGATCGACCGGGCCCTCCACCTCGACATCCACGCGGAAGCTGTGCCCGTGCAGCCGGGCGCACTGGTGGCCCTCCGGCACGTACGGCAGCCGGTGGGACGCCTCGAACTGGAAGGACTTGATCAGCTTCATCCGGGGCATGGCTCGCTCCCTCACTGCCGGCGACCCGGCCCTTACACGCCGCGCACGTCCGGCGGCCAGAGGAACTTGTGCATCTGGAGCTGGAGGCGGACCGCCAGGCGGTCGGCGAGGATCCACTCCGCCACGCGGCGGCTCTCGAGCTCGCCGGACGCCGCGGAGACCAGCAGCCCGGCGCGGCCGCCGAGGCCGTGGTCGCCGATCACCCGCTTCATGAACTCGTAGTCCGTGCGGTCCGCCACCACGAACTTCACCTCGTCCCGGGGCCTGAGCTTCGTCAAGTTCTCCCAGCACATGCGGTCGCTCATGCCCGAGCCCGGGCACTTGACGTCCAGGATCACGTGGACCCTGGGGTCGACCGGCCCGATGTCGAGCGCGCCGCTGGTCTCGAGGAGCACGGTGAGCCCGCGGTCCGCGAGCCGCTCGAGCAGCGCGAGCGACGCCGCCTGCGCGAGCGGCTCGCCGCCGGTCACCTCCACCAGTCCGACTTCGAACGCCGCCGCCTGTGCCACCACCTCGTCGATCGCCATCGTCCGGCCGCCCTGAAGGGCCTCCGGCGTGTCGCACCAGCGGCACCGCAGCGGACAGCCCGCGGTGCGGAGGAGCACGCACGGCAGCCCCGCGAACGTGGACTCGCCCTGGATGCTCAGGTAGATCTCGTGCATTGAGATCGTGTCCACCGTCACGCTCCCGGCCCTCCCGGCGCAGGTCCCGCACGAAAATATCATGCACGCACCC
>JAFGQW010000002.1 GCA_016935485.1 Planctomycetota bacterium | reverse complement strand
GCCCGTTTCGCCGGAGACCCATGCAGCGCCCCGCTAGAACGCTCCTCGCCGCCGCGCTCCTCGTCGCCATCGCCACGGTTCTCGGCCTGGCGTGGAACCCCGTCAACCCGCGCGGCATCGCTCTTCGCCCGCCGGCGCCCGCACCGGGCGCGAACGGCCGCGCCGTCGCGAGCGAGCACTTCTTCGATGCCGCAACCGCCCTTGCGCCCGCGGAACGGATCTCCGTGGACCGGGCTCACGAGATCTGGCGGGACGGCGTGGTGCTCGCGATCGACTCGCGCAGCGCCGCCGAGTTCGAGGCCATGCACATCCCCGGAGCGCGCAACATCAGCGCCGGCCCCGGGGTGTTCGCGCGGGACCTGGCGCGCCACCACCAGTGGCTCACCCAGAAGCTCCCCCCCACCCTCGCAAGCGAGTACCCCGCCGGCGTGCCGGTGATCGTCTACTGCGACAACCCGTACTGCGATCAGGGAGTCACCACGTTCCGGCTGCTGCGGAATAGCCCCCTCGGCCTGAAGAACCTCCGCCTGATGACCGAGGGTCTGGACGGCTGGAAGAAGAAGGGGCTTCCCGTGGCGGTGCCGGTCCGCGGACCGGACGGAAAGCCCGTGCGTGAAGCCGACGGCGCGATCCGCACCGAGCTTCGCGCCGGCGCGGACATTCCGCGCCTTGCGGACACCGGGCGCTCCTGGCTCCCTCCGGGAGTGCTCTTCGCGCTCGTCCTCACGCTGCCGTGGGCGCTGCTCGCCGCCCTCGCGGGTGCAGTGCGCCGCGGCCCCCGGGTGCTCGCCGCCAGCATCGACGGCGCGAGCCTGCTCCTCCGCCTCGGGCTGGGCGCGCTCTTCCTGATCGCCGCCGGCTTCAAGCTGGCCGATCCGGCCGGCTTCGCCCGCATGGTCGCCTGCTACGAGCTCCTCCCCGTCGGCCTGGTGGCCCCGTTCAGCGTGGCGCTCCCGGCGGTCGAAGCGCTTTCCGGCCTGCTCCTCGTGGCCGGGTTCGCCACCCGGCCTGCGGCACTCGTGCTCGCCGGCCTGCTCGTGGTGTTCCTGGTCGCCGTCTTCTCGCTGCTCGTGCGCAACCTCAGCTGCGTGTGCGGCTGCTTCCCGGGCGAGTATCCCGTGAGCTGGATGCGACTGTTCGAGGACGCCGCGTTCCTCGCGGCCGCGCTGCTCGTCGTCTGGCGCGGCGGCGGCCGCTTCGCCCTCGATCGGTGGCGCCGATCCGGCCGCCCCGCCCCGCCCCGCGCCGGCGCGGCTTCCCGCGCCTGAGCCCACCCGCCGGGCCCCGGAGCCGCCCGGTCACCGCACCTCGGCGACAATCCCCGCGTGGAGCAGCGGCACCAGGATCTCGTGGTGGCCCACGATTTCGATCCCCTGGCCGCCCGTCGGCCGATCCAGCACGTTCACGCGCGGCCGGTAGTGCCGGATCATGTCGAGATTGGCGGCGGTGAAGGTGCGCGGGCTGCCGCCGTCGAGGTTGCGCGCCATGGTGAGCGCCTTGACGAAGACCTCGGGGAGAATCACCGCCGAGCCGAGGTTGATCCACACGCCGCCCTCGAGGCCCCGCACCCACTCGGCCAGCTTCAGCAGATCGAGGTAGCTCGACCGGCCCAGCGCCTCGGCGTTGAGCCCGGGGTGCATGTGCACGATGTCGGTGCCGATGGCGACGTGCACGGTCGCCGGCACGTCGAGCCGGGTGGCCGCGGCGAGCAAGCTCAGCTCGCGGCACTCGAAGGCCGGGTCCTCGAGCACCAACCGGCCCAGCGCGCGCCCCAGCCCGCCCCCCTGCGCCCCCTCCGCGTAGGCGCGGTTGGTGAACTCGAAGGTCTCGCGCGCCATCCCGAAGGAGCCGTCCGCGAGCCCGGCCCGGACGTCCTCGGAGGTCTCCCCGATGAGCGCCATCTCCAGATCGTGGATGGCCGTGGCCCCGTTCATCGCCACCAGCCCGATCACCCCGCGCTCGAGCAGATCGATGAGATACGGCGTGGTCCCGGTCTTGACCGTGTGCGCCCCCAGGGCGAGCCCGATCCGCCGGCCCGTCTGGTGCGCGGTGACGATCCGCTCCAGCAGCGTGCGGAGCGCGCGCGCCGCGAGCACGTCGGGCAGGTTGCTGAGGAACTCGGCGACCGTCCCGTCAGGTCCGGTCACCTTGCCAAACTGGCCGCGGTGCACCAGATTGGCCCGGCTCCGGATATCCACCCGCCGGAGGGACGTCGGATCCAAAGGACGTGTGTCGGACATAGGTTCCGTCTCCTCGTACGGACTCCTCGCCGTCGATCGGGCGGCGCCACAGGCGGTGGAGCCACAGGTACTCACCCGGGTGCGAGCGGATGTAGGCCTCCAGGTGCTGGACGTACTGCCAGGTGATCCGGGCGATGTCCTCGCGGACCGGCACGGCCGGATCCGGGTGGATCAGCGGATAGAAGGTCGCCCGGAAGCGATAGCCCGGACCGGCGCGCCGGCAAAACCCCACCAGCAAGGGCACGCCGTAGCGCCGGGCCAGACCGGCCGGGGTCTTGACGAAGGCCGCGAGCGCGCCGAAGAACGGGATCCAGATCCGGTTCACCGGGGCGTGCTGGTCGGCGACGAAGGCGAGGCTGGCTCCGGACTGGAGGAGCTTGCGGCCCTCGTGGACCGCCCCCTCGAAGGCGAGGATGCGCTGGCCGTGCACCTCGCGCAGCCGCCGGAGCAGACGTTCGTAGACGTTGCGGTCCACGCCCTTGGCCACGCTGGTAACGGGGCGCCCCACCAGATGCATGGCGGTCCCGAGTATCTCCCACGCCCCGACGTGTGCGGTCGCACACACCAGGCCCAGCTCACGCCGGTGGCTCGTGACGTGTTCGGCGCCCTCGAAGACAATGGCCTCTCCGCTGCCCGGCCCGAGCCGCCGGCCCATCCCGGTGATCTCGTAGCCCAGGCGGGCGAGATTCCGGTAGGCGCCGCGGACGATGGCGGCGTGCTCCGCGGGAGTGCGCTCGGGAAACGCGCGCGCCACGTTGCGCAGCGCGCGGCGGCGCCGCTTGCCATCCAGCCGAAACCCGAGCCACGCGACGCCGTCGGCCAGGGCATAGCCCGCCGCGGACGGCAGCCGTCCGAGCACGAAGATGACGACGCGAACGGCGGGGTAGAAGACCGTCTCGAGCCGCCTCGGCCACACGCTCGCTGCGTTCCCTCCCGCACCGGCCGCCGCGCGCGGCCGCTTGCTACCCACGCGTCGTGTATTCGCCCCCGGTCTGCGCGGCGAGCCCGTGGAGGAAGGCGCTGTTGTGCGGCCCGATCCCGACGCAGTGGACCTTGATGCGCTTGGCTTTGTTCCAGTGCTCGACCTCCGCCAGGATCTCGCGCCAGTCCGTGGTCTTGCCGGTCGTGGGGCTGCCGTCCGTGAGGAAGAAGATCGTGTCGAAGTTCACCTTGTATTCCTTGTCGACGGCGCCCTGGCCGCCGATCTCGAAAGCGCGCTGGAGGGTGTCGTAGATGTTCGTCCGGTTGTCGGCCACGATCCCGTCGATGTACTCCTTGGCCGCCTGCTTGTTGGCCGGCGACGCGCCGATCATCCGGTCCCGGAAGACCGTGTAGGCGTGGTTGTAGAACAGGATGTTGAAGGTCGCGTCCGCGGGCAGCGCCTGGATCGACTTCCAGAGCTCGTTCTTGGCGACCTCGATCTTGGTGAGACCGGCGGTCCCCTCGCCGCCGGTGCGGTCGCCGGCGGAAGCCGGGAGCTGCATGCTGCCGGAGTGGTCCAGGATATAGACGATGTGCTTGGACTTGGTCTCGATGCCATAGAACGACGTCGCGCCGGCGCCGCCCTGTCGGTTCGCCCAGCCGCCCCCCGCCGCCCGGCCGCCGCCACCCTGCGGGCGCCGCGCCGCTGCAGGATGATGCCCCGGTCTGGGCGCGGGACGAGCCGCCTGCGCCGCCAGCGGCTTGTCCTGGTTCTCCTCCCACCAGTTCCGCCAGACCGCGGGGTTGTCCGACTTGTCGACCCCGGTCATGTCCTGGAGCGCGGCCAGGATGTCCTCCCGCACCCTGCCCTCCTCGCGGCCCATGGCCTCGATGAGCGCGGGAATGGCCGCTTTCTTGCGGAGCTTGCGGAGCGCCTCCACCACCGCCACCCGGAGCTGCCAGCGCGGATCCCGCAGCACCGCAACGAGCCCCTCGGCCGCCCGCTCCTCGCCCGACTCGCCCAGCGCGTCGATCGCGGTGAGCCGCAGGACCTGGTCCCGGTCGGATTGGGCCACCAGGATGGCGGCGTCGAGCGTCTGCGGCAGCGGGATGCGCCCGGCGACGTCGAGCAGCGCCATTCTGTACTCGCCCTTCGCGCCGCCCAGCTCGCCCAGCACGTCCTTGGCGAGGATCTCCCGGTTGTCCCCCGACATCGAGTCCACCAGCTTGCGGATCCGCACCACGGCCTCACGCCGGAAGGCGCGCTCCTCGGCGCCGAGCTCCTGGAGCCGGTCCACGAGATCGAGGTTGGCGTTGATCTCGTCGTTCTTGGTGCGATCGCCCTTGTTCTGGGGCGGCTGGATCTTCAGCCGCGCGTAGAGCTCGGCGTTGCGCGCCAGCGCATCCGAGGTCCTTCTGTCCATGCGTTGGGAGCGCTGGTGGGACACGGCGATGCCGCGGGCGATGAGGCGCGCGCAGAACGGGTGGCCCTCGGCGACCAGCTCCTCCACCTTCGCGATCCGCTCGGTGCGGTCGCCCCGCTCCATGATGTGGCCGACCTGGCGGGCGATCTCCCGCCAGCGCTCGCGTTCGACCCCCGTCTGGGCCGAGAGAAGCTCGCCGGACGAAGCGAGCAACCCGGCGACCAGCAGCCAGCAGGCGGAGTTCAGGGGGCGCATGATCGTGTCTCCTCACCGCGATCCGATGGGGAACCGGTCCGCTCCGGTCCGGGCACCCCCAGTGTAGCACATGAGGCGTGCTTCGCCCGCAGCGCGCGTGCGATTCGCGCTCCGCCGGAGCTCGTGCTCCCACCCGTGCGACACGGCAGTGACGCACCCTTGCCCGGGGCAGGACGTCGAGCGCGGAGCACGGAACCGCAATGCCGGCGAGCCCGGGAAGCAGCCGCTGCCCCGGCCGCACCGCAAGCCGGAGGCCTTGCCGGCCTCAGGAGCCGCGCAAGAATGACTTCTCGGGTTTCGCCTGGAGAGGAGATCCGTGAGGATTGGCAGTGACCCTCGCGCGGGCCCTCAGGCGCCGGGGCGGGCGACCGTCAGCGTCACGCTGCGAGGCCGGCGGAGCAGGTAGGAGACGACGGACGCCAGCAGGAGCAGCGCGGCAAGGGCGAGGCCGACCCCCTCGACGCCGCCCGCCGCTTCGAGCAGCTCGACCGCACGGAGGGGCAGGCTGGCCGGCAGCACGTTCGCGAGGGCGACGTCCCGGCCCATCAGGCGGGGCAAGAAGGCGCCCCCGGCTGTCATCAGGGCGAGCAGCGCCAGCAGCCGCGCCACCCAGGGCGTGAGCACCCGACACGGCATCCTGAGCCGCATGGGAGCGCTGCCCTGCCACGTGATGTCCACCCATGCATCCGGGTGGCGGCCGACCGCCACCGGCGTGATCCAGAACTTCATCCCGTTCGTGGCCCCGCGCAGATCGAGGCGCACCGAGGTCGGAGTGACCACGCACCCGGGCAGGCAGGGCACGACCCGCACGAAGCTGGCCGCCCCGGCGTCGGCACGCGCCGCCGGCTCGCCCGAGGTAACGTTCACGAGCAGAGGGTAGGCCCGGAACGGGCGCATGCGCCCGTAGCCGTGCACGGTGACCCGCCCGCCCTCCGCCGCGACGGCCGACGCTGCCGGTCCGGACGGCGCGGAGGCCTCGACGTCCTTCGCTCCGGGCGCGGCGTTCGTGAGCGCCGATACCGCGCTCTGCGCCCTGATCGCCGCCTCGAGTTCCGACAGGTCGACTTCGGAGCCAGCGGCAACGAGCCGCTCGGATGCCGGCGACACGGCCAGGACGTCCGCGGCTGCCGCCGCCGCGCCGACGCTTTCCGAGGGTTCCACGGCCAACGCCACCGGTGGCGGCGCCATCCTCCGGTCGGAGATCGGCGCCGTGGCGGCCAGCTCCGGCACATCCTGCCAGGCCGCGATCGATGAACAGCACGCCGCGCGCGCGAAGTCACCGGTCGGCGGCGGCGAGGGCACCGACGGCGCGGGAGCCTCGCGCCGCGGGGCCTTCTCGCGGGGCGAGGGACGCGCCAGCTCCTTCGGCGCGCCCTCGGTCACGGCCTCCGAGCACCACAGGACGCCGTAGTCGCCGACCTGCAGTCGCGCTTCGTGACCGAGCGGGCGCGTTTCCGCCTTGCCGATGGGCTGTTCGTTCAGGACGATTTCCACGCCGTCGGCGAGATTGCGAATCACCCAGTCGCCCTTCTCGCGGAAGATGATGAGCTGATGTGGAGCGACGTCCGGATCCTGGATGACGACGTGGTTGGCAAGCGCGGAGCCGAGCGTGACCGGCTCCTCGGTGAAGCGGTACTCGAACGCAGTCCCGCCGGGCTGCCGGATGACGAGCTGGACTTCCATGGCGTCCCCTCGGGTTCGCTGGATCCGCCGGGCGTCTTGACGGAATAGAAATCGGCATTCCCGGCGCACGAGTGAAGTCGGCCCGGCCATCCACCGCGGGCGGCCCTGACCGCCCGCGCCGCAGGACGGCGGCGTTTCAGTCCGAAACGCGTCCGGCCGGAGGTTCGGCGCGGGCCGTCAGGATCCCGTCGAGGGCGCGCCGGAGGGCCTCGTCACCACTCAGGACCTCGAAATCGACGCCCAGAACCCAGAGGCCGGCGACGGGCCCGAGGTCACGGATCTTGACCCAGTCCTTCTCGGTGGTGATCCAGGGGGGGCCCGGCACGCGGAGCAAGCCCGCCACCTCGTCGCTCGTGTAGTCGTGGTGGTCGGGGCAGGCGAGCCGCTGCACCACATCGGCGCCGAGGTCCTCGAGCGTCCGGAAGAACGCCTCGGGCCGGGCCAGCCCTGCGAAGGCGCGCAGCCGGCAGCCCACCAGCTGCTTCAAGTCCAGCGCTTCGCCGCGGGCGCCGTCCATCAGCCGGCGCGGAGCGTGAACGGCCCGGACCAGCGGCGCGTCGGGATGGAGCGCGCGCAGCCTCGCCTCCAGCTCTGCGCACTCGGCCGGACTCACGTGATCCGTGCGGGTGAGGACGATCACGCCCGCGCGCCGGATGCCCTGTTCGGGCTCCCGCAGCAGGCCCCACGGCAGCAGCCGCCCGCCCCCGAACGGATCGGCCGCGTCCACCAGCACGACGTCGAGATCCCGGCGTGCCCGCCGGTGCTGGAAGCCGTCGTCGAGCACAAGCACTTCCGCCCCGTGCTCGACGGCCCGCCGCCCTGCGGCCACCCGGTCAGGATCCTCGATCACCTCGACGCCGGCGGCGAGCCTCTCGGACAGCCAGCGGGATTCCTCCGCCGGGCCCTCGCTGCGGCCGCGCCGGTAGCCGCGCCGGAGCACCGCGACCGGGACGCCGCGCCGCCGGAAGTGACCGGCGACCCAGGCCACCGCCGGAGTCTTGCCGGTTCCCCCTGCGGTGAGGTTCCCGATGCACACCGCCGGTGCAGGCAGAGTGCGCGTGGGAAGCAGGCTCATGTCGTAGAGGAAGTTGCGCAACCGCACCGCCCAGCCGTACGGCACCGAGGCCAGCACGTGGGCGACGGCCCACCCGCCCCGAGCCTGGCCGGGAGTGAAACGGCGCGGGAGACGCGGCGGGCCGCCGGCGGTACCGGGCGGATCAGGTTTGCCCGGCGCGGACCCGCCGGGCTCGAGCACGACCGGGGCAGTCGTCGGGCGACCGGAAGCTACTTTCCTACCGGCGGCTTGTCCGGGATTGGCGGGTTCTTCTCGCTCTCCTTCTCCGCGTAGGAACTCATCCACTGGTCGTAGGCCTTCTTCCACGGATCGAAGTTAGCGAGGAACTCCTTTTCCTCCTCGCTGGGGAAGACGCCGAGCGTCCACTTACGCCACTCGATAACGCGTTTGCGCCCTGGCGTCCATCCCTTGGCGGGGTGGAATCGGTTGAAGATCTCCTGCTCGGCCGCGCCCTCGCCGCCCGCCGGCGCGCCGGCGGGCCCCTCGACCTTCGCGCCCGGAGCGCCTGCCGGTGCCCCGGCCTCGGGGACTCGCTTGAGCTCCTCCCGGCGCCGGCGCGCGTACTCCTCCCACTTCTTCTGGATCTCTTCCTTCCGGGCCACGTTGCGCTGCCGCGCCTGCTCGTCCAGCTCCTTGAGCTCCGCGGGAGAGATCACCTGCAGCCGCTTCACGGTCACGATGTCGTCGTACACGAGGAAGACGTAGCCGCCGGTGGAGTCGTGATGCCAGAGGCGGATGCCGACGCCGGCCTCGGTGGGAGCGGCCTTGACGAAGCGCTGGGTCAACGGCACGGAAGGCGCGAGGCCGTAGCGCTGCTGGAGCGACTTCTCGAAGGGCGAGACCTCGCCCTGGTAGACCAGCTTCTCGAAGAGTTGACCGTCCCGCACGATCCCGATGAGGGTCTGCTCGTTCTTGAGCCTAACCTGCAGCTTGTAGTTCAGCGAGGCCCAGGCCGGCTGCCCCTCCGGGTCCACGTCCTGAATCTTGGCCGCCGCGCCCGCGGCGGGTTCCTCCTCCTGAGCGCGGGCATCCTGGCCCGCGACCTGCGCGAACGCCGCGCCGCCAGCCAGCGCCATCAGCATCAAGGCCGCAACAAGCCGGTGTCTGTCCATGACGTGAAGCTCCCGAGAATGCGGTCCCGCAGCGAGCTGCCGACACCATTCAAACCCCGCTTGCCCGCGGTGTCGACGGCGGCGCGCGCGGCGCACGGCCCGAACGGTGCGGCCTGTCCGTACGGCACCCAGAAGTGCCCGCTCCGGACAGCGGATACATCGGCACTCCGGCCCGCCCGGGTGAAACGGCGCCACCCCCGGCGGGCGCCGCCCGCGGTGCCGCCGGACGGAACCGCCCAGCCGACCCGAGGGCCCCAGGCGCGCGCCGCACAACGACTTCCGGCCTACCGCGCGTGCGTCGCCCGCTGCGGGTCTCGGCGGCCCGGCACGGCAACCGGGAGCGCAGACCGGATCGAGCGCTCCGGATTCGCGCGCGGCCGCCTTGTCCCCACCCGGCCGATCCGGTAAGAGCTACCCGGTCCGACCGACCAGCGAACGCGAAGCCTCCCATGAACGACGAGTCCGAACGCCACCCGCTCTGGAATCGCGTCGACGCGCTGCTGCCGCTCGTAAACGTGCCCGGGCGCTATGCCGGAGGCGAGTTCAACGCCGTCCGGAAGGCGCACCGTGGTCTGTGCCTTCGCCACGGTCTGGTCCACCCCGATCTCTACGAGGCCGGACTCGGAGACGACGAACTCCACCGCCTCTACTACCTGCTCAACCGCCATCCCGACGTCGCCGCCGAGCGCGTCTTCCTGCCCGACGACGATCTCTGGTCCGCCCTGGAGTCGGCGGGCCTGCCGCTCTTCAGCCTCGAGTCCCGCACGCCGCTCGCGGAACTCGACGTGGTGCATTTCTGCCTGCCGCGGCCGCGGTTCTTCGTGAACCTGCCGGCCATGCTCGCGCTGGGCGGAGTGCCTCCGCGCGCCGCCGACCGCGGCCCCGGCCATCCGCTCGTGCTCGCGAGCGGGCCGGCGACGCTCGCCCCGGAGGCCGTGGCCGATCTGGTGGATCTGGTCCTCGTGGGCGAGACCGAGGACGCGATCGAGGCCTTCGTCGAGCGGTGGCGCTCCCTGGCGCGAGCGCGCGTACACCGGACCGAGGCCGTGCTCGAGCTCGCGCGCAGTCTCGACGGTGCGTATGCGCCGGCCTCGTACCGCGCGGGCGCCCGCCCGCCAGGACTTCCAGATCCGGTCGTCGCGGCGCGTGTCAGCGACTTCGAGCATGCCCCCGTGAACCCGCGGCCGCTGGTCGCCGGCGTGCGCGTTCTCGACGACGGGATGCGCATCGAGATC
>JAFGQW010000155.1 GCA_016935485.1 Planctomycetota bacterium | reverse complement strand
GAAGCTATCGGTACCGGCTCCGGCGGACTGAAGTCCGGCCGGCCCGGAACGACCCGCTCTTCCCGGTCGCCGTCTCAAATGGGTATTCGAGGCTCAGTCCGCCAGGGTCACGCGGACCACCTCCTCCAGGCTCGTCACGCCGCGCATCGCGTTGAGCACCCCGCAGCGCCTCAGCGTGAGCATGCCTTCCTTGACCGCCTCGTCCTTGATCTCGAGGGCGCTCGAGCCGCGCAGGATCAGCCGCTTGATCCCCTCCGTGATCGGCAGGGTCTCGAGCAGCGCGAAGCGGCCGCGGTAGCCGCCGGCGCACTTGTTGCAGCCCACCGCCCGGTAGAGCGTGAAGTCCCGGGCCGCGGCCTCCGCCTCGAGGAAGCTGAGCTCCAGCAGCCGCTCCCGCGGGGGCGTCTCGATCGGCTCGCGGCAGAACTCGCAGAGCTTGCGCACCAGCCGCTGAGCGGCGATCAGCAGCGTCGAGGAGCTGATCATGAAGGGGTCCACGCCCATGTCCACCATGCGCGTCACCGTGCTCGCCGCATCGTTGGTGTGCAGCGTGCTCAGCACCAGGTGGCCCGTGAGCGCCGCCTTCACCGCGATCTCGATGGTCTCGGTGTCGCGGATCTCGCCGATCATCACCTTGTCGGGGTCCTGGCGGAGAATCGAGCGGAGCGCCACCGCGAAGGTCAGCCCGCGCTTGACGTTCACGTTCACCTGGTTGACCCCGTCCATCTTGTACTCCACGGGATCCTCGACCGTGACGAAGTTCTCCTCCGGGCTCACGATCTCGCGCACCGCCGCATAGAGCGAGGTCGACTTCCCGCTGCCGGTCGGCCCCGTGATGAGGATCATGCCGTAGGGGCTCTTCACCGCGCGGCGGTAGTCCTCCAGCGCCTTGGGCTCGAACCCCAGCCCCTCGAGGGTCAGCGCGAGGTGCGAGGTATCGAGGATGCGCATCACGATCTTCTCGCCGTAGACCGTGGGCAGGGAGGAGACGCGGAAGTCGATGTTGCGGCCGTCGAGGATGATCCGGAACTTGCCGTCCTGCGGCCGGCGCTTCTCGGCGATGTCGAGCTGCGCCATGATTTTGATGCGGCTGGCGAGCGCGTTCATCATGCGCTTGGGCGGACTGAACGCCTCGCGCAGCATGCCGTCCTGACGGTAGCGCACGCTGATCTTCCGCTCGAAGGGTTCGATGTGGATGTCGCTCGCCCGGAGTTTCACGGCCTGGTAGATGAGTAGGTTCACCAGCCGGACGATCGGCGAGCCCTCCTCGGACAGGGTCGTGAAGTCCGTGGCTTCGTCGTCGTCGCGGACCTCCTTGACGTCCACGCTGTCCTCGCGCACCGCCCCCTCGAACAGCGCGCTCATCTTCTCCTGGCCCGGGTTGTAGAGCGCCTCGAAGGCGCGGTGAATCGCCTCCGCGGTGCTCACCACGGGGCGAAGCTGGAGCTCGGTCAGGTTCTTCAGGTCGTCGAGCTTGAAGACGTCGAAGGGGTCCGAGACCGCGATCGTGAGCACGTTGCCCACCTTGCTGATGGGCACCACGCCGTGGTCGGCCGCCATCTCCTGGGAGAGTTCGTCGGCCAGCGCGGGGTCGATCTCGTAGTTCCCGAGATCGATCGGCGGACGGCGAATCTCCTTCGCAACGAGCCCGATGATCTCCTTCTCCCCGATCAGCCGGCGCGCGCACAGCACGGAAGTGAGCGAGGCGTGCTCCTTCTCGGTCTGCTGCATCGCCTCCTGCAGGACGGCATCCTCCAGGCGCCCCTCCCGGAGCAGGATGCTGCGGAGCTTGCGGTCGAGGGTGGCGGACACGGCCCGGGCCCTTTCCTGCGGTAATCGCCTACATCCGCTGGAAGAGCCGGCGGAGGTCGTCGGGATCGAGCGAGCGCGAGATCGCGTCGTCGTACGTAATGAGATTGATCTTGTAGAGCTCGTACAGCGACTGGTTCATCGTGCGCATGCCGTGCTTGCCGCCCGTCTGGATGACCGAGTAGATCTGGTGGATCTTGTCGTCGCGGATGAGGCTGCGCGAGGCGCTGTTGGCGATCAGGATCTCGGCCGCCAGCACCCGCCCGCGGTTGTTGGCCTTCGGGATGAGCTGCTGGCAGAAGACGGCCTGCAGCGTGAAGCTCAGCTGGGTGCGGATTTGCTGCTGCTGGAACGCCGGGAAGACGTCGATGATCCGGTTGATCGTCTGGATCGAGTCGGAGGTGTGGAGGGTGGCGAACGTGAGGTGGCCGGTCTCCGAAAGGGTCAACGCGCTCTCGATCGTCTCGACGTCCCGCATCTCGCCGATGAGCACCACGTCGGGATCCTGGCGGAGCACGCTCTTCAAGGCGCTCCCGAAGCTGTGCGTGTCACTGTACACCTCGCGCTGGTTGAACAGGCAGTTCTTGTTGCGATGGATGAACTCGATCGGGTCCTCGATCGTGACGATGTGGGCGTTGCGGGTCGTATTGATGAAGTCGATCATGGCGGCGAGCGTGGTGGACTTGCCGCTGCCCGTCGCGCCCGTGACCAGGATGAGGCCCTTGGGCAGGTTGCAGAGGTACTCGCAGACCTTGCGGGGCAGCCCGAGATCCTCGAAGCTGCGCATCTCGAACGGGATCAGGCGCATCACGCAGGCCACGCTGCCGCGCTGCATGAACACGTTGGTGCGGAACCGACCCAGCCGCTCGATGCCGAAGCTGCAGTCGAGCTCGAGGTTCTTCTCGAACTTGGCGATCTGGTCGGAGTTGAGCACGCTGTAGGCGATCTTCTTGGTATCCTCGGGCCGGAGGATGTCGTGCTCCGTGCTGATCAGCTTGCCGTCGATGCGCACCTTGGGCGGGGCGCCCGCGCTGATGTGCAGGTCCGATCCGTTGCGCTGGATAAGAATCTGGAGCAGCTCTTCAATGGAGATCATCGTCACGGCCTCCTTCGGGACCGGATGCCAGGCGAGCCTGGCGCCGTTGGGGATCTCTGGGTCCTCGGTCCGGTGCGGCTTCCGCCGGCCTTCTCAGGGTTGGGGCGGGCGGTCCGCTCGTGAAGACCTGTCGGAATCCGCCCGGTGCGGGTTGAGCAGATGACGGTGGTTCGCGGCGCAGCACGGCGTGCCCGGCGCGAACGAGGGAACGGCGCCGCGCCGGGCGCGCGGCCAGCTCGCGGCCGGACCGGGGGTTGCGGCGGGACGGGGGCGCGCGGCGAAGATTTTTCCGCCCGATCGCGCCGCTACTCGGACTGGCGCGCCCGGGCGTGGCGCGCGCGGATCTCCTCGGCGAGATTCGGCGGCACGATGTCGTAGCGGCTGGGACGCGCGGTGTACGTGCCCTCCCCGCCCGTGAGGCTGCGGAGCTCGGTCGAGTAGGTCTGCATCTCCGCCAGCGGGATCTGCGCCCGGATGATCTGCACGCCGGCCTGCGAATCCATGCCCATGATCCGGCCGCGGCGGGAGTTGAGATCGGACGTGATGTCGCCCATGTTCCTCGTCGGGACCACGATCTCGACATCCATGATCGGCTCCAGCAGAACGGGCCGCGCCTTGAGCATCGCCTGCTTGAAGGCCTCCCGCCCGGCGATCTGGAAGGCGATGTCCTTGGAGTCGACGGGGTGCTCCTTGCCGTCGTAGACCTCGACGTAAACGTCGCGCACCGGGCAGCCGGCGAGCACGCCCTGCTCCATGACCTGCTTGACGCCTTTCTCGATGCTCGGTAGGAAGCTCTGGGAGATCGCGCCACCCACGACCGCCGACTTGAACTCGAAACCCTCGCCCCGCTCCTTGGGCCGGATCCGCAGCCAGACCTCGGCGAATTGCCCGGCCCCGCCGGTCTGCTTCTTGTGCCGGTACTGGGCGTCGCCCTCGGCAGTGATCGTCTCGAGATACGGGATCTTCGGCAACCGGGTCGTCACCTCCACCTTGTAGCGCCGGACCATCCGGCTGAGCTTGACCTTGAGATGGAGGTCGCTCAGCCCGGTCAGCACCGTCTCGTGGGTCTGCGAGTCGCGCCGGACGATCAGGCTGGGATCCTCGTCGGCGAGCTTCTGCAGCGTGGGGCCGATCTTGGTCTCGTCGCCGCGCGATTTGGGCTCCAGCGCGAGCGAGACCATGGGTGTGGGAAACGGGATGGGGGGCAGGTAGACGTTCTCGCCCGCCGTCACCACGTCGCCGATCGCGATCGCCTCGACCCGGGCCATGGCCAGGATCTGACCGGCCGTGGCCGCCTCCACCTGCCGGGTCTCCTTGCCGTGGACCCACAGGATGTTGGTCATCTTCTCGCGGCGGTCCGCGCGCACCAGGTGGAACGTGGTGTTGGCGTGCACCGTCCCGGAGAACACGCGGAAAAACGCCAGCTTGCCGACGTAGTCGTCGGTGACGATCTTGAAGACCTGCCCGAGGAAGGGCTGCTCCGGATCCGGCACCGCGACGCGGTCGAACGGGCCGTCCGCGGCCGGCGCGAAGCGGCGCACCGGGCCGTCCAGCGGACCGGGAAAGCCGGCCGCGATCGCGTCCAGCAGCTCGCTCACCCCGATGTCCCGGGTGACGCTGGTGAAGAAGATCGGCACGAGCGTTCCCGCCACGATCGCCTTGCCGATCAGCTTCCTGAGCTCCTCCGGCGCGATGTCGCCCTGCTCGAGGTAGCGCTCCATCACCGCCTCGTCGGCTTCCACCGCCGCCTCGACGAGCGCCTCGTGCCAGCGCTTGACCTCGGCGCCGGCGCCGGCCGGCGGCTCCAGGCAGCTCGTCACGCCTGCGAACTCGGGGCCCTCGCCGACGTTCAGGTTGAACGGCACGCAGCGCGCACCGAAGGTCTCCCGGAGCGCCTCGACCAGCTCGGCTGCGTTCACGTTCTCGGCGTCCATCCGGCTGATCACCAGCGCGCGGCCGATGCCCTCCCGCTCCGCGTAGCCCCACATGGCGCGGGTGTTCACCCCGATCCCGCTGCTGGCGCCGACCACGATGAGCGCGGTCTCGACGGCGCGGAGGACACCGATCGCCTCCCCCTGGAAGTCCACCAGCCCCGGGGTATCGATCAGCGTCACGGCGGTGCCGAGGTGGGTAAGGCGGCCGACGGCCGAGTCGATGCTGCTTCCCCGTTCCTTCTCGTCCGGGTCGAAATCCAGGATCGAGGAGCCGTCATCCACTCTGCCCAGGCGCGCCGTGGCCTTGGCCTTGAACAGGAGTGCCTCGGCGAGGCTGGTCTTCCCGGCGCCTCCCTGGCCGACCAGCGCCAGGTTGCGGATGTGCTGCACGTCGCTCACGAGCGCGCTCCTCCATGGGAAAGGGTGCGGGCCGGGGCCGACCGGGCGGTCGCCGCCCTGGGAACCGGAGCCCGCAGGCAATCCGGTCCGCCGATCCGGGCGGAATGTCCGGCCCGAGCCCCTCCGCGCCGGGCCGCCGGACGGGCGGACACGGTGCGGACGAACTCCGGCTGTAAACCGGAGCGGAACAGGACTCTATAACTCCTCGACCGCGCGGTTCAACCAGAAAGCCCCCCGGCGGGCCGCCTGGACGACCCGGCGTGTTCGCGCCAGAAGCGTTGCGGGCAGAGGCCCCGGACCGGATCCGATCTCGAGCCTGGCGGCGGCGAGCCGCCCGCCCTTCAGGAGTTCAGGATCACCAGCTCGACCCGACGGTTCTGCTGGCGCCCCTCCTCGCGGTTGTTG
>JAFGQW010000154.1 GCA_016935485.1 Planctomycetota bacterium | reverse complement strand
CTCAGCGTCCGCAACGACGCCCCGGAGAAGGCCAGCCGCCCGTTCGACCGCGACCGCGACGGCTTCGTCATGGGCGACGGCGCCGGCGTCCTGGTGCTGGAGGAATACGAGCACGCCCGGGCGCGCGGCGCCGAGATCCTGGCGGAGCTCTGCGGTTTCGGCCAGAGCGCCGACGCCTACCACATCACCGCCCCGATGGAGAGCGGCGCGGGCGCTGCCCAGGCCATCCGGCTTGCACTGCGCGACGCCCGCGTCAATCCGGAGGAGGTGGACTACATCAATGCGCACGGCACGTCCACGCCCTACAACGATGTGATCGAGACGCGCGCCATCAAGGCGGCGTTCGGCGCACACGCCCGCAAGCTGGTGATCAACTCCTCCAAGTCGATGATCGGCCACCTGCTGGGAGCCTCGGGCGGCGCGGAGATGGTGATCTGTGTGCAGTCGATCCGGCACGGCGTCGTGCACCCGACGATCAATCTCGACAACCCCGATCCCGAGTGCGATCTGGACTACGTTCCCGGCGCGGCGCGCGCGCTGCCGGTGCGCGTCGTGCTGTCCAATTCCTTCGGGTTCGGCGGGCACAATGCCGCGCTCGTCCTGAAGCAACTCGACGCCTGAGCGCCGCCGCGCCCGGCGGCTCGCTGGCGGGCACCCCCGGGCGCGACGCATCCATTCCAGGCGCGCGCGCCCGCCCGGATCAGGTCGCGCGGGGCCGGTGGTGCCGGACGAAGAGCACCACCTCCTTGAGGCCCTGGGGGTCGTAGCCGAAGTGCTCCGCCATGTGGCGCGCGGTGCGCGCGACGCGCTCCCGCAGGCGCGGTTCGATGTCGCCGGCGCTGTCGGTCCCGTGCAGGAGCAGCTGTTCCTCGAGCCTCTCGATCTGCGCGCGCCGCTGGTGCAACGCGTCCTCCTGAAGCGCCCGGTAAATATCCGGGAACAGCTCCTTGTAGACGAGCGGCCGGTCGGGATGCTCCACCCGGAAAGCGCCGATGCGGGTCACGAGGTTGCGGCGGAAAACGGCGCTGGGCTCCTGAATCGCGAGCATCTTCTCGACGGCGCCCATCACCGCCTCGCTCGCGTCCTCGAGCGCGCGCGTGCGCGGCTGGACCACCTTCTCGCCGCGGGTGAACGCGACGACGTGCAGGAAGTACTCGTTGCACTTGCGCTCGTACTCCGCCGTGTCGACCAGCGCCATCGATTCCTCCAGCTCCGCCGTCACCCAGCGGTGGTACTCGTCGCGTACGGTGTCGATGAACGCGGCGGGGTCGTGGTAGAGCCCCTCCACTTCGAGGTTCAAGAAGTCGTAGACGTTCTTCTCCTTGACGAAATCGCCGAGCACCTCGAGCACGGCGAGCGGTCCGCAGCACGCAAACCCATCGAGGTGGGAAGCCTCGTTCAGGATGGCGCGCATCTCGCGCGGCGAGGCGCCGAAGCGCCCCTCGTAGAGGAGCTCCTCCCGGAACTCGCGGCGCATCTGCGGCACGGCGCGCCGGAGGAGCGGCTGCTCCTCCGCGCGCATCCAGTGAGGCGCCTCCCCGCGGTCGTACAGACGGACCTTCTCGAGCGGGGTGAGTCGAGCGACGAGCGCGCGCACGTCCTCGGGGTAGTTGTCCGGACGCGGCTTCTTCACGCGGGTGAGCACCGCCCACAGCGCCGCGGCGCGCGCCGTGTGCGGCAGCACGGTCTTGCGCCGCGCCACCGCGCGGATCACGTCCCGGTAGATCGGCTCCTCGTCGGACACCCGCATCAGGTAGGGCACCTGGACCAGCTCCATCCGCGCCTTGAAGCTGTTGTAGTCGAGCGTCTTCTTGAAGGCGTCCAGGTGGTTCTCGTTCGTCGTGCCGAGCAGCACCACGTCGAGGTGCAGAAGCATCCCGGGCAGGCTCACCGTCCCGGTCTCCACGGTGCCCAGCAGGTACTTGTTCATGTCGATCGGCCGCTTGAGGAAGTCGCTGTACTCGAGCGCGCCGCGGTGGGCGTCCACCAGATCGCCCATGGGCTGGAAGAGGGCCACGTTCTGCAGCATGGGCGGCAGCGCCTCGACGCTCCGATCGGCCGCGAGCTGGCGGGCTCCCGCATCGACGTGCATTTGCGGATCGACCCGCACCGCACCGGTGCGGAAGCGCCGCGAGAGGAAGTAGCGCTCCACCTGGATGTGCCGGACGACGCGCTTGAAGTCGCCCTGGTATCCGGTCAGCAGCGCCTCGTGGACGGCCTTGGACTTCGGATCCAGATCGCCCTCGAGGAAGTAGGGAGCGAGCACGTTCTCCAGGCCGGCCTCGCCGCCCGGCGCCGCCGGATCCGCGCCGGCCGCGCGCAGCGCGCTCAGGGAAGAAAGCCAGGCCAGACGCTCTTCCCGCGGCAGGAGCAGGATCGGCGCGTCTTGCAGCCCGCCCGGCATCCGCGCCGCCACGTCAGCCGGGTCCAGGAACGCGAAGCTCGCCTCCTCGCGCGCGCTCCGGCGCTCGCTGCCGAAGCCGAGCCGCGCGTCGGTGCGCTCCGGCTTCGGGAAGATCCACGCGAACCGGTAGAGCGCCCCCTCGTCGGTGTGCGAGTAGTGCTCGAGCCCCCGGAAGATCAGGTTCACCACCGTGGTCTTGGAGGAGCCGTTGGGGCCATGAAGGAGGATCAGCTTGTCGGTGCGCCCCTCCTCCGCCAGTCCCTTCATGACCCGGTAGACCTCGTGCTGGACGGTCTCCTGGCCGCTCAGAAAGTCGCTGCCCCCGGGAAACGCGCCGTCGAACAGCCGCAGGCGGTCCACCTGCTCGCCGAACCGCTCGACGCGCTCCCGGCCGAAGTACTCCAGCATGCCGACCAGGTACTGAGCGGCATTGCGGAGGTGACGGCGCGGATCTGCGGCCACCAGGTCCAGGTACTCCGGGAAGGACAGGATGCGCCGGACGTCGCGGAAGCGTTCGCTCACCCGGCGCTGGACATCCTCGACGGCTCTGGCCCCGTCGTGCAGGTCTCCCGCCTGCGGTTCGCTCACGATACGGTCTCCCTGTTTGCGTTGCCCCTTGCAGCGGCCCGTGCGCCGGCAGACGAGTCCGCCGGCAACGTCCGCCGCGTCAGCGATTGCCTTCGAGGAGGTGCTTGCGGTTCTGCCGCCACCACTGCTGCCACGCGCCCGGGGATATGCCGAATCGCTCCCCCGTGACGGAACGGAGCGCGACGGCGGCGTACTGCCGGTAGTCCTGCCCCTCCAGCGCCTCGATGAGCGGCTCGATCGAATGGGTGCCGAGGATCCGCAGCGCCTTGATCGCCGGGTCCTTGAGCTCCGGGTAGCGGCGGCGGTGCAGGAACGGGATGAGGGCCCGCGCGCCGTTGTGGTGGCGGGTCTCCGAAAGGGCGTCGATGATCTCGTAGGTGAGCTTCGGATGGGTCTTCATGATCCGCACGAGGAGGCCCACCCCCATGCCGTTGTCGAGCCCTTTGGCGGTCTGGATCAGCAGGCGCACGACTTCGGGATCGGTCTCCTCGCCGAAGTCGAGCAGCGCTTTTCCCGCATTCTCGTCTCCGATCCGCCCGAGCAATCCGATCGCCTCCTTGCGCCGTTCGACGTCCTTGTGGCGCGACCACTTGCCGAGCGCGCGGACCATGTGCCGATCTGCGACCCGGAGGATGACGGCGGTCAGCTGCGAACGGACCTCCTTGTCTTCTTCCACGGCGAGGCGCTCGACTAGCAGCGGCCCCACCCACGGCTGGTCGACGTGCGACAGCCTCTCTGCCGCGGCGATGCGGGCGGCCGGTCCGGCGCCGACGAGCTGCTCCCGGAGCTCCTTCAGCTCCTCGGCGGTGAGCGGGCCGTCCGGCCGGGCCGCGGCCGGCTCCTCTGGCTGCGCGGGGGGCCTGTCCGGCTCGGGAAGCGGTTCCGGCGGGGTCGGCTCGTCCACCTCGACTTCGGACCAGAGCCGGTTGATCTCCTGCAGTGCTTCCCGCTCCAGCGGCGTGCCGCGCGCGAGCTCAAGTGCCGCCACGTAGCGGTTCAGGATCCCCGGCCGGTCCTCGGCACGCTCGCGCTCGTACCGGCGAGCTTCCTCCAGGCAACGCAGGGCCTGGGCTTGCGCCTCGAGCGGATCCAGCGCCCCCGGCGTATCGGGATCGGCGCCACCCACGGCAAGGAGGTGCCGTACCCACCGGATCAGGTAGCGCAGATGGAACTCGATGCGCTCCTGGTCGGACCGGCGCTCGGGCGCCTTGCGGAACTCCTCCTGCACCTGCTCGAGCAGACGCTCGAAACCCGCCAGCGCCTTGCGCAGCGCCTCGATCCGTTGCGCGTCGCCCGCCGCCGGATCCAGCAGTGCGAACACCTCCTGGAGCTCGCGCCCGATCCGTTCCATGGCGTCCTTGGCCGGCTGCGCCGTCGCCGTGGCGAGGCCGAGAGCGGTCGCGAGCAGCAGCGCACCCGCGACGCGTGCGGCGCGCCCTCCGATCATCACGCGATCCTCTTGCTCGGTGACCGTCGAAGCCCAGGAGCCGGATTGCGCGCCGGCGTCGCCGGTCCCCGCGGTACGGGAGGCGGCCTCCGCTCGAACTTCTCCCTCCGCAACGTCCGAGCCGCGGGCGACGGAGAGACGGGGCCGCCGACGAGGAGCAAGAATAGTATATCGGCCGCCATCGCCACAGCGATGTACCGGGCGCTGCGAGAGCATGTGCGGAGTCGTGCGAAACCGCGCCGGTCCCGGGGCCGGCGCAGCCCGCGCACAATCACTCAGTGTGCCGAAGTCGGTGCCCGGCAATCGTGCTCGATTCCGAGCGGGTCGGTCCAGCGAGGGAGGCAGTCGTCGGCGGGGCGCACCACGGCGCGCACGCGACGTCGACAGTCACATCGTGGTGAAGTTCGCCACGCGCGGTGAGTACAAAAAAAAACAAAGAACCCGAGTATAGAGAGGGCGGTTGGGGAGGGAATTTTCTCTATCTCAGAGTTCTTTGTTTTGTTTATTTCTGCTCATCAGTCACTCTTACGAGTACCCGATAAGATAACAAAGTCCCACTCGGAATCAAGCTAGTTGTCAAAGTTTTTCGTGATGCAAACCATTCTTCCAAAATGACTTAGGCGAGTATCAAACCAATACGCAAAAATTGGCTATTGGGGGTCCTTTCGGTCGTCACGGAGCTAGAATTCCCGCCCCTCGTCCTCCCGTCTCGCTGTAAGTCGTTTCATTGAATTAGGTTATCGAGACAGAACAGGATTCCTCCGAAGCGACATCTCCAGGGCGGTCCGACAAAACCCGGGCCGCCCTCGGCCACGGCAGTCGTTCCATTCTACCTGCTCAGGACGATCCGGCAAGGCACCTCCTGTTCGTCCAGAACCAGGACCACCTGCCGCCCCGGCTGGAACCCCGGCGCCGTCACACTCACCGTGGTCGAGCCGGGGCAGACCGCCTGTGCCAGCCGGAACTCGCCCGTGAGTCCCGTCCGGTTCGCCGGCCCCGTCACGGTCGCCCCGTGGACACCCATGTCCCCGATGTCCCCTCCAGCGGCTGCCATGGCTGGATCGGATGGGCTCGTCTCCTCGCCGCTGACCATGCCGCCCCAGTCGTTGCCCGCGCTGTCCGTGATCTGCACGTGGGCGCCGCTGACGGGCCTTCCCTGAGCGTCCGTGACCTTCACCACCAGGTAGCCACCCTTGTTGAGAACCAGGTTCAGCTGGAACGGCTGGTCCCCCCCCACCCGCATCTGGAGGCCGCCGCTCTGGCAGTACCCTCCCGCCATGGGCTTGACCTGGTAGAGTCCGTCCGAGAGCCCCCGGAGGTGATACGACCCGTCTTCCTTGACCCGCTCGGTCCGGGACTGCGCCTGGTAGTCGGGCTTGCCCTCGAAATCGAGCGGCATGGCGACGACGTGCGCGTCCTTCACCGGCTCGCCGAGGGCGTTGGTCACCTTGCCGAAGATGACGCATCCCGGGGTGAGCACGAAGTCAAGACCCGAGCTGTCCGTTCCGGACGCCACCGCCACGGGTTCCCGGAAGCGGGGCGCGAAATCGCTGGTGCGAACGGTCACCTTGTAGTTTCCGGGCTCGATGTCCGCGCACTCGTAGCGCCCGTCCTCGGTGTTCTGGCGGAAGTCCCGGTACCACTGGTAGGTCCCGTCGGGCTTGCGCTTCATCAGGTTGACGGTGAACTCCCGGACGGGACCGCCGCCCGTCGCACTGGTCACCCGCCCGGAGATCTTGCCGTTTTCCTCGAGGGTGAAGTCCGCGGTTCGTGCTCCGGCCTCGATCCCCTCCCGGCTCCCGCTCGAGTAGCCGCTCGCCCGGACCGTCAGCGTGAACAGGCCCTGCTTCAGGTTGGAGACGCTGTAGTAGCCCTCCTGGTTGGTGAGCGCGTTGGAGTAGGAGTTCACCGGGTGCGGGCACGCGGCGTGGACGCGCGCATTGGCGATCCCCTGGCCGGCTCCGTCCAGCACGCGGCCGGCGATGCTGTAGCCCCGTTCCAGCGTGAACACCTTGTCTGCCAGTCCGCCATCCGGGATCTCGATCATCTCCTGCTGGCTGATGAAGTCCACGGCGGACACCTCGACCCGCGTCCGCCCGGCCGACAGACTCCTCAGAACGAACTGCCCCTCTTCGTCCGTCACCGCCGTCGGCGTGATCGCCAGCGCGCTGCCGAAGAAGACGTTGCCGACCGGCTGCGACGAGAACGACGTGATCTTGATCTCCGCGCCCGCGATCGGCCGGCTGTCCGGCCCCTGGACCCTGCCCGCGAACGTCAGCGCACGGCCCAGGGTGATCCGGATCCCCTCGAGGGTCTCTCCCGGTCTGGGATGGAGAACGCCCGTTTCGCCGCGCCGGTGGTCCGGGTGGTCCGCCACCAGCTTGCAGTCGAAGCCGGGATTGGCGTTGACCGACGTCAGCAGGAACTCGCCGTTCTCTCCGGTCACCCCGTCCGGCCGGTTCACATCGGGCACGTAGTAGACGAACACGTTCTTCAGCGACACGAAGATCCTCGCGCCCGCAACCTCGGCGCCCCCCTCGTCCACGACGACGCCCCGGATCGCGCCGACCGGGTTCAGCTCGAAGTCGTAGGTCACCGCGGCGCCCGGCTCGATCTTGGTCGACTTCATGAACTCCGAGTAGCCCTCCGCCAGGGCGAAGAACGTGACGAAACCCGCCGGCAGGCCCTTGATGGCGTAGCGGCCATCCCGGTCGGTGCGCGCCCTCTCCAGGCGATCCGGGTTGCCCGGAATCCCGATGGCGATCACCGCGTTCGCGAGCCCCTCCTTGGTGCCTCCATCCACCACCCGGCCGCTCACGGGGACGCCCGGCGCCAGCCGGATCTCGAGGCCCGAACTTCCCGGAGCCACGTTCTCGAGCGATCCGCGCTCGAAGCCGTCCGCCGAGGCCACCAGTTTCAGCGATCCCGCCATGGGAGCCTGCGAGAACCCGAACTTTCCGCCCTGCCCGCTGCGGGTGCTCTCCCTCCAGTTCTCGCCCTGCCCGAGCACTTCCGCCCCGTCGACGCCGTTGCCCTCGGCATCCACCACCCGACCTCCGAGGGCCTGCCCCTCGCGGAGCACAATGTCGAACCGCTTGCCCATCAGCAAGTTCCAGTAGAACTGGGAAGCGTGCGCGGGAGCGGAGGCGTGCAGGTGGTAGCGGACGAACGGCCTGACGAGCTTGGGGGCGAACACGAACTGCCCGCGGACATCCGTCTGGATGCGGGCCACCGTCTTGTAGCCCAGAGGCAGCGGAAACTCTTGCAGCAGAATGACCTGAGCGCCGGCGACCGGCCCCTCCGGGCCGGCGACCGTGCCGAAGAACGTGGGCGTCTTGGTCGAGTAGAGGTAGTCGTCCAGCTCGCCGTAGTCCGCCGCCGGCGCTGGGAGCTCGCTACCCGCCGCAGGCGCCGCCGCAGTCGGCCCGGGGGATCCGACATCACGCCGCGGCTGCGGCCGAGCGAAGGCCGGCTCGTCAGGCGTCGGCGGCGCCGCGGCGCCGCCGCCATCCGTTGCGGCCGCCCGCGGCGCTTGTCCCCCGCCGTCCGGGATGGCGTCCTCCACGGTCGCCATGCTGTCGTACACCAGCCAGAGCAATCCGCCGACGATCAGAACGACCGCCAGAATCCCGAACCAGATGAAGATCCGCTCCGCAGCCATGGTTCACCTCAGTTGCATGACATCCTCGCGTCTGCGCGTCTCACCGCCGCTGACCCCCGTCGCACCTCTCCCTTCCCAGGCGGTCGCCGCTCCACGTTCCCGGGGTCCGGGCCGGCCGATCGCACAATCGGGAGTAACGGTACAACTCATTTATCAGAAGGGGATTGCGGTTACACCTTTGCCCTGACAAGACGCGCGACTGCAATCGATGTAGTATAACGCCGCCTGCGCCCGCGGCCCATAGCGTTCGCTCGGTCGTGCTCTGTCGCAGGGCGGCGAGGCCCATCGACGTTCCTGAATCCGGTAACATGGTCGGCTCGTTGGACTGGTTGAAAAGGCGGAAACTTCGGTTTTTCGAGGGTTTGCTGGCTCTCTACCGGGCCACGGGAGACCTGCGCCAGGCCCTGGCCTTCCTCGGGGATCGGCTCGGATCGACGTCCGAGGGGCAGGCTGCCCGCCAGTCCCTCGAGGAGCTGCAGAACGGCCGCACGCTGACCGAGGCCATGACCGGGTCGCTGCCGGGCCTCAACGCGTTCGAGCGCGGCCTTCTCGAGGTCGGCGAGCAGGCCGGCAACCTGGAGGAGTCTCTCGAGGGCATCGTCCGCGAGATCCAGTCCCAGCGCGCCGCCCGGCTCGAGCTGATCGCCCGTCTGGCCTATCCGATCTTCATCCTCCACGCCGCTGGACTGGCTCTCGTCCTCGTCCGGAGCTTCTGGAGCGGGTTCCCTACGATCCATCCGCTCGCCTACTTCGCGCTCCTCTACGCGCCGGCGCTCCTCGGCTGGGCGGTCGTTCGCCACGCTCGGACCCGCCCGGCGCTCGCGCGCGTCCTCCTCGCCGCTCCCCTGCTGGGCCCTTGGCTGAAGGACCGCCAGCGCAGCCGTTTCGCTTTCTGCCTCGGCCAGCTCTACACGGCCGGGATTCCCATCTCGCGAGCGCTCGAGGTCACGGCGACCGGCATGGGCCCCGGGATCGCGACGGAGGAGGTGCAGCGCGCGGCGCAGGCCGCCGCCGCCGGCCAGCCGCTTGCCGCTCACCTCCCCGCGAGCCTCGAGGATCCGATTCTGCGCGATGCCGTATCGATCGGGGAGAAGTCCGGTTCGCTGACCGAGGAACTCTCGCGCGCCCACCGCTACTATCGGGACCAGGCCGATCGGGGACTGGGGCGCCTGGTCCGGAGCGCGTACGCGGTTGCTTTCGGGCTCGCGGTGCTGGTGGTGGTGTACGTGGTGGTGTCGGTGTACGGCGCCTACTTCTCGCTCGTCCGCTGACCGGGCCCCGTTACACGTGCTCCCGGAGCAGGCGGTGAAAGAGGCTGTCGCGCTCCGCCGTGCCCCACCCCGTCCAGAGGAACTCGACCGACAGATCCCAGTGCTGGTCGGTGTCCGCGGGCGGCTCGCACGCGACGACCCGCCCGAGCGCGAGGATCGAGTCCGGCAGATCGGCGAGCTCGATACGGACGGCCAGGTAGCACCCGGGATCGACGGGGTGCGTGCCGTGGAACCGGACGCCGCCCCCGCAGATGTTCTGGAACTGCCCTTCCGGCAGGCCGGCCGCCACCAGCTTTCGCTGCGGATCCTCGATGACCTCGAACTTGATCTTCCCCTGCCGGCTCAACCGCGGAAAGGAGCGGTCGACCAGCGTACTGGACGGCTTCGCCATTGTCGGCTCTCCCGCATGTCCGCGTTGCTTGCCGCGGCCCGCGCGCGTCCAGCGGCCGGGCGCGGACCTCGGGGGCGGCGGATCTCGTGATACGGGGCCTATCGGCCGTTCCCGCGGCAGCGCTTGAGCCCGCGCCAACGGGCCGCCACCGCGCGGCGGCGCGGCTCCCGCTGTTGACAAGCTCGGATCGCCGCTTTACGTTTGAAGAGCGAGCCGGCGCCTGGAAGGGGCGCCGGGCAGATCGCCCGACGACGCGCGCGGGCGGCACGGCGGGCCGGGGTTGCACGCCGCTGGTGCGGTCGGGCCCGCGCCGGTGGATCCAGGGGGCTCCCGGAGGTCCCCCACGCTCCAGAAAGGCAGGCATGGACGACCGATCCCACCCGGGCCGCATTCCCCGCCCGCCCTGGAAGCGGCAGCTCGTCGCCCTCGCCGCCTGGCTGGCCGTGACGGCGTCCGTCGGACTGGCCGACATCATCCATCTCCGCAACGGCGGCCGCATCGAGGGCCGGGTCATCCAGGAGACGCCGACGCATATCCACGTCCGCACCCGGTTCGGCAGCGTGATGAGGTTTGCCCGCGACCAGGTCGCGCGCATCGAGAAGACGATCGACATCCGGGACGAGTACGAGACGCGCCGGGCGGCGATCAAGCCGACGGACGCCGCCAGCCTGTTCGAGCTCCATCGCTGGTGCAAGGACAACGGCCTCACGCACGAGGCCGAGACCCTCCTGGAGGAGGTCCTCCAGGCCGATCCCGACCACGCCGGCGCCCACGAGCTCAAAGGCGAGGTGAAGATCCGGGGCAAGTGGCTGCGCCCCGCGGACGCCGAGGCGGCGGGCTACCGGCTCCACGGCGGCAAGTGGCTCGATCACGACGAGTACATGCGAGCAACCGGCCACGTCCCCTGGGGCAGCCAGTGGATCACCGAGAGCGAGTACGATCGCCTCAAGGTCAAGACCGACATGGAAGCGCTCCTCAACATGGAGCTGACCGTCGTCAACTCGGCGCACTTCGGGGTGCGGACGCGCTTCCCGCCGGAGCACGCCGAGAACCTGCTGCGGCTGGCGGAACAGGCGTACGACGCGTTCCTGGAGGCGATCCCCTATCCCGAGGACGCGATCCGCAACTGGGCGCGGATCCAGATCTACCTCTTCGGGACTCTCGAGGAGTACCAGACCTTCTTCGACAAGTACATCTGGCCCAGGCGCTATGTCACCCGGGAAGAGCACTACGTGCACTACCGCGAGGCGGGCAACTGCATGTTCTTCTTCCCCCATCCGATCATCGCGCTCCGGCGCTCGCCGGCCCTGCCCAAGTTCGCCGATCAGGCCGCGCTGGCCGTGAACAACATCGGCCAGGTCATGCTGCATCGGATGCGCAAGGAAATCTACCCGCCCGACTGGCTCCAGGAGGGCATGGGGCACTTCGTCGAGGAGAAGATCTTCGGCCACTGCCGGATCTTCACGATCATGCCGGGGCAGCTTTCCTCCCAGGAGCTGATCGTGCCGGACTGGCGCAACTCCCAGGACTGGCGCAAGCGGATCAACCGCCTGCTGGTCCCCGGGGAAGTGCCGTCCTGGAAGGTGATCATGAAGAAGCCGCTCGGCGGGATCAACACGAAGGAGCTCGCCAAGGTCTACGCGGTGATCCGCATGATCCTCCGGAAGAAGCCCGGGGCACTGCGCGCCTTCCTGGACCGCGCGACCAAGCACTCCTGGGAAGCGGTGTTCGAGGAAGCCGTCGGCTGGACGCCGGAGCAAATCGACCAGGAGCTGGTCGCCTTCATCCAGGAGAACTACTAGT
>JAFGQW010000153.1 GCA_016935485.1 Planctomycetota bacterium | reverse complement strand
GCGGGTGCGGGTGCGGGTGTCGCGCGCGGGCTGCGCGCGCTCGGGTGGCGCGGGCGGAGTGCGCCCGCGGGGGTGCGGGTGCGGGTGCGGGTGTCGCGCGCGGGCTGCGCGCGCTCGGGTGGCGCGGGCGGAGTACGCCCGCGGAAGGCGCGCGCTCAGGCCGGCGCGTCCGCCGGCGCATAAACCTCGACCGTCATGTTCAGCGCGCCGGCCTGGAGCATCTCCAGCAGGCGGAGCCCCGCGACCATCAGTTCAGGGCTTGCCTGACAGCGGTCGTAACAGCCCCGGTCCCGCCAGCGCACGATGTGGATCACCTCGCGGTTGCCGTCCCGCACCAGGGTCTCGGCGCCGAGAAAGCCCTCCTGCCGCTCCAGGGTGGGCAGCATCGCTCGCATCTCGCGCAGCAGCGTCTCGCTGTCCACCTCGATGCGAGCGATCCGGACAATCACCGTGCATGCCGGGTTCATGCGCTCGTCCTCCCATGAAATGCGCGCTGCGGGATTCCGTCGACGGCACGCGCCGCTCCCCCTTCGGGGTGCAGCGCCAGGCCGCCATTGTAGGCGCATTCTCCCCGACCACAAGCAGCCGCTCCCCCGGCCGGCCGTTCACACCCGGGCGCGCTCCACCGCCGGCTCCACCGCCGGCATCTCGACCGGCGCGGCCGGCGCCTCGGTCCGGCTCGACAGCAGGCGCGCACCCGCGCGCGCGCCGAGGAACGCTCCGCCGGCGACGGTGACCAGATCCCAGAAGCGGATGCAGAGCAGAAACGCCATGCAGGTCGGCTCGCTCCGTCCGAGGAGGACGAACGTGCCGATCAGGCCGCCGTCGAGCAGCCCCACGCCGCTCGGCGTGAACTGAAGCCCCGTGAGCGTCTGGCTCGCCACGAAGATGAGACTCAGCTCGCCCAGTCCGAGGCCCGACCAGGACCCCAGCCCCAGGAACGCGGCCGGCTTGAGGAAAACCGCCACGTGCGACACGAAGAGCTTTGCGAAGGCCTTGGCGGTGGTCACGCTCTCGTCCCGGTAGATCCGCGCTGCCTGCTCCTCCATCCGCCGGGCGCGGTCGTGCACGCGGGCGAGCAGGCGGGAGCGCGGCCACAGCCGCCAGACCAGCCGCACCACGCCGGCGAGCGGCTGCCAGGCCCGGTGCAGTCCGATCCACAGCGCCAGGCACAGGATCAGCAGCGCCGCGGTCAGCGCGAGCAGGGCCACCCCGAGCGAGAGATACGGCCCCCGGAAGAGCGTCTCGCGGAACGTGATCGTGGCCACCGTCGTCGCGAACCCGTACACGCCGAGGAAGCTCAGGATCTCGAGGTACTTGCTCAGCACCACCGTGCCGGCCACCTCGTGGTAGGGCAGTCCGGTGCGACGGCCCACGTAGAGCACCTTGATCGGCTCGCCGCCCAGGTAGGACGAGGGCGTGAGGATGTTGACGGCCATGCCGGCGGTGACCGCGGCGAACAGGGTGCGGAAGCGGACGCGATGGTGGATGCCGCGGTTGAGCGACTTCCAGGCCGACGCCTGCAGCCCGAGGTGGATCGCGATCAGCAGCCCCACCGCCGCAAACGCGGGCAACCCGGCGCGGGCGACCGCCTCGATCGTGGCCTCGAAGCCCACGACGAGAATGACCGCTCCGAGGATCACGATCGACAGGACGAGGACGGCGCCGATCTTGAATGCGCGCTGCAAGGAACTCGATCTCTCGTATGCGTCGCCGGGTTCCGGGTCTCGTGCCGCCCGGCGCCGCCATCTCCGCCGCGGCCGCCGGATCGCCCGGGAGCGCGGCGAAGTCCGTTGCGGCCAGGCCGGTCGCGGTCGACGTCCATTATAGTGGGCGGACGTTGCACCCGACCAGCGCGGCGCCACCGCGCTCGGCTGGCGCCGCTTGACCGCCGCGCCGGCTCCCCGTAGTCTGCGCACCGGACCGCGGACAGCGGCGGCCCCGGCAGCACCGGCCGGCGGACGACGAAAGGAGTGTCGGATGGAGCGGCTGCCGCGCGCGGTCGAGGCCGGTCTGGACGAGCACGGTGTCTACACGGTCGCGGGCCGCGATCCCGCCGCCGTCGCCCGCACGCTCGGCCGCCTGCAGGCGCTCAACCACACCATCGGCCTGTTCACCGCGCTCGCGGCGGCTGCCGGCCGCCTGGCCGCGTGCCTCGGCCCCGCGCGCCCGGATCTCCCCGCGCGCCGCCTCGACGCCGATCCCCGCGTGCGCTCCGATCTGGCCGCGCGCCGCTTCCGCTTCCGCGCGCACGGCCGGCGCATCCTCCACGGACTGGCGCCCGTGCTGCGCGCGTGGATCGAGGGCTTCGCGGCCGGCGTCGAGGAGGCGCGCCTCGAGCTCCGCGGGCGCGCCGCCGCCTTCTCCCCGGAGTTCCTCCGGCTGCTCTCGTTTCCCATCACCGCCGATCTCGTCACCGCGCTCGACTACCGGGTCGCGGCGCATCACGAGCTCGTGCGCCTCCGGCACCCGGCGGCGCCGATCGCGGCCTCCAATGCGGTGGCGGTCGGCGGGCGCCGGGCGCGCGGCGGCGGGGGATTGCTGCTCATCGATCCGCACATCCCGTTCCTCGCCACGCCCGAGCTCCGCCTGCTCGCCGCGCGGATCCGCACTGCCGGCTACGAGGCCGCCGGCTGGGTGCGGCTCGGCAGCCCGCTCATCTTCCTCGGCTTCTCGCGCCACCTCGCCTGGACCGTCACCACGAACTGGCCCGATACGCTGCGCTTCTACCGCCTGCGCGCCCGCGGCGCGCACTACGTGGATCTCACGAGCGGCCGACGCCTCCAGCGAATCGACCGCGCGGTCGCGATCGCGGTCGCCGGCCGCCCCACGCGCCGCTTCCGGCTCACCTTCGCCGGGCGGCTGGACCGACCGGTGCTCCGCGGATTGCCCGGCGGCGGGGCCCTTGCCGTCGAGCTCGCGGCCGCGGCCGCCCGCGCGGGCGACCTCACCACGCAGCTACACACGGCCGCATGCGTGCGCACCGCCCGCGCGTTCCGCCGCCGGGTGCTGGCGGTGGCCGGCGCCACGCTCACCAACTTCGTGGTGGCTGACCGCGACGGCGGCATCGGCTGCTACTGGCACGGGCACGTGCCGGCCGCCGGCGGCGGCTACCTCGATCCGGTGCGCGAGCTTCCCGCCGACGACGGCGGCCGGGGCGGACTCGTGGTGCAGAACAACGCCCACTTCGATCGGGTCCGACCCGGCGGTCCCCTCGGGTTGGCGGACTTCCCGCTCCGGGTCGCGGCCGGGCGCGTGTCGCTGTCGAGCTTTCGCCAGGAGCGCACGCTCCGCCGGCTCGCGGGCCTGCGCCGCATCGGTCTCAAGGATCTCCTCGCGCTCGCGCTCGACACGCACGACCTCCGCGGGGCGCTCTTCGTCCGGCGCATGGCGGCGGCGATCGCGGCGTCGGCCGCGATCCGCCGGTGGGCGGCGCCCCGGCGCCGGCAGCTCGCGCAAGCGCTCGCCGAGACGGCGCGCTGGAATCGGCGCCTGGATGCGGGCAGTCGCCGCGCGACGCTGGTGCAGCTCTGGATGGAGCTGGTCTTCTGGCGCCAGCCGCCGCTCGAGGGCTCCTTCCAGCGGCCGGAGACCGTGCCGGGCCGCCTGCCGGCGCGGCTGGCGGTTGGCGGGGCCCGAGCGCTCCTCGAGGCGATCGCTCGCTGGCGGAAGGCCGGCCGCCCGGCGTGGGGCAGCGTGCACCGGCTCGCGCTCGGCGGCGCGTGCCTGCCGGTGGGCGGCTCGCTTCACGTCAATCGCGCCGCCGGCTGGCTGAGCCCGCCCGATCTCGATCCGGCCACGCTCGACTTCCCGGTCGAGATCGGCTCGGCCGGCGTCCTTGCGGTCCACCTCCGCCCAGGCCACATCGAGGCGCGCTTCCTCAAGGTGCTCGGACCGGTCGAGGATCCCGCCTCGCCGCTGTTCGTGCTCACGGCGCGCGACTGGGCCGCGGGCCGCGCTCGTCCGCTCGCGCTCCGGCCGCCGCGCGCGCTTGAACCCTCCGTGTGCGGGCCCTAAGATCCTGGCTCCGGCAGCGCGCGCTGCCGGCCCCGCAGGACCCGCCGTTCTGGAGACGCGCGATGGACCCCATTGTCGAGTGTGTTCCCAACATCAGCGAAGGGCGCGATCGCCGGGTGATCGACGCCGTGGCGGACGCTGTCCGGTCGGTCGACGGCGTGCGCCTGCTGGACGTGGATCCAGGCCGCGCCACCAACCGCACGGTGTACACGTTCGTCGGGCCGCCGGAGGCGGTGAAGGAGGCAGCGTTCCGGCTGGTGCGGACCACGCAGTCGCTTGTCGACATGCGCACGCACCAGGGCGAACATCCGCGACAGGGGGCCACCGACGTGTGCCCGCTGGTGCCCGTGCGGGACTGCACGCTCGCAGACTGCGCCGCGTGGGCTCGCCAGCTCGGCCGCCGGATCGGCGACGAGCTCGGCATCCCGGTCTACCTCTACGGCGAGGCGGCTTCGAGCGAACCGCGCCGGCTGCTCGCGAACGTCCGCGCGGGCGAGTACGAGGGGCTCCCGAGCAAGCTCGCCGCCGGGCGGATGCCGCCTGACTTCGGGCCGAGCACTTGGAACGAGACGGTGGCGCGGGCCGGCGCCACCCAGGTGGGCGCCCGCGCCTTCCTGGTCGCCTACAACGTCACCCTGAACACGCGGGATCGCAAGAAGGCCAACGACATCGCCTTCGCGATCCGGGAGAGCGGCCGCGCCAAGCGGACGTCGTACCCCGACGGCGAGATCGTCCGCCACCCCGACGGCACCGCGGTGAAGATCCCGGGGCGGCTGAAGGGTGTGGCGGCCGTCGGCTGGTACATCGAGGAGTACGGCGCCGCCCAGGTCTCGGTGAACATCACCGACCACCATGTGACCCCGGTGCACACCGTGTTCGACACCGTGGAAGAGGAGGCCGCCAAGCGCGGGCTGCGGGTCACCGGCTCGGAGCTGGTGGGGCTCGTGCCGCTGGACGCGATGCTGGCGGCCGGCCGCCACTACCTGCGCAAGGCGGGCAAGACCGCCGGCGTCTCGGAGGCGGAGCTCGTGCACACCGCGGTCCGCTCGCTCGGTCTCGCGGACGTCCGTCCGTTCGACGCGTCGAAATCGATCATCGAGTACGCGATCCGCGACCGGTCGCGCTCGCTCGTGGAGAAGACCTGCCGCGGATTCGCCGATGAGCTCGCGAGCGACTCGCCCGCGCCGGGCGGCGGATCGGTGGCGGCGCTCTCGGGGGCGCTCGGCTGCGCGCTTGTCGCGATGGTGGGCGCGCTCACCCACGGCCGCGCCGGCCAGGAGGACGACTGGTCGGCCATGGAGGAGCTCGGCGTCCGGGCGCAGGCGGCGAAGGACTGGTTCCTCGACGCGGTGGACCGCGACACGGACGCCTTCAACCGGCTGATGGACGCCCTGCGCATCAAGGCGCGCACGCCGGCGGAGACGGCGGCAAAGGACGCGGCTGTGGCGGCGGCGACCCGCGGCGCCATCGACGTGCCGCTCCAGGTGCTGGAGCGGTGCCGCGAGAGCCTGGCGCTGGTTGAGGCGGCGCTCGGGCGCGGCAACCCCAACGCGCTCTCGGACGTCGGGGTGGCGGCGGCGCTGCTCCAGGCGGGCGCGGAGGGCGCGGCCATGAACGTGCTCATCAACCTCGGCGGCGTCAAGGAAGCGGCCTGGGCGAAGGAGACGGCCGGCCGCGTCGACGCGATCACGGGCGACCTGCGCCGCGCGGCGGACGCGGTCGTGGAGAAGGTGCGCCGGCAGCTTGCCGGCGCCGCGGCGGCGCCAGCGGACTGCTGACGGCGGGTCGCGGGCGGGCTGCTGCGGGCCGGGCCCGTGCCCGGGAAGGAGGACGGCGAGGTGGAGGGTCGCGCCGGAGGGGCGCCGGACGCCGGGCCGGCCGCGGTGGTGCTGCTGAGCGGCGGCGTGGACTCGGCGACCTGCCTTGCCATCGCCCGGGCGCGCGGTTTCCGGACGCACGCGCTCACGGTGCACTACGGCCAGCGCCACGCCTGCGAGGTCGAGGCGGCACGGCGCGTGGCGGCGCACCTCGGTGCAGCGGCGCACCGGACGCTGCCGGTCGATCCGGGCCTCTTCGGCGGCTCGGCCCTGACCGGCGCCGCGGCGGTGCCGAAGGGGCGCGATCCCCGGGCGATGGCGGCGGCGATTCCGGCCACCTACGTCCCGGCCCGGAACACGGTGTTCCTCGCGCTCGCGCTGGCGTGGGCCGAGAGCCTGGGGACGGGCGACATCTTCCTCGGCGTCAACGCCGTGGACTACTCCGGCTACCCGGATTGCCGGCCCGAGTACCTCGACGCCTTCGAGCGCATGGCCAATCTGGCGCTCAAGGCCGCCGTCGAGGGGCGCCTGACGGTGCGCCTGCACGCGCCGCTGCTCCGCCGGACGAAGGGCGAGATCGTCCGGATGGGCGCCGAGCTCGGGGTCGACTACGGGCTGACCTGGTCGTGCTACGACCCGGATCCCGGGGGGCGGCCGTGCCGGGAGTGCGACAGCTGCCGGCTGCGCGCGCAGGGTTTCGCCGCGGCGGGCCTGCGCGATCCGCTGTTTTCGGGCGGGGCGTGAGCGGACCGGCCCGGCGGGAGAAAGATCTGGCTTCCCCCGACGCGGCGCGCTACCCTGACCGGCGCGGCGGCGGCGATTCCGGAGCCGGCCGTGGCGGGTTCCGGAACGACGGGCGCCGCCGCGAGCGTGTGTTCTGCGCGGGACACCGGACCGGCGGACAGGATGGCCGATCCGCGTGCTGTCCGCGGCGCCCATGGAGCGGTGAAGGACTGACGATGGACCGCGATCTGGACCGACCCCGGTGGGAGGACGACGAGGCGGAAGACGACTGGCAGGACGACGACGACGACGACGAGGAGGAGCTGGAGGAGGAGGACGAGGCGGACGACGACGACGACGACGGGATGCTCTATGACGATCGGGCGCAGGCGGAGGTGCCCGCGATTCTCCGGTCGGAGTACAGCGGCGAGCCGTTCGCGTCGTGCCTGGTCTGCGGCACGTCGCTTGACGACGCCGAGCTTCACGTGGTCGAGAAGGTGATCCGCCACGGCGAGGCGGTGTTCGAGATGGCGGTGTGTGTCGGGTGCGCCGGCCGCCTGGCCGGGGAGTGCTCGGAGGAGTCGCTCGCGCGTCTCGGCGAGGTGCAGGAAGCATGGGTCGCGAACGCCGACCCGGATGGCGAGCGGTGCGCCGGCTGCGGCCGGCCCCGCGACCACGCCGGCGCGTTCGTGATCGCCGGCTACTTCGTCTCGCACCATCGGCTCGTCCGTAGCCTGGCGGTGTGCGAGGACTGCCACGACGACGTGCAGGACCGGCTGAGCGAGAAGACCCGCGAGACCTTCGGCGAGTTCGTCCGGGACCACTTCCCGGGCGTGCCCGAGAACATCGACGCGCCGGTGTTCTTCGGCGGCTGACGGCGGCTGACCGGGCCGCGTGACGTGCGGCAGGGCGCTCACCGCCGCGCCGGAACCGGGGAATCCGGCGGAAGAAGGAGAGAATCGGGGCTACCTCTTTGGCGTCCCGGGGACGCGCCGGTAGCGGCCTGCGGGACGGTTCCGGAGGCCCCTGCAGCGAGGTGAGCCCGATGCGGAAGAACCGGCCCGTACCTGGATTGGCTTTCCTTGGCGGCGTGCTCGTTCTCGCCGCTTCCCTCGCCGCGCAGGATCGGGTGAAACTCACCACCGGGAAGTTCGTTACCGGCGACATCCTCGCGATCGTCGAAGGCCGCGTCGAGCTGGTCACCGCGGAGGCGGTGCTCGAGGTCATTCCCGCCGAGCTCGTGGCGGAGGTGCGGCGCGGCGAGCCGTTCTCGGCCCGCGTGCGCGCCAGGCTGGCGGAGATCGACGAGCGCAATCCGCAGGCGCTCTTCGAGGTGGCGAAGTGGGCGGAGGAGGCGCGCGGGATGCGGAGCGAGAGCCTGCGGCTGCTCAGGCGGGCGGTGGCGCTCAGGCCCGATTTTCCCGAGGCGCGCGCGCGGCTCGGGCACGTGCTCGCGCTCGGCACGTGGTACCCCGACGGGCGGACCGCCTACACGGCGGTCAAGGACCGCATGACCGCGGACGGCTACGTCTACCACAAGCAGGGCTGGATCAAGAAGGAGCTGCTCCCGTACCTCAAGGAGACGCCGGCCGACTGGGTGCTCTGGCAGAACTTCCTGTGGCGTTCGCTCACCGAGATCCGCAAGGAGCGCGGCGATCTGCTGTGGAAGAAGGAGTGGTACGTCGGCGAGGAGACCCGGCTGGTCCGCACCCTGAAGGAGATCGAGGTGCTCACCGGGGACGACTGCCACGCCGCCAAGGCCGGCCCCTGCGAGGTCTACTGCTACCTCGGGCGGGAGGAGGCGCGGGAGGCGGCCGAGCGCCAGCTCAAGGCGCGCCAGTGGTTCGTCGCGACCTTCGACGTGCAGCAGCGCCGCCGCATGCTCGAGACGAGTCCCACGAAGGTCGACTGGGTGCTGTCCGGCGACGCGTCCTTCCAGAAGTACCTCGACCACATGCGCAAGCGCGGCATGTCGCAGGGGCAGTACAACCTGTCGCTCCGCACGGGCAACTACGCCGCGGGCTTCTTCTACTGCGGCCATCTCGGCCGGGAGGCGTGGAAGTGGAGCCTGGTGTCGCACATGGGGCTGGCCATGATGCGGGCGTTCTGGGTGGGCGGGGAGACGCCGGCCTGGATCACCGTGGCCAGCGGCCACCACGCCGAGCTCAACGTGATGGGGGACGTGCGCGTGCAGTGGGTCCACATCGGGGCGTACGATCAGGAGGTCAAGATCCCCGAGCTCCGCGGCCACAGCATGAAGGAGATCAAGGAGGCGGTGCTCAGCTACTACCGCGATCACGAGATGCCGTCGCTGCGCGCCATGATGTCCAAGGACATGAACGAGCTCACCCAGGAGATCGACACGCTGGGCACCGTCTACCTGCTGTTCTTCCTCGAGGAGCACAAGGAGACCTGGCTCGATTTCCTGACCCAGCCCGCGCCGAAGGCGCAGAACGTGCGCGAGCGCTTCGAGCACCACTTCAAGATGACCTTCGAGGCGATGGACCTGAAGTTCCGCGAATGGCTCGGGAAGTGACGGCGCCCGCGGCGGCCGCGCCGATCTGAAAAAAACGCCCCAGGGGCGTTTTTTTCAGATCGACCGGCGTAACTGGAAAAAACGCCCCTGGGGCATTTTTCAGATCGCGGCGGTGACGACGGCGATCTTGTGCCGGTCGGCGGTCCCGAGGCCGCGGCGGGCGGCGGTCTCGATGTGCCGGGCGTGGTCCAGGGAGATCTCCCGGAGGTCATGCTGCTTGCGGACGGCGTTCAGCTCCTGGCGCACGACGGCATCCATCGCCACCGGGTCGAGCGCGAAGTAGAGCGACTCGTGCACCGCCCTCTTGTCGCGGGTGCACTGGGCCGGCCCGCCGTCGAAGCCGCACACCAGCCCGTCCAGGATGTGGAGCACCACGCGGTCCTGGATCCGCTTCTCGGCGCAGACCTCCGCGATGAACGGGTCGCAGTGGTTGTTGTGGCAGGGGCCCTTGGTCGGATGGACCAGCCCGAAGGCCAGGTTCTTCAGTGCGAACGTGACGCCGGAGCCCCCGTGGTTCTTCATCACCGGCAGGTTGATGATCCGGGTCAGGCGCCGGGTGAGCAGCTTCGGCCAGTTCGTGGTGTAGCTGCCGTCCGCCGTGGTGAACGTCGCCTCGGGATCCATGGCGCGCTCGAAGCCCACGCACTGCACGTGGCCTGGCTCCTCGGCGAGCGTGTAGCCCGCCAGCTTCAGGTGGTTCTGGTAGCGGTCGAAGATGTAGATGGCGTCGGCCGGGATGCCGAGCGCCTGGAGCGCCTCGGCCAGCAGTTCCGGAATGGCGGCGTGGGTGGAAAGGTGCTGGCGGCCCAGACAGTTGATCTTCAGCCCGACGACGTCGTCCTTGCCGACCAACGTGCCGAGGGCGTCGCGGAGCGTCTTCTGCCCCGTGAGCCGCGTCAAGCCGGCCTCGAGCATCTCGCGGACGGTCTTCCGGTCCACGGCCGCGGTGACGCTCGGCTCGGCGAGCACGCGCGGCGACGTGATCTTGATGACCCGGGGTTTCTCCGGCTCCCCGATGCCGGCGAGGGCCTGGAGCGGCAGCCCGCCGACGACGGCGGCCGAGCCGGCGGTGGCGATCGAGGTCCGCAGAAACTCGCGCCGGGTCCAGTCGGTCGATCGCGATGGAGGGTTGTTCTTCATCGTGCTTCCTCGGGGGCCTGGCGGCCAGGGACGGACCCGCTTGCCGGCGACGTCGGCGGCGCGGCGGGCGCCCGCCCGGGCAGCGGGATCAGCGTGAAATGGCCAGGAAACGTACTGCCCCGGACGGCGCCGGTCAACGAATCCCGCTCGCGCCGGGGCGCCGCGCGGCGGCCGCCCTCCGGAAACGCCGTTTCCGCCGGCCCGGGCAGCCGGGTATAACCGGGGCCATGCGAACCCGGTGGCTCGTCTGCGGCGCGATCCTGCTCGCCGCCCTGGCCGGGGTGGCCTACCGCTTCGACCGGCCCTGGACCGCCGGCATGGACCAGATGGGGGCGCGCTACAGCATCATCGCGCGCAACTTCGTGCGCGACGGCGTGCTGGACCCGCCGCTCCGGCAGCGCACCCACCTGGGACAGCCACGCCCCGGTGTCCACTTCACCCCGGTGCACACCCACCCGCCGCTGGTGCCGCTCGTGATCGCCGCCGCGTTCCGGCTGACCGGCACCGATGCGGCCTGGGCGGCCCGGCTCGCGATGTTGCCGGCCTTCCTGCTCGCGCTGTTCCTCGTGTATCGCCTCGGCGCCTCGGGCGGCGGCCGGCGGCGCGGCGTGGCCGCGGCGCTGGTCTTCGCGGTCGCGCCGGGCAGCGGGTTCTACGGCGCGTTTCCCGATCCGGTGAGCTGGTGGATCATCGCGCTGGTGCTGCTGTTCGTCCACGCGCTTCGGCCGTGGACCGACGCCCGCGCCGGCGCGCCCGGGTGGGGCCGCGGCGCGGCCCTCGCCCTGGTCTTCGCCGCCGGCATGCTCGCCGAGTGGCACATGGCGTTCCTTGTCCCGCTGCTGCTCGTCCTCTGGGGCTTCGGCGGCAGGGCACGCCGCCTCGCGCCGCTCCTCCCGCTGCTGCTCGCGATCCCCGCGCTGCTGCTCGCGTACCGGGTGCTTCTCCCGGCGCCCGAGGAGCAGGGCGGCTACCTCTTCGTGCTGAGGAAGCTGGCGCGGCCGGAGCAATGGTCGCTCGCCTACTGGCAGACGGTCCTTCGCCACCAGGCGGAGCTCCTCGGCTGGCCGCTGCTGGCGGCGACCGGGCTGTCCCTCCTCGCGCTCGCCTTCAGGATCGCGCGCCGCCGGGCGACGCCGCTGGACCGCCGCGTGTGGATCCTGCTCGCCTTCCTCGGGCTCCTGCTGTGGATCTACCCGCTGGCGTTTCGCCTGCACGACTACTGTCACCTCTACCTGCTGCCGCCGGCGGCGCTGCTCGTGGGCGACGCGATGCTGCGCGTGCACGCCTGGTTCGCCCGGCGCGCCGGCCGGCGGGTCGCGGCGGCGGCACTGCTCCTCGGGCTTCTCGCCTGGGCGGGTTCGGCTGTCCATCACACGCTCCGCCGGGACCGCGCGCTGGACGCCTACGTCATGCCCATCCAGCTGCACGCCCGGGTGCTGCGCGAGGCCGTCCGGCCCGACGAGATCGCGGCCGCGCCGGTCGGCCTGGAGTCCAACGAGAGCATCTGCTACTACGCCGACCGCATGATGATCCCGATGGTCACCACCCCCGAGCTGCTCGAAGCACTCAAGGGGAGCGCGTTCGCGCCGGCCGCCTACATCCTCGCCCCGAGCGAGGCGTCCTCGTATCCGGCGCTGATCGCCTACCTGGATGCGGGCTGGCCCAGGCGCGACACGCCGGTGGCCCGCGTGTACGATCTCCGGCCGCCCCGGGCCGCCCGGGGCGGGGAGGCAGGGCCGGAGGCGGCGGTGCCGGACGTCCCGGCCGTGCGCGGCATCCGCACCCGCCGGCTGGGCAGCCGGGTGGAGATCCACTGGGACCCCGTTCCCGATCCGCGGGTGCGCCGCTACCGGCTCTACTTCGGCGCCGCGCCGCGCCAGTACGTCGTCCATGTGGACGCGGCCGCGCCCCCGCTCGTGCGCGAGGCGGAGGTGTGCGGGACCGCCTACTTCGTGGTGGCTCCGGTGCTCGCGGACGGGCGCATCGGGACGCGCTCCGCGGAGCACTCGATCGAGCTCGAAAGCGAGCGCTCCGTCTGGCGGACGCTGGCGGCGCTGGCCGCGGCGACGCTCGGCATCCTGGGCCTCCATCTGGTCGTGGTGCTACGGACCCGACCCGGCTCGCCGCCGGCCCGAAGGCCGCCCGGGTAGCGCGGCGCCGCATCGCGGGTACCCGCCGGCCGGGCGTGCCGGGTGCCGGCCCGGCGTTTGCGCTCCGCGCGCCCGGGCGCTCAGAGCTGCGCTCGCCGGAGCCGCAGCGCGTTGGCCAGGATGGTCACGCAGCTCAGGCTCATGGCCAGCGCGGCGAGCATGGGGCTGAGCTGCATGCCGGTCGCGGGATAAAGCACGCCGGCGGCGACGGGGATGCAGAGCGCGTTGTAGCCGAAGGCGAAGGCGAGGTTCTGGCGGATGTTCCGCATCGTGGCGCGGCTGAGGCGGCGCGCGGCCGCGATGCCGCCAAGATCGCCCTGGACCAGCGTGACAGCGGCGCTCTCGAGCGCGACATCGGCGCCGGCGCCCATGGCGATGCCCACGTGAGCGGCGGCCAGCGCCGGGGCGTCGTTGATGCCGTCGCCGGCCATGGCCACCGTCCTGCCTTCGCGGCGGAGATCCTCCACGACGGCGGCCTTGCCGGCCGGCAGCACGCCGGCCTTCACCTCGGCGATGCCGAGCTCGCCGGCGACAGCCCGGGCGGTGGTCGGATGGTCGCCGGTGGCCATCACGATGCGGACGGCCTCGCGGGCGAGGTAGCCCAGCGCGCGACGGGTCGTCGCCTTGATGGGATCCGCGAAGCCGAGCACCGCGGCCGGTTTTCCGTCGACCGCGGCGTGGACGACGGTGCGGCCGTCGCCGCGGAGGTCGCGCGAGGCGGCCTGGAGATCCCGGGTGTCGACGCCGAGCTCCGCCAGCAGCTCCGGCGCGCCGAGCGCCACCGCGCGGTCGCCCACCGTGCCGGTGATGCCGAGGCCCGGGCGGACCGTCACGGCCTGCGCCTTCGCCGCCACGACGCCGCGCTCCCGTGCGCAGTCGAGCACGGCCCGGGCCAGCGGATGCTCGCTCGCGCGCTCCAGGCCGGCGGCGAGCGCGAGGATCTCCTCCTCCGCGAGATCGCCGACCGGGAGGATCCTCGTCAGCACGGGCCGGCCCTCGGTGAGCGTGCCGGTCTTGTCGACGACCAGGGTGTCGACCTTCTCGAGCACTTCCAGCGCTTCGGCGTCCTTGATGAGCACGCCGGCGCCGGCCCCGCGGCCGAGCCCCACGGTGAGCGACACGGGGGTGGCCAGGCCAAGCGCGCACGGACAGGCGATGATCAGCACGCTCACCGCGCTCAGCACCGCGAACGGCAGGCGCGGCGCCGGCCCCGCGAGCATCCACACCGCGAAGGTGAGCGCCGCCGCGCCGATCACCGCCGGCACGAACCAGGAGGCGACGGCGTCGGCGACGCGCTGGATCGGAGCGCGGCTGCGCTGCGCCTGCTGGACGAGGCGGATGATCTGCGCGAGCCGCGTGTCCGCGCCGACGCGCTCGGCGCGCATCACGAGCGCGCCGTTGCCGTTCATGGTGCCGCCGGTCAGCCCGTCGCGCGGGTGCTTCTCCACCGGGATCGGCTCGCCGGTCATCATGGACTCGTCGACGGCGCTGGCGCCCTCGAGCACCACCCCGTCCGCGGGGATCCGCTCGCCGGGGCGGATGCGCAGCCGGTCGCCGGGCCGGACCGCCTCGAGGGCGACGTCGGCTTCGGTGCCGTCGTCCTCGAGGCGGCGGGCGGTGCGGGGCTGGAGCCGCACCAGCGCGCGGATGGCGCCGCCGGTGCGGTGGCGGGCCTTGAGCTCGAGGACCTGGCCGAAGGCGACGAGCGTGACGATCACGGCGGCGGACTCGAAGTAGACGTGCGGGGCGGCGCCGCTGGCGGCTCCCGCGAGGAGGTGCGGGAAGAGCGCAACCAGGGCGCTGTAGGTCCAGGTGACGAGCGTGCCGAGGCCGATCAGCGTGAACATGTTCGGGCGGCGCCGCCGCGCGCCCTGCCAGCCGCGCGCAAGGAAGACCCAGCCCGCGCCGAACACGACGGCGGCGGTGAGCGCGAGCTGCGCCAGGACGAGGAGGCGCGGGGAGATCCAGGCGCCGGGCGCGAGGCCGGGCACCATGTCGGCCATGGCCGTGAGGAAGACCGGCGCGGTCAGCAGCGCGCTCCACGCCAGGCGCCGCTGCATGGCGGCGAGCTCCGGGTTCTCGGCCTCCTCCGCACCGACCTGCTCGGGCTCGAGGGCCATCCCGCAGCTCGGGCAGGCCGCGGGCTCCGGCGACACGACGTCCGGGCACATCGGGCAGACGTAGCGCGCGCCGGGCGGGGCGGCCGGCAGGGCGGCGGCGGGTGCGCCGCCGCCGCAGGACTCCGCCGCGGGGCGGAGGTAGGCGCGGGGATTCGCCTCGAACCGTGCGGCGCAGCTCGGGCAGCAGAAGTGGTAGGTCCTGCCCCCGTGCTCGACCCGCCCTCCGGCCCGGGCCGGATCCACCTGCATGCCGCACACCGGGTCCGTGGCGAGCGTGGGCAAAGCGCCCTCGCGGTTCGACTCGGGTGCAGTTCCGTGACAGCCGCTCATGCAGAAAGATTAGCGCGCCGGGAAGAGGTAGCGGCCTTGCCGAACTCGCTGGAACGACAGACCCTTGCACGGCACACGGGTTACCGTGAACAAGTACACCCGGATTCAGCTTGATCTTTCTGTCGTGCACACGACGCTCGCGCGGCGGATCACCAGCCCCAGAGCAGACCGTGCGTGAGGCCGACGAACAGGCGATCGGGGCCACTTGGCGCAAGAGCGAGGCTCGTCACCTCGTACGGGGAGGTTGCGCACCGAAAGCGCCAGTTCGCGCCGCCGTCAGAGCTCACGTAGAGCCCGGCCCCGGGCATCGCCACCACGAAGCGTCCGCGGTGGCTTGCGTCGCTCCGCGGGTCGGCCACGAGGCGCCCGGCGCCGGCTCCGGCCGGCAGCCCCGTCGAGGCGGGCGACCACGTCGCACCGAGGTCGACCGAGCGATAGACGCCCCCGACCCGGGACGACACCAGCAACCGCTGTGAGTCGCCCGAATCGCACTGGACGTCCACGTAGCCGTAATCCTGCGGGAGGCCCTGGCCTGCGGGCGAGAACGAGCTGCCCTGATTGCGGCTCACCAGCACGCCGCGGTCTGCGCGAACCACATAGACGTACGTGGGCTCCAGCGGGTCCACGATCACATCGGTCAATTGGACGAGATCGGGCGTCGAGGCCATCAACACGAATCCAGCGCTGCCGTCCTGGGAGCGGTACACGCCACCCTCCCCGACCGCCATCACCAACCCGTAACTACCCTGGTCGGGATGTACCGCAAGCGCGGTGGCCGCGCCGATCCCGGTGGCCGCGATCCAGGTCTCGCCGCGATCCTTGGTCGCGAAGACGCCTGCGTCGGTGGCGGCGAGCACCCGCCGTTCGTCGCGCGGGTCGACCCACAAGTCGCGAATCGACCGGGCGCGCCCGGTGAGATCGCCGCTCGCATCCTCCCAGGTCCCGCCGCGGTCGTCGCTGCGCCAAACACGCCCGGCGGTCCCGGCATAGAAAACGTCGGCCGAGTTGGTCGAAACGGCCACCGCGCGCAAGGCCACCGCCTCAATCCCGGCGCCGCCGCGCACCCAGGTGACTCCCCCGGTCGAAGACTCGAATACGCCCTCACCGGCCACGCCGGCCAGGAGCTTCGGCACGACGCCGGTCCCTTGGCCGACCACCGCGAACGGGCCCACCGCGTAGTTGCGGGTCACGCCCAACCCCTCGTTGATCTCGGCCCAACTACTCACCGGCTGGCTACGCACCAGGCGCCATGCCCCCTCGGTGCCGGACACGTAGATCTCGGCCGGATTGGAAGCGTCCAGCTTCACCACCCGCGCGGTCCCCTGACCGGGATAGGGCTGCGTACGCATACCGTTCTCCCTGCGCGCCCACTGCCGGCCGTCGTCTGGCGACCACCACACCCCGTCCGGTCCGACCGCCCACATCTGCCCCTGGTTGGCGGTCTCGATCACAAGAGATGTCGTATGCAGCGGGAACATGATTGGTGTCCAATTGTCACCGCGATCGACGGATCGGTGCACTCCGCGAACCGTCGCCGCGAACACTCGCTTCGGATCAAACGGATCGACGGCAAGGTCGTGTACCACGATCGATGTCAGTCCGGTCACCTTGCGCGTCCACGTCGCGCCGCCTTCATCGCTGCGGTACACACCGCGGCCAGTGATGGCGAGATAAAGCCGCTCGCCGTCGCTCGGATCGAATGCGATCGCAGTGACCTCGAGATCCGGATCGCCCGGTGGTAGGTCACCGTTCCAGGCGGCGAAGTTCGCGCCGCCATCGGTGCTCCGAAAGAGACCGGCGCGGCGCGTACCCACGAACACTCGGGACGGGCCGGCAATACTGAATGCGATTCGGGTAATCTCGTGAAGGTTCAGCGCGGACCCGACGCGATTCCACACAAGTCCACGATCCACCGACGCAAACAGCCCACCGGCCGTGCCGGCCAGGAGGATGCGAGCGTCCATCGGGTGAACCGCGAGCGCGGTCACCGTGCCACCTTCCGTGGGCGCGGTCTCCGCCCACGTCGCGCCGTGGCTACTGCTCTTATGGCAACCGTAGGCACACAGAGCAACGAGCAGACACGGCAATACAGAAACACGCATGGCAATTCCCTCCTTTGCAGGATTGGGCACCGGACCGTCGCCGTCGCAACAAACTCCCTGTGTCGGTGGGCGAACCGACGTCAGATCTCCACCTGGCCGGCCAGCGCCTCCATCAACTCGCCCAGGTCGGCGACGATCTCGGCGATCGGCACAGGCACGGCTGAATCGTCGCCGTTTCCCCAGGGGTCGTGTCGACGTCAACCCGGACGATCTCACCGCCTCCCCTCGAAGCGGTGTTTCTCCTGGACCTCCGCGTCTTCTTCCGGTAGCTTCTGCTCATGGCAGCTCCTCTCATGGATACCCGATTCACAATGAAGACGAGCTATCCGAGCCGCCGTCTTCTTCCTCTCAACGCGTTTCCCACGGAAACCGGGACATCCCCCGTTTCACCTGCGACCAGTCTACCCCGACGCCGGCGGGGGCGGTAGAGGGCGCCAGTCGCCGCCTCGCCTCACGTCGTGACGATGCGCGTCGCCGTGGTCGAAATCGAGCGGATGCCGGAGGGCGCCTGGGCATCCAGTGTCACGAACGCCGGGTGGAAGCGCGTGCCGACCAGCGCCGCGTAGTTCGGGATCTTGATCGCCGCCTGGGCCTGCCCGCGGCTGTCCAGGACGCCCCGGTAGCCCGGGCAGACCCACGGCCAGAAGTCGCCGACCGAGACCTGCAGCAGCGCGTCCGGGCTCAACCCGATCTGCCGGATGTCCACGATGATCGGCCCCGTCCCGAGCGAGGCGCCCGCCTGGTAGGGAAGCCCGGCGTCGGTCGCCGCGGTCAGGAGAAGGTTCACCGTCGCGCGCGGGCGGGCCGTGCCCGTCATCGCCACCGTGCCGGGGAAGCCGTGCTCCCAGGTCTTCTTGTCCGGCAGGGTCGTGACCCCCCCCGAAGGGCACTACGCGCTGCCGGACGGCTACGATTCTCGCTCACGAATAGGACGCCGCCACCCAACGTACCGCGGGACTTGTCGGAGGTACTGTCGGTACCGCTCACCATGCGTCCTGAGGAGGTGCTCTTCCTCCGCAACTACCATCAGGTGTGCGACCAGTGCATACACCAGGACGATACCTAGAGT
>JAFGQW010000152.1 GCA_016935485.1 Planctomycetota bacterium | reverse complement strand
GACGACGGGGGTCTGGCATTGCATCTTGCATTCCCGCCTTTCCTCTTCCCTCTTCCACAACCGTCCTCGGGAATGCAAGATGCAGTGCCTGACCCCTTACTGTGTACCCATGAAAGCCATGCTGCTCCGCGCCCTCGGCGCGCTCCGCGACAACCCGCGTCCCCTGACGTTCGCGACGTGGCCGGATCCCGTGCCGGCGGCGGGGGAGCTCCTCGTGCGCGTCACGGCGTGCGGCGTCTGCCACACCGAGCTGGACGAGATCGAGGGACGCACTCCGCCGCCTCGCCTGCCGGTCATTCCGGGCCACCAGGTGGTCGGCCGGGTCGCGGGCACGGGCGCCGGAGTGCGCGCCTTCGTGCGCGGCGACCGGGTCGGGGTCGCGTGGATCTTCTCGGCGTGCGGCCGGTGCGAGTGGTGCCGCGCCGGCCTGGAGAACCTGTGCCCCGACTTTCGCGCCACGGGTCGGGATGCGCACGGCGGCTACGCGGAGTACCTCGTCGTGCCCGAGGGTTTTGCTCATCCGATTCCGCCGGGCATCGGCGACATCGAGGCCGCGCCGCTGCTGTGCGCCGGCGCCATCGGCTACCGCGCGCTCCGGCTGAGCGGGCTCGAGGACGGCCGGAGGCTCGGGCTCACCGGCTTCGGGGCCTCGGCGCACCTCGTGCTGAAGATGGTGCGCCACCGCTTTCCCGCGAGCGACGTGTTCGTGTTCGCGCGCAGCGCGCGGGAGCGGGAGTTCGCGCGCGAGCTCGGCGCAGTCTGGACCGGCGACACCGAGGACTCGCCGCCCGCGCGGCTCCACGCGATCATCGACACGACCCCGGTCTGGAGGACGGTGGTAGCGGCCCTGCGCCACCTGGAACCGGCGGGGAGGCTCGTGGTGAACGCGATCCGCAAGGAGGACGGCGACAAGGAGGCGCTCCTCGAGGTCGACTATGCCACGCACCTCTGGGAGGAGAAGGAGGTGAAGAGCGTGGCCAACGTCGCGCGCCGCGACGTGCGCGAGTTCCTCGAGCTCGCCGCGGAGATGGCGCTCCGGCCGGCGGTCGAGACGTTCCCGCTGGAGGGGGCCAACGAGGCGCTCCTCGAGCTCAAGAACCGCAGGATCCGCGGCGCCAAGGTGCTCCGGATCGACTGAAGTCGCGCGGTCGGGCTCCGGGCCGGCCGTCCGCACGGGGCGCGGGCCCGTGGCGCGGTGGCTTGCAAAGCCCGGCGGCATCGGGAACAATTCGGGAACAATGCGGAGCACCGGGACTCTTCACGGACGCGCCCGCGGGGCCGCCGGCGTCGCTCGCCCGCGGGGCTGGAAGGAGGGCTCAAGGATGAGCGAGCAGGAAATCGGGCGGGTGACCCACTACTTCGGGAAGATCGGCGTCGTGGCCTTCGACATCACGGCGGGGTCGATCGCGGTGGGAGACACCCTCCACATCAAGGGGCACACCACGGACTTCACCCAGCCGGTCGACTCGATGCAGATCGACGGCCAGGACGTGGCGGAGGCGCACGCCGGCCAGAGCGTCGGCATCCGCGTCAAGGACCACGTGCGCACGCACGACATCGTCTACAAGGTCGTCGGCTAGCCGGCTTGGCCCGCGACGCTTCCCTCGCGGCGCCGCCTCCGGACCGCCCGCACCGTGCCCGGCGACGGCGCGGTTCACGGCTTGCCTTTCGCGCGGGAAGCGGGCGCCGCCGGCGCCGGTGCCGCCGGGCGGTAGAACTCGGCCTCGTGGTCGGAGAGCCGCTGCTGGCGGATCAGCTCGCGGATGCGCTCGAGATCCACGTCGCGAAGCGTTCCGGCTGCCCCGCCCTCGGTCCCGGCAAACCCATCCGCTCCCCGCCGCACCCACGCTGCGCGGCCGGCGGCGAGCGTCAGTCCGGCGAAGACGGCCGCGAAGATCAGCACGGCCGCGAGGTAGCAGCGCTCAGGGTTCGCGCAAGAATAACTTCCCGGGTTTCGCCGCGAGATTCTCGTTCGGGTTCGGGTGGCGGGAAGCCGGTTCGAATCAGGGATTCCACTGGCTTTCCGCCGCGCGGACCTGGGCGAGAAGAGCCGCGAAAACCGGAAGTTATTCTTGCGCGGGCCCTCAGCTCTTCGCATGGCGGCACCGATCGCAGCGCAGACAGTCGAGCTCCCGGGTGTGGCGGACCCCGAGGTCGCAGGCCGCCGGCCGGGTGTCGGGGCTGAGCCGCCGCAGCAGTCGCAGTCCGCCCAGCAGCGACAGGAACGCGCCGGCCGGACAGAGGTTGCGGCACCAGAAGCGCCGGAACACCAGCGCGAGCGCGAGCGCGCCGATCGCGATTCCGAGCGTGGCGCCGCCGCGCGCGGCGCTGAACACCGTGGTGAGCGGATCCGCCGCGAGTACGGCGGGATCGCGGGTCGCGGCGAAGACGAGCACGAGCACGAACAGGAGGCCGTACTTCACGAACCGGCCGTGGCGCCAGACCGCCTTGCCGGGATCCGTGGCCAGCCGGCGCGGCTTGAGCTCGCCGAGAAGCTCCTGCAGGGCGCCGAACGGGCAGACCCAGCCGCAGTAGACGTTCCCCACGAGCACCGTGAGGAGCGGCACGACCGCGACGAGGAAGAACGCCGCGCTGGCGGCCACGACCGGAAGATCGCCCGCGAGCAGCGCGAAGACGTGCTGGGTGGCGAGCTGGAGGTTCAACGAGACGCCGAGCACGAGCAGCACTCCGAGGAGGAAGACGCGTCGCACCCAGCGGTGCGGCCGGAAGCGGAGCGCGATCGCCGCGGCGAAGAAGCCGGCGAGCCACCCGAAGTCCGCGGCGATCGGCCGGGGGCGCTCGGCACCGTGCGTGGTGCTGGCCGCGCCCGGATCGAACCCGAGCGCCGCCGCCCCGAAAGCGCGGGCGGATTGCGCGAGCGTGCGGTGCACGGCCCGGCAGGTGAGCGTGGCGCCGCTCACGGTGTCGACGCCGGCGAACGGGTCGGGCGCGAACAGCTCCCGCCCGACGAGCGCGCGCATCCCGGGGAAGACCTGCTCGAGATAGGCGGGCGTCTCGCGCGACCGCAGCACGCGGACGTCGCGGAGCCGGCCGGCGCGATCCAGACACACTGCGAGCTCGACGGGGCCGCCGTAGCCGTGGACACCCGGAGCCAGGCCTGCGCTGCCGAACACGAATGCCTCCGCGCCGTCCGCGGGATCACGACCGGTGAAGTAGCAGATCGCCGTGCCGTCCGCGGCCAGCGCGGTTGTCTCCTCCGGGTTTTCGACGCCGATCATGGCGCACGCGGCGTCGGCCAGCGCGCGTGACTCGCCGCGGCGGCCGAGCTCGGCGCACAGCCAGGAGGCTCCCAGCGCCAGCACGCCCAGGCCGAAGAGGACGTAACCGGCCGGACGCAGCGCACCGTCGAACCGGACGCTCGGGGCGGCGGCGCGGGTGCGGGCCACGGCCGGCGCGAGATTGATCGCGACCAGCAGCGCGAGCAGGGCGGCCGTGACGGTGCTGCCGAAGAGCGGCAGCAGCACCAGGCCCGTGAGCACGGCGCCAGCGGCCGCGCCGAAGTGATCGGCGGTCTCGAGCGCCGCGCCCGCGGTCGCGTCGTCGCGGCCCGCCGCGCGCAGCCGATGCGCGGCCAGCGGGAAGTAGGCGCCGGTCAGGGCGCCGGCGAGCGGCACCAGAGCACCCCAGGCGGCCAGCGGCGCGTCCGGGATCGTCGCGACCGCGGCGGCGAAGAAGACCAGATGCACGAGGATCAGACCCGGAAACACTCCTGCCGGTTCCACCGCACGGCCCCGAAGTCCGCGCTCGAGCGCGAGGCTGCCGAGCCAGGAGCCGAGCATGAAGAGGGCCGAGATCAGCCCGACGTGGAGAAAGAGCGATCCGAAGCGCGCCTGGTAGGCGAACATCAGCCAGACCGCCACCCCCATGCCGGCGGCTCCCGTGGCGAGCACCAGCAGTCCGCCGTCGAGGGCGTCGGCCGCGGGGTCGCGTCCGCGCCGGCTCGATCGCAGGCGGTAGAGGAGACGAAGGAGCCCGCAGACGAGCAGCGCGGCCGCCGCGATCCACGGCCCGCCTTCGAGGACCGCCGGCAGTGCGCGGGCGACTCCCCCCACGCCGGCCTGGCGAAGCACCACGAGCAGCGTGTAGAGCAGGGCCTTGGGCTGGCGGTCGGTGTTCTCCAGCAGCTCCGCGCCGGCGTCGGCGAGGACCTCCTCGTAGCGCGCGCGCTGGAATGCGATCCGCTCCGGCGGGTAGAGGGAGAG
>JAFGQW010000011.1 GCA_016935485.1 Planctomycetota bacterium | reverse complement strand
TTCTGGCTGATGACGCGGCTGGACAGCCTGCTACTCTTCCGCCCGGGCTACTGCCTGATCTCGCGCTGGAAGCCGCTGCCCAGGAACGGCCGGTAAGCCGCGAGCACCTCGGCGATCTCGGCCTCCCGGCGCGCCGCCTCCCAGCCGAGCTCGCCGGCCATCAGCGCCGCCGCCTGCCGGATTCCGTGGTCGCTGCGGAGCCCGGCCTTGCCGAGATCGGTGCGCCGGCGCACCACGTCCATCAGCTTCACGGCCATCTCGTGCCGCACGGCGTGCACCACCTCGGCCCCGAGCACGGAGCAGCCGTCGGCGAGCGGATCGAGCAGGCTTCCCCGCTCGCACGCCAGATCGAGCACCCGCCCGAAGCCCTTGCCGTGCCCCTCCACGAGGCAGACAAACGACCGCGGCGGCACGGTGGCGGGGCGGCGCGCCTCGGCGTTCTCCCGGAACCGCTCCCAGTTCTCGAGATCGCCGGGAAGGAGCGGCGTCACGCGGGTCCGGCATTCGCCGGGGCGGCGGTCCAGCTGCGCGACGGCCAGCTCGATCACGCGCTCGGCGACCCACCGGGCCGTGGTGAACTTGACGCCGACCGCTGTCACCAGACCCGGGATGCCGTCCGCCTCGGAGTGGTCGCGGATCACGGGCCGCTTCACTAGCCGGACGTCGCCCGTCCGGAGGTCGCTCACTCCAGGCAGGAGCCCGCCGAAGGCGCCCACGACGTCGCCGCGCACCAGGCTGGCCGCCGGATACGCCCCGGACGCCTCCTCGAGGAGGTCGGCGAGCTCCGCCTCGTCATGTCCCATCTCGGGCTCGAGCCGGTCGGGCGGAAACGGCCGATGCGAGGTGCCGATCAGGGTCGCCTCGCGCCAGGGCACGAAGAAGAGGAACCGCGAGCCGCGCCGGAGCCGGCGGTCCCGATCCCGGTACGGCCGGCGGCTGTAGAGGCCCACGGCGCACTCCAGGGGAAGGCGACGGCGGAGCACCAGGTTCCAGGCCTGCGACGGTGGGAAGAGCGCGGGCAGCAGGCCGGGGAACGTCCGGGCGAGCAGCCGATCGGTCCACGGCCCGGTGAGGTTGAGAGTGACGCGGGCGCGGATCTCGAGCTCGGCGCCGTCGAGGCGGTCCTTCGCCCGGGCGCCGCACACGCAGCCCCGCTCGACCAGGAGCTCCCGCGCCTCGACGTAGTTGGCGGCCGCCGCCCCGTGCGCCGCCGCCGTCTGGATCACCGCGAGCACTAGCCGCTCGGGATCGCGCACCTGGGCCTCATGCCACAGGGCCCCGCCGGCGAGCCCGCGGTCGGCGATATCCGGCGCGATCTGCCGCATCCGCCCACGATCGATGATCCGTCCCCGCGGGAGCTGCCGCGCCCCCACCGCGCCGCCGCGGCAGCCCAGCCCCGCCAGGTGGTTCGCGAGCAACGCCATGCGGAGCGCCTGCCGGCCGCGCAGGCCGTGTCCGTAGGCAGGCACCGCACACGGCAGCGGATGCACCAGGTGCGGCGCGACCTGCATCAGGATCCGCTGCTCGCGGATCGACTCGCGCATCCGCCCCGGATCGAGGTGCTGGACGTAGCGAAGGCCCCCGTGAATGACTCTCAGGTTGTTGGCGCTGGTGGCGGCGCCGAAATCGCCGCGATCGATCACCGCCACGGACAGGCCGCGCAGCGCGGCGTCCAGCGCGGCCCACGCCCCGTAGATGCCCGCACCGATCACGAGGACGTCGAAGGTCCGCTCGATGAGGCGCTCGGGCTCTCGCTTCATGTCCAGGCATCCCGCCGCGCAATCGGCTTCCCCGGCCGTTCCGCCCCGAATTGTAGCGCACGGGCCGGCCGCGGCCCTCCCGCGGCGCCCGCTCCGCCCGCGGGACCCGGCCCGCGCGCGGTGCGCTGCCTTGCGATCCCGCCGCCCGGGTACTTCGGCATTCCGGGCCGGCAACCGGCGGGTCGCACGGGCGGGGCGAGCCGCCGTTGACGGCGCGTTCTCGCGCATACTAAGAGTCCCGTATGATGGCTTCGTGGCAAGCGCCGCGGGCGGGAACGGCGACGGAGAGCGAGACCGACCGCGAGACGCGCGTCGAGACCGCGCGCCCCTGGAACGTCGTCGTCCACGATGACCCGGTCACGCTGATGATCTACGTCACCAGCGCCTTCATGGAAGTCTTCGGCTACGCCCGCGAGAAGGCGCACCGGCTGATGATGGAGGTGCATACCACCGGGCGCGCCGTGGTCTGGACCGGCGACCGCGAGCAGGCGGAGGTCTACGTGCACAAGCTGCAGGCGCGCCACCTGCGGGTCACCCTCGAGCGGGTCGATGGCGGATGAACCTCGAGCGCAGCGGACGTGGCGAACTCGTTTTCCGGGATCTGCCGAGGATCTGCGCCGACGCCCTGCGGGTCGTGCCGGTGGTGCTCGAGAGCGACGACCCCCGCGTGCGCGACCGGCGGCTGCCCCGGGTCTACGAGGACGACGCGCTCGAGCAGGAGTGGCGCCGGATCGGCGCGCCGGAGCTCGAGCACCTGTTTGTCTCGCGGACCGAGCTCATCCGGAAGGACCTGAGCGCGCTCGAGCGGCGCCGTGACGGCTCCTTCACGCTGCGGGTCCCCGAGCGCCACGAGGCCGCCTGGCTGTCGGGCCTGAACGCCGCCCGCCACGCACTGTTCCTGCTCAACGCACTCGAGCCCGCGGACATGGAGCGCGATCCCGCCGAGCTCGACGATCCCCGGCGCGCCCTCGCGCTCCTTCACATCCACTGGCTGGCCTACCTCCAGGAGCTGATGCTCCACGCGGAGAGTCCCCCCGCGCCATGAGCCGCGGCGCCAGGATCCCGGCTCGGCACAGGCGGCCGGCCGCTACATGCCGGCGTAGTCCGGCCCGCCGCCGCCCTCGGGGGTGACCCAGGTGATCACCGCGTAGGGATCCCGGATATCGCAGGTCTTGCAGTGCACGCAGTTGGAGGGGTTGAGCTTCAGCGTCTTCCGGCCCGATCCCGCGTCCCTGTCCTCCATCTCGTAGACATTCGCGGGGCAGAAGTACTGGCAGGGATTGCCGTACTCCCGCGTGCAGCGGTCGTTGCAAATGTTCGCCACGTCGTCGGGCGCGATCACGAGGTGACACGGCTGGTCCTCCTCGTGCACGGTGCCCGATTCGTAGACGCCGGTGAGCCGATCGTAGATGAGCTTCTCGTTATCGACCTTGAGCCCGTGCTTCTGCCAGAGCTTCTGCGCCGTCGTTCCGCGGAACTCCCCGAGCTTTCGCACATGCGTGTGGTCCTCGCGAAGCTCGCGCTGGCCGCCCGGCCACCAGCCGCGCAAGAGCTCCTGCAGGCCCGACCGGACCAGCCCCGGAACGAAGCCGTTCCGGAAGTTCGCCTTGCTGTGGCGGTAGCGCCTCAGCTCCCGACCCACCCAGTCGCCGGCGCCGCCGTACGCGCGCACCGCGTCGTCGTAGGGCCGCAGCGCCGCCGCCGAGAAGTCCCCGGCGAGGAGCGCCTTCACGGCCTGCTCGGCCGCCAGCATGCCCGACTTGATCGCGTAGTGGATGCCCTTCAGCCGCGGGACGTTCACCAGCCCACCCGACTCGCCGAGCACCATGGCGTGGTCCAGCGCGAGCCGCGGGATCGAGAAGTAGCCGCCCTCCGAGATGGTCTTCGCGCCGTAGCGCACCAGCCGCGCGCCTTCGAGGAGGCGGCGAAAGAACGGGTGGTGCTTGAGGAGCTGGAAGTAACCGTGCGGGTCGAGGCCGGGGTCCGGCGAATCGAGGCCCACCACCAGCCCGAGCGAGATGCGGTTGTCCGTCAGCCGGTAGAGCCAGCTCCCGCCGAAGGTGTGGTGCGGCAGCGGGTAGCCCATGGTGTGCACCACGTCCCAGCCGAGCCCGTCGAACTTCTCTCCGGCGAGGCTCCAGATCTCCTTCACGCCGGTGGCGTAGACCTGCGGGTTCGCGCGGCCGCGCGTGTAGCCGAAGCGTGCGGCGGTCTCGGCCCCGATGTCCTCCAGATCGAGCTTGCGGGTGAGCTCCTTCATCAGGTGACCGCGGGGCCCTTCGGCAAACAGGGTGAGCTTGGCCCGGATCTCGGTGCCCGGCTCGAAGTTCGGCTTCCTCGTGCCGTCGGCGGCAACCCCCATGTCGCCCGAGCACACCCCCGCGACCTTGCCGTCCTCGTAGACGATCCGCGCCGCCGGAAAGCCGGCGAGCACGTTGATGCCCCGGGCTTCCACCCGCTCGCCAAGCCACTTCACGACGCTGGAGAGCGAAACGATCAGGTTGCCGTGGTTCCGCATGGGCGGCGGCGCGAACGGAAAGCCGATCTTGCCCTTGCCGGCGAGCAGGAAGACCTTCTCGCTCGTGACGCGGCGCTCGACCGGGAAGTCCTGCGCCTCGAAGTCCGGGATGAGCTCCTGGATTCCCGCCGGGTCCATCACGGCGCCCGACAGCGAGTGGGCGCCGAGCGCGCCGGCCTTCTCCAGCACGAAGATGTTGCCGGCGTCGAGCTTCTCGCCCGTGCTTGTGCCGGCGTCGATCCGCGCGTTGTGCTGCTCGATGAGGGTGGCCAGGTGGTAGGCGGCTGCCAGCCCGGCCGGGCCACCGCCGACGATGACGACGTCGGCTTCCATGATCTCGTGCTCGTTTGCCACGTTGCTTCTCCCTCGAGGATCGCCTGATCCGGCGCGCCACGTACTCTCGTGGTCGTCAGAATGGTATCAGGCTCGAGGCCGGATGCAATCCCGCCGCCGCCACCGGCCGCTTCCAGACGGGCGCGGACGGGCACGGGCGTCTAGCCGAGGCGCGACTCGAGCTGCTTCAGGATCTCGTCCGGATCGGGAAACCGGCCGGTGGCGAGCTTCGAGTAGAGGAGCTTGCCGTCGATGCGGATCTCGAACTCGCCGCCCGTTGCGGGAACGAGCCTGTACTCGGAGAATCGGGTCTTGAACCGTGGAACCAAGGTGCCCATCAGACCGAGGGCATGCGGCTCGTAGTTTCAGGCGCTGCAGTAGACCAGCTCGAACTTCATGGTCGTGCGTCTCCTCTCGTGGGCCAGCGCGCCGCGTGTCCGCCAGCGCGCAGAAGGGATACTCTGGACCGGCGCGCGCAGCAAGCCGGCGGCCGGCGCGGGCCATCGGCCGCGGTGGTCAGTCCTCACCCGGCCGGCGGCCGTGTCCCGGGACGTAGCCAGGAACCTGCTCGGCACGGCCGAAGAAGCGCCGGAACATGTCCTCGAGAGCGGCAGGTTCCCGGACGCGAACCAGCTCGGCGCGGTACGCCGCCCCGCCCTCCAGCCCCCGCGAGTAGAAGAGCGCGCGGGCCCGGAACATCCGGACCGCCGTCGTGGCGTCGCCGACCAGCGTCGCGAACCGCCCGAAGTGATCGAGCACGACGGCGAGTCGCTCGGCCGGGGTCGGCACGTGGCGGCGCCGCGCGCGAAGCCCGGTGAAGATCCAGGGATTGCCGAGCGCGGCCCGCCCCACCATGGCCCCGTCGCAGCCGGTCTCCTCGAGCATCCGGTAGCCGTCCTCCGGGACGCGGATGCCGCCGCTGCCGATCACCGGCACCGCGACCGCCTCCCTGAGCCGCCGGACGAGCGTCCAGTCGGCCGGGCCCGAGTGGTGCTCGCGCCCGGGCCGCGGATGGAGGATGAGCGCCGCCGCCCCGGCGGCCTCGAGGCGCCGGCCGAACGCCACGGCGGCGGCGTCCTCCCGATCCCGGCCGGCTCGGAACTTGGCCGTGACGGGAACGCGCCCGTCGGTGGCCGCGCGCATCGCCCGCACGATGCCGGCCGCCCGCTCGGGGTCCGCCATCAGGGCGACGCCGGCCCCGCCGCTGGTCACCTTTCGCACCGGGCAGCCCATGTTGACGTCGAGGATCTCGGCGCCGTGGGCGGCGGCGATCCGCGCGGCCTCCGCCATCGATTCGATCTCGCCGCCGAAGAGCTGCACCCAGAACGGATCCTCGCCCGGCGCCCGCTGCAGGTAGGACCGCGTGCGGCGGCTCGAGAACACGAGCCCCTTGGCGCTCACCAGCTCGGTGAGGCACGCATGGGCGCCGTGCTCGCGGGCGATCGCCCGGTCCACGGCGGACGAGTACCCCGACATCGGCGCCATCAGGAAGGGACCGGGAATCGTCAAGGAGCCGATGTGAAGCGGTTTCATGTGAGCCCGGCCCGGACGGCCACCCTGCGCGACCCCGTCGCCATCCATAGGGACTGCCGCCGCGGCGGACAAGACGGCTCGCGCCTCGAGCCGCAACAGAAAAGGGCCTGGTCCCCCTGGCGGGACCAGGCCACTCGCGCCACACCACGCTGGTCGCGGCGAAGGGCGCCCCTGCTACTTGGTCAGAACCGTACGATCCGTGAGCGTGCAGCCGAGCGTCGTCTTCGCGTCGAAGGCCACGGCCGCATGGTAGATGGACAGCCCTACCAGTGCCGGAAGGAGCGGCGGCACGAACTTGCCCGCTCCGTTGCCGCTCACGAGCGTGCCCGCGTAGTGGCTGAAGATGGGCGGGCCTGCGAAGACCGAGTAAACGAACACCGGATCCACATCCAGGTAGAGCGCGCACGGCCCCACGTTGATCCGAGTCCCGCAGCCGAGCGAGGCGGCGATCTGGTAGTAGATGGTTCTACCGACCGGGCCTCCCGAGAGGTCGATGGGGCAGGCAACACCGAGGGCGGCCGTGTCCGGCGCATCGCACACGAAGCCCGAGGACGCCTTGACGTAGACCTCCACGCGGCTCACGTTGCCGCTGTTCTCGCTCCACACCGCGTGCGGCGGCGTGGCGGTGATGATGTTGGACTGGACGCCGCAGCGGTAGAGCGAGGTCGGCTGACCGAGCACATGGCTCGGGACGGGCCCGGCCGTTGCCGCGTAGGAGTTCTTGAGCCCCGTCGCGTCACCGCAGGCGCCGATGACGATCAGGGTCTCACCGTTCTTGTAGGGAATCGAGCAGGGAATGATGTTCGTGCTCGGCTCCAGGAACCTGGAGAAGAGCGGCGTGAGCGGCACGGTTCCGGAGTAGGCCGGCGGCGCCGCGGTGTGCTTGTAAAGGCAGACGTTCTGGAGGCCGTGTTTCGCCTCGTCCGGCACCCGGAGCCCCACGACCGTGAAGTCGCAGGGCGCCAGGCAGTAGAACCCGCGGGTCATGCTCGCGGAGTAGGTCTGACCGAAGGCCGGCAGCGGGATGATGTTGGCAGACGCCGGGTGCACGGCGATCTGCCCCTGGTAGGGCCGGCAGTTCTTGGCCGTCACCGTGATCTTCATGGTGCCCGCGGAAGCTGGAGCCACCGGGAGGGACACTTTTCCGGTGAGGTCCGTGGTCCCCACCGCAAAGACCTCGTTGTCCTTGAGCAAGCAGACGCGAGCGCCGACCACCTGCACGAGGCCCCGTCTCACGGAGACCTCGACCGACTGGCCGCCGACATGGATGCTGGAGGGGTGATTCACGCCCATGGTATAGGGATCGCGCGCCCACACGCTCGTGAACGAGTCGCCCATCCAGTAGAAGAGGTAGGCGGCGTACTGGCCGCCGGAGCCGCCCACGGCGAGCGCCTGGGTGATGCCCTTGAGATGGAAACCAGCGATGTCGGTGGTCCCGTCGCCAAAGATGGCCCGGCAGAACTCGATGGCCATGGGCGTGTTGCCCGACGTGTAGGTCACGTTGGTGGCACCGACACAGGCGACGGCGCCCGCACTGGCGCGGAGCCACTGCTCGGTGAAGCAGGTCGCGACGCTGAAGTCTCCGGTGGAGCAACAGATGCTGAACACGAGCGGCGTCATCGCCCCATGGGTCAAGCCGGCCACGTTGCTGGTCGTGAAGGACGTGGGGCTCACCTTGCACCAGCTGGACCAGCTGGTACTGCTGCCGTGGCCGCGGTAGAAGAGGATGCCCGCCCCGCTGTTGATGTAGCTGCTCAGCGTGGCGTTGCTCACGCCGGTCTGGTAGCCGTACTGCTTGATGGTGGTCCAGCCGCTCGTGGCCAGGGGGCCGCTGGCGATCGACTCGCAGCAGGTGGTGAACCGACCGGTCGCACCGCTCTCCTGGTGGGCGGTGAGCACGATCTTGTCGAACCAGCTCCCCGCCGGCGGGTTCTTCTCGTACGCGAGGATGCGGCTCACCTGGTGGGTGATCTCGGCGGCGCTGTTGCCGGAGAGCCGGCCCAGCCCCACATCGGGGTAGAGATCGGGGCTCGTGCCCCCGGTCAGGCAGGCGTACCACGAATCGGAACGGTTGTTGTTCCACATGTACCACGGGATGTGCGCGTACTCGCCCACGAGCAGCACCCACTTCAGCTTGGCCTGGGCGTAGCGGGTCTGGATGTAGCTCTTGATCGTGGGGGGACTGGTGGAAGTGGTCGAGACCAGCTCCGTGACGTAGCCCTGCTCGCGGCGCCAGTCCACGAGCGGCTGGACCGCGGCGGCGAGCGCGCTGTTCGCGATCACCAGGTACTCGGTGGCCGGTGCGTCCAGTTGCGGTTCGGCGGTGGGCACGGCCGCGCCGTTGACCGCGAGGGAGTCGAGCAGCGGCTTCATCTCCGAGGGCAGCGTCGCCGTGGGCCAGGCGCCCGGCATGCCACCGTGGTTCACCTCCAGCACCATCCGGGTCGCCGCCCAGAGCACGTTCCCGTCGCCGCTCGCGCGGAAGGCGTGGATTTGCAGCGTGCAGAGAGGCACATCCCGCCAGTAGCCGGTGTGGGTCACCGCCGCCGGCGCGTCGGGATAGGCCCGGTCCGGGGCCACGGGCGCGGGTGGCACGTTGATCTCGGTGTCCCGCTCCAGCGCAGGCGCCATCCGCACCTGGTACTGGCCGGGCCAGAGGTAGTCGGCCTCCCGGAGGGTCACCGCCGGCGGAACCGCCCGGGGCAGGGCCACGTTGCAGCCCACCATGGGCAGCTCGGGCCGGCCGTAGTCGGTCGAGACAAGCAGGCCGGGCAGGCGGAGCATCACCCCGTGCGGGGTGTTCTCGGCCCAGAACCCGGGCACGCGCACCTCCAGCAGCGTGCGGTTCACATCGCTCGCCAGGGTGCGCACCGCGGGCGGCGCCCCGGGCTCAGCCCCGGGCACCAGCGGCACCCAGTCCCCGGCCGCAGCGGCGGTCGCCAGCAGAACCAGCACAAGAAGGACGCGCGCAAGTGTTCTCATGACTCCTCCAGGAAGAGTGCCGAGGCCGCGCGGTGCGAACGCGGCCACGCTCGGGAGGCCGATCCCGGAACATCCAGCGATCTCTCCCGCGGTGAAACCCCAGGATAAGCGAGATCCTCGGTGCGCGTCAACTGCAGCGCTCGCCGGCGTCCGAAGATCAGGCTCTTGCCGAGCAGAGCGCGCCCGGATCCCCTTTTGCGACAGCAACGGAGCGGAACGTCGTTGCAGACAAGCGCGTCGTCTTTCGCTCCGGTCTCGCTTTCCCTCTTGACAGAAGCCGGATCGACTCGTAGGCTGCAGGATCATGGCGCGGGCCGCGTTCTGCAGCCCGCGCCTGTTCACGGACGAGCAGAACATCGAGGTTATCAGAAAGGAGATTCCCCGTGCGCAAACACCTGTTCTTCCTCGCCGCTCTCGGCCTCGTGGCGCTCGCCGGCGCCGCCGTCGCCCAGACGTTCTCCGACGGCTTCCTCTACAAGCCGGGAACCACCATTCCCGGGTACACCGAACAGCGCGGCGACTGGCAAGCCACCGGCGTTGCGGTCCAGTCGCAGGCCGGCGTCAGCTACCAGGAACTCACCTACGACAAGATCAAGGACACGGACTGCTGCGTCGAGGTGCTGGCCGTCTACGACACGGCCACACCCGGCCTGATGTACACGGGCCCGCTGCTGCGCTACAGCGGCGCGGGAAGCACGGCCAGCTACTTCATGGTCAAGGTGCAGGACAACGGCACGCCCCGCGACGGCTGGGACTACTACTTCACCTACTACTATGACGGAGTGTCGATGAAAGGCATGGGTCTCTCGAGCCCCATCAGCCCACCCACCAAGCAGGCCCGCGTCCGCCTGCAGGTGCTCGACCAGGGCGCGTCCGTGCTCTTTCAGGTCTTCATCGACACCGACCTGGACGGTAAGTGGAACATCACCAATTCCACGACCACCACGACGTACGGCCTGGGCCAGAGTGGCCTGATCGGAATCAACGGCTACCAGAACGCGATCGCCGACGACCTCAAGTTCTTCGACGCGTGCCTCTGGCTGACCGCCACGCCGCAGATCGGCACCCTGGTGAAGCTCGCCGGCCGGGGCCAGGGCGGCCTCAACTACCAGGGCGCGTGCAGCTTCGCCAACACGGGGATCTCGCTCGGCAGCGGCCGCAAGGCCCCGCTCGCTCTCGACTCGCTCTTCTTCCTCTCGCTGAGCAGTCCGGGGATCTTCCAGAACTTCAGCGGCACCACCGCAGTCAGCGGCGACTTCACCATGGGGATCAAGATCCCGTCCCTCCCGGCGCTCGCCGGCCTGACGATCTACACGTCGGCGATCACCTACAACAGGCTGGGCGTAGCGGAGATCTGCCCGGATGTGGAAGTGACCTTCGTGCCGTGATTCGCCCGGCGGTGCGCACGCACCGCCGGTGCTCCATCTGCCGCTGACGCCAGGCGTTGCACGACCGTCCGGGTGCAGAGTCTGCGCGCAGCTGCCTCCTCCACGGGCGCGGCTTCTGCCCGGGCGGGCAAGACGCTGGGGCTTCGCCCTTGAAATAGGACCGAATCTGGATCATTTCTCGTGCTCGTGGCCGGCCGGCCTCGCCCGGCAGCCCGGGCCCCTGCGCTCTGGCGAGCCGATCGTTCGGGCCCGGACGCGCATCATGCACACGGCACGACACCGAAGTCCCTGAGAGGAGACCGACATGGCCAAGCACACGCTTCCCCCACTTCCCTACGCGTTCGCGGCGCTCGAGCCGCACATCGACGCGCGGACCATGGAGATCCACCATGGCAAGCACCACGCCGCCTACGTGGCCAACCTGAACGCCGCCCTCGAGAAGCACGCCGACTGGTTCGACTTCTCGATCGAGGACCTGTGCCGGAAGATCGCGGAGGTGCCCGAGGACGTCCGCACCGCGGTGCGCAACAACGGCGGCGGCCACTTCAACCACTCCTTCTTCTGGCCGCTGATGGGCCCCGGCAAGGGCGGCCAGCCAATCGGTGAGCTCTCGCGAGCGATCGACGCCTCGTTCGGGTCGTTCGCGAAGTTCCAGGAGCAGTTCGCGACGGCGGCAGCGACGCGCTTCGGCTCCGGCTGGGCCTGGCTTTCCCTCGACGGCCGGGGCAAGCTCCTCGTGCACTCCACGCCGAACCAGGACAACCCGCTGATGGACGGCATGAAGCCCGTCCTCGGCCTGGATGTCTGGGAGCACGCGTACTACCTCCACTACCAGAACCGGCGTCCCGACTACATCAAGGCGTG
>JAFGQW010000010.1 GCA_016935485.1 Planctomycetota bacterium | reverse complement strand
GACCCCATGGCATTGCACCAGGCCGGCACCTTGAATGGATCTCGTGCAACACGATGGGGTCAGACCCCAGACATTGCAGACGTGGAGGTCTGCAACTTTCGGCAACTTTCGGCGCCTGACCCCAGGGCGTTGCCTGACCCCAGGGCGTTGCAGCTTCCCCTGTTCTTCTTCGTGCTCTTCGTGTCTTCCCTTCGTGCGCTTCGTGGTTGCCTCTGTCTTCTGCTTGGGCGGCCCGTTTCCTCATGACCCGCCCCAGGGGGCGTAGCCCTCGATCTCGAAGGGCGAGAGGTCCTCGGTGTTGCGAAGCTCGCTGAAGTAGGGGGTGACGATCGCGTCCTGGATCGCGGCGGGCGCGGCCGTCGTGGGGTCGTAGGTGATGCGTACCCGCGCGAAGCCGGCATCGGGCCACGCCTCGAGCCGGAGGTAGCCCGGCACCTCGAAGACGTCGTCGCGGAAGAGGAAGTACCGGAGCAGGTTCGCGCTGCCGCGGCACGTGACGCCCTCCACGCGCAGCTCGAGCGTGGCGGTCGCGGCCGGCGCCTCGCCGCGCGCGACGACGAACGAGGGGATCGGGAAAGCGTAGGCCGTGGTGACCACGGTCGCGATGGTGGCGAGCAGGATGACCACCAGCGCGGCCGGCGGCCAGGCGCGCCCCACGCGCTGCGGCGGACCCCAGCGGAGCGCGCCGGCTCCGGTGGCGGGGCAAGCCGCCACGCAGCTCAGGCACGAGGTGCAGCGCGCCGCCGTCACCTCGGGCGCCGCGGTGACGGGGATCTGCATCGGGCAGGCCTCCGCGCACCGGCCGCAGTCGAGGCACGCCTCCGCATCCCGCCGGACTCGGGTCAACCCGAAGCGGGACAGCGGGTTCATCACGGCGGCGAGCGGGCAGAGCCAGCGGCAAAACGGCACCGCGGTGAACAGCGCGCCGGCGAGAATCGCGCCCGACACCACGTAGGCCCAGAAGGTGATGTCCTCGCCGTGGCGGCTGAGCAGCGCGTAGCACGGATCGGCGGCGCGGAAGAGCAGCTCGCCCGCGCGCCAGGTGACCCACACGATCAGTGCGAGCACGCCGTACTTGGCGAGCGAGAGCACGCGGTCCGCGGCCCGCGGCACGCGGTGCGGACCGAGGCCGGCGCGCGCGCCGAGCTTGCCGACCCACTCGGTGATCGTGCCGATGGGGCAGACGTAGCTGCAGAAGGCGCGCCGCAACAGCAGGACCGTGAGCAGCAGCCCGCCCAGCGCGTAGAAGTTCGACACGCCGAGCGAGCAGGTCATGTTGCCCTCGTCGAGGTACGTGTAGAGGGCCTCGACGCCGCCGAAGGGACACCAGCGCTCGGCGTTGCCCTGGAGGAGAAAGACGCCGAAGAGGGTCAGCGCCAGGAAGGCGCCCTGGAAGAGTCGCCGCGTTCGCTGCATGGGCCCGGTCGTTCGCTGGTTCTGCGGGCGCTCCGGCGCGACGGAGGAAGGCGGCGCGGTGCAAACCCGCGCCGCCGGCCAGCCACGCGGGTGACTACTTCGTCTCCTCGGGCTTCTTCGCCGCGCCGCAGCTGCCCCGCTTCGGGCAGGAGCCGCACCCGGCGGCGCCGCTGCACCCGGACTCGTCCACCTTCGACTGGGTGGCGAGCACCTTGGCCAGTCCGGCGTCCGCCGGGAGGTTCTGGAACTCCGGCGCGTTCTTCACGAACTCCTTGAAGTTTGCCAGCCCCTTGGTGCTCGTCTTCTCGAAGGCCGTGGTGAGCGTGGCGAGGCCGCCCTCGACGTCGCCGCACAGCACCTTGAGGCGCGCCAGATCGGCGAGGAACCGCGGGCTTACCGGCTCGGGAACCTTGATGTCGGCGAGGACCTGCTTCGCGGCGTCCACCTTGCTGAGCCGCCCCTTGGCGAGCCCGAGCAGCACGCTCGCCTGCGGCGTCCGGTCGGCCGCCGCGATCCCCTCCAGCGCTTTCTCCGCCTCGGCATCCCGCGCGAGCAGCAGCAGTGCGTCGGCCACCAGCGTCGCCGAACCGGGCGAGGGGCGGCGCTCCTGCATCTTCTGCGCGAGCGCGAGGAGATGCTCGTAGAGGCGGTGGCTGTAGTAGAAGTTCCGGAGCGCCGCCGCCGTCTGCTGCCATTTCTCGGGGTTCTCCTCCCGGCCGAGCGCGGCGCGCATCGCCAGCACGCGCCGCACGAGCTGGAACTTCTGCTGGTGTTCCGCGGTGGCGCCCGGCGCGCGCGCCGCCTCGCCGAAGGCCTTCTGGGCGCCCTCGAAGTCGCCCTTCTGCAGCAGCGCATTCCCCTCGGTGAAGGCCTTCGCTGCGGAATCGCCCTCCTCCTGGGCCTGGGCCATCGGGAGAGCCAGCATCACCAGACCGACCAGCAGAATCGAGAAAGCCGTGCGAGCGTTCATGGTCTCATTCCTTCCACGTGAGCGCGTTTGCTGCGTGCCATTCACTTCTCCGGGAAACCTACCGCAAGTGGCGCTGCATGACAACCGGGGCGTCGCCGGCGGCCGGCCAACGGCGCGAACGGAGAAGAACGCCCCGGGGGCGTTTCTTTCAGATTGGCCTGCCGGTGCGCCGCCGCACGCACCGGCTGCCGCCGTGCTTGACCGGCTGCCCGCGAGGGCCCAGAATACCCGGGAGCGCCCGCGGCCTCGCCTCCCCAACCGCGGGCGGCTTCGGCTCGTGGCTTGTCCCCGCACCGGAGATCCGGCGGCATGAACCGCACGCTGCGACTGCTCGCATCACTGTCTCCGCAGAGTCGATGGCAGCGATTCCGGCTGGTTCTGGTCGGGCTTTTCCTGTTCCGCGGGCTGGCGCTCCTCTGCGTGTTCCCGCCCTTCGAGGGCTGGGACGAGTACCAGCACGTCGCCTACATCGTGCACCTCCTCGAGCAGGGCGAGCCGCCGCGGCCGGGCAAGGCGTACGTGTCGCCGTCCTTGCTGCGGAACATGGTCGTGCTGCCGCACAATCACGGCACCTCTTCTCAGGTATCGGGCGAGAGACTGCCGCTGCGGGACCACGGACTGCGCGAATACGCGGAGTTCTGGCGCGCCACGCTGTATCCACGCCAACTCGCGCCGGGAACGGCGCGGGAGCTCGTGGTGCCGCTCGCGAAGGGGGGAGGCCGTGTCCGGGCCAAGCTCCGCACGGAGGAGGGCAAGACCGCCCGCCTGCGGGTCGTGAGGGCGGATCCGACCACATCGCGCCTGCTCGGATCGGCCAGGCTTCGCCCCGGTGCCGCCGAGACCGTGCGGCTGACGAGCGACATCGACGCGGATGCCGAAACGGGATGCTTCTACCTCCTCTTCACCCCGATCGCGGGCGGCACCGTCGTCCTCGAGGACGTGCAGTGGGGTGGCGGCCGTCTCGAGCTCCGCCACCTCGCCGCTTCCGCCCTGGGCGACCGGGGCCTCTTCGAGCCGGGCGCCGTCCCGCGGGCGATCCTCCGTCCGCCCACCATGCTCTACCTGCCGCCGCTCGCTTCCGGCCAGCGGGTCGATCTGGTTCTCCGCGCCGGGACCGACGGCCCTCGGGAATCCGTCGTGGCGCTGGCGTACGGGACGGGGGAGCTTCTACGCGATATCGAGCTTGTGCCCGGAGGCCGACGCGAGATTCGGCTGGAGCTCGACTTCACGGCGCAGGCCGGCCAGGATGCGGTGCTCCACCTCGCGGCGACGGGCGAGGCGTGGATCGTCCTGGAGGATTTCTGCCTGGACTACGAGTCGTGCTCGGTGGATCCGCGCTCCTGGTTTCCTCCGCCCGACGTCGACGTGTTCCTCTACGAATCGCAGCATACCCCGGTGTATTACCGCCTCGTGGCGCCGGTCTTCTCGGTGGCGGGCGGCGTCGCGGATCTCAAGTCCTCCATCGCGCTGGTCCGCCTCGTCAATCTGGCGCTGGCAGCGCTCGCCATCTGGCTGATCCTCGGCGGCATCGGTCATCTGCTTGCCTCGAAGGTCCAGGCTGGCCTTCTCGGCCTGGTGGTGACCCTGCACCCGCTCCTTCTCGTCAACGCCGCGCGCGTGTCGAGCGACGCCCTCGGCGTTCTTCTCGGCACACTCGTGATCACCTGGATTCTCCGGCTCGACGGGCGGCGCATGCATCGCCGCGCCGTCGCCCTCGGCGCGCTGCTCGGCCTCGCGGTCCTGGCCAAGACCGTCAATCTCGCCCTGCTGCCGCTGGTGGCCTGTGGCTGGTTCGTGCTCTGGCTCGACCGCCGACTGTCCCTGCCGGCGGCGCTGGGCTCGCTCGTCCTGTTCGTTTTCGCCGCGGGTGCGGTGACGTGGTCCTACTTCTGGTCCAACCTGACGCAGTTCGGCACCTTGACCCTGATGAGCGAGGCGGTCGCGAACCGGGCCGCCGGGCGCGGCGTGGTCGAGATGCTGGAGACCGCGCTGCAGCTCGACTGGGCAATCCGCTGGAGGCAGGTCTGGTTCAGCGACGCGCTGTGGACCGGCGGCTGGTCGTATCTCCTGCCGCCGGCTCTGCTATCCGGTGCGTACATCTTGCTCCTGGGTCTTTCCGTCCTCGGTTTCCCGGCCGGGTGGCTCGCCGGCCGCCGGGGTGCGCGACCGCTCGTTCCGGAGGACCGGTGGGCGGTGCTGCGATTCGTGGTGCTTTGCCTCGGTTTCCTGGCGGCGATGGCATATCATACGATCCAGTTCGCGATGGTCCACGAACACGGGATGCCGTCGAATCCATGGTATGCCGCCGTGGCGCTGCCCTGGTTCCTGACGCTCGTGTTCCTCGGCAGCCGCGCCTGGCCGGGAACGCGCCTGAAGTTCGCGCTTCCCGCGCTGCTGGTCCTCCTCTTCCTGGTCACCGAGCTGTACGGCGTGATCAGGCTCATGATCCCCCGCTACTCGGCGTCGTCGCTCTGTCTGGAGGCCTTGGCGCGGCTGGCGTCGCTCCAGCCGGCCTGGCTGGGAACTCCGATGCTCGTGCTGAGCGCCGTCCTGGCCTTCGTGCTGCTCGCCGCGGCGGTGGCGGCGCTGGGCGCGGCGGCGAAGCGCGCCAACTGAAAAAAATGCCCCAGGGGCGTTTTTTTCAGTTAGGCCGGCCTATCTGGAAAAAACGCCCCAGGGGCGTTTTTCAGATCGGGCGCGTGGCGCGCCGGAAGAGGTCGGTGTAGTAGCGGTCGTAAGTCACGCACCCGGCGTGGATGCCGGAGCGGAGCGAGACCGCGCACTGATTGCAGGACGTGTCCCAGCGGATGCGGTCGGCCTCGCCCGTGAGCAGCTTTCGCGCGAAGGCCGGGTCCGCCAGGCTCTGGCGGCCGATGCCGATGAGATCGACGCCCCCCTCCCGGATCGCCTGCGCGCCGAGGTGGACCAGGCTCTTCACGGCCCGGTCCTTCCCGGGCAGCTTGTTGTTCCCGGCCTTGAGGTAGCTGTAGCCCGAGCCCACCACCGGGATGTGCACGCTCTCCTTCATCGCGCGCGCCCGCCGCTGGTGTTCGAAGAATCCGAGCGGGTTCTCGTTGGTCTGGCGGACGAGCAGCGGCGTCAACTCCGGCACTCCGGACGACTGGTTGAGGAGGCGGATCCCGGCGGCCTCCGCCAGCCGCGCGAACGCCTTGAGCTCCGCGCCGGTCTCGTCCTCCTCGGCGGAGGTGCTGTCCCGGCTGCCGAACCCGCCGGGGATGCCCTCGAAGGCCGAGAGTCTCAGCGTGTAGAGGAAGCGGTCGGCCGGCACGGCCTCGATCATGCGCCCGAGCGTCTCGCGGAAGAACCGCGCCCGCTCCTCGAGCGTCTCGCCGCCCCACGGCCAGCCGCGCCGCGCGCGGTTGGCCGGGCCGAGCAGCGCCCCGAACAGGTAGCCGTGGCAGTGCTTGAAGTCGATGCCGTCGGCGCCGCACTCCTGCGCCAGGCGCGTCGCGCTCACCAGCTCGTCCTGGATCCGCGCCATGTCGGCGTCGGTCAGCAGCCGCGCCGCCTGATCGGCGAGGGGATAGGGCGTCACGGGGTCGGCGGCGAAGCGGCCCGAGTGCGTGAGCTGGAAGACGAGCGGCGTGCGGACGTTCAGGTTGCGGTACTTCTTCACCAGCCACTCGAAGCCCCGCTGGGTCGCGTCCCGGAGCACGAGCTGATCGCCGCGCGCTTTCCCTTCCGGGCTCACCGCCAGCGCCTCGACGAAGTCGATCCCCGCGCCGCCGGCCGCCCGTTCGAGATAGCGGGCCACTGTGACCGGGCTCGGGCTCCCGTCCGGCGCCGCGTCATTGCCCTCCATGGGCTGGTAGGCGATCCGGTTCGGCGCGACGAGCGTGCAGCGGTCCGTCCGGAGCAGCTCCAGCGGCTCCGCCAGCGTCGCGATGTCGGCGGCGTCAAACATGCGGCTCGGGGGCATGAGTGTCCGTTCCCGGGGTCCCCCGCGCGCGGCGCGCGAGCAGGCGGAAGAATCCCGCAAGCAGCAGCAGGATCGCGGCGAGCAGCAGGTACTTGCCGGGCTGGGCGCCCGCGGCCGGCGGCGCGGCGAGCTCGAGCGCCATCAGCCCGAGCGTGAGCAGGGCCATCAGCAGCGTGAGGCCGCCTACGAGGCGATACACGCCGAGCACCGATCCGGCCGAGCCGGTCACTTCGGCCGCCACGTTCACCGGCGTGTCCAGGTTCCGGTAGAACCGGTCGACCTCGCTATGATCCTCGGGCCGGCTGAACTTCCGGGCGAACCCGACGAGCAGCGCCGCCATGACGAGCGGATACGCGAGGGCGGCGACGGCCGCCCCGAGCGGCAGGCCGCCCGGGAAGTTCGGCGTGAGCCAGAGCATGAGCGCAAGGAGCGCCCCGGCGGTCCCGATCGCCACCCCGACGACGGCGAGCGGACCGCACCGGCGGCGCCACGTACGGCCGAGCCAGGCCGCGCCGAAGAAGATGGCGAGACATGCCGCATGGGTGAGGTAGATCCGCGGACCGGCCGGCCAGCCGAGCGCGAGCTTGGTCACGAGCGCCGTGGCCACCCCCCCGGCGATCGTTGCGAGCGCGGCCGCGCGCGGCGCCCGCCGCGCGAACAGTCCCATCAGCATCGGCACGTTCATCACCGGGCCGGATAGCGCCATGATCTCGATCATGATCTTGAAGAGGTCCTTGCGGGCGGCCACGTACCACAGGCAAAGCCCGATCGTCACCAGCCCGATCACGAGCGTCATCACGCGGCCCACGGTGAGCAGCTCCCGGTCGCTCACCTTCTTGCGGAATACCGGGTAGACGTCGCGGCTCAGCACCGAGGCCACCATGTTGTAGACCGTGGACAGCGCGCTCATGGTGGCGGCGAACATCGCGGCCACGAACACGCCGGCCAGTCCCGGGGGCAGCACCTCGAGCGCGAGCACCACGAAGACCTGCTCGTGCGGATTCGGGCCGGCAATCGTCTGGCCGAGCACGTCCGGGCCGCCCCACAGCGCCCGCGCCGCGAGCGGCGGGATGGCGAACAGCACCGGCGTCGTGAGGAAGAGCGCCGCGGCGAGCGCGCCGGCCTTGCGCGCGTCGCGCTCGTCCGGCACGCAGTAGAAGCGCGGCCCCTGGCCGCCGCCCACCCCGATGACGAGCAGCAGGAGGTAGGCGATCAGGAAGTGGAGATCGTGGTCGGGATCGCCGCCTACCGGCGGGATCGTGAACGCGATCGTGCCGAGGATCGTGCCGATCCCGCCGTCGACCAGCGCCACCACCAGCGGGACGATCACGAGCGAGACGGCGAGCAGCACGACGAACTGGAGCACGTCGGTCACCACGACCGCCCAGAGTCCGCCGAGCAGCGTGTAGAAGATCACGATCACCCCGATGGCGACGGCGGCGGTGGCGAGCGGCACGCCGAGCATGGTCTCCACGATGGTGGAGAGCGCCTTGAGCTGATTGCCGGCGGCGGCCAGGTAGACGAGCGCGGTGATGAGACCGAGCACCTGCTGGGTGACCACGCCGAAACGCCGGCGCGTGAACTCGACCGGCGAGAGCACGCGGGTGCGGCGCCACCGTGCCGCGCTGATCTGCGAGCCGATGAAGTACGCGACCGCGCCCGTCAGCAGGAAGTAGACCAGCCCGTAGCCCGTCGTGCGGTAAATCATGCCGGCGCCGCCGGTGAACAGCCAGGCCGAGAAGTTCCCCATGTAGAGGGAGATGCCGCTGGCCCACCAGGGAATGGCGCGGCCGCCGGCGAAGAAGTCCTCGCCGCCGCGGTTGCGCCGGGCGAGCAGGACGCCGACGGCGATCATCAGCACGAGGTAACCGGCGACGACCCCGAGCTCGATGGAGGCAAACACCGCCATTACTCCAGGCTCCACTCGAAGCCGACCTCGTCGAGCATCTCGCGAAGTTCGCGGAGCACGTGCGCGGAGTTCTCCCGGACCGGCTCGAAGTGAGTCTCGACGCCGAGGAAGCCCGGATAGCCGAGCCAGGCGAGACTCTCGAGGTGCGCCGGCCAGTCGATCGCACCCTCGCGCAGCGGGCCGCAGCGCGCGAACCTCTCGCCCGGCGCGAGCACGCCGTTCTTCACGTGCACGTGGCGCACGTGCGGGAAGATCCGCGTGAGTCCGGTGTGGAGGTCGTCCGGGTCGAAGAGGTTGCTGTTCAGCGGGTCCCAGTTGACGAACACGTTGGGATGATCTGCGGCGCGCATGAGCGCGAGGATCTCCTCCGGGGTGGAGGCGACGAAGCCGGGCTCGTTCTCGACCAGCAGCGCCAGCCCGGCGGCGGCGCAGGCGTCGGCGGCGCCGCCGAGGGCGTCGGCCACGCCGGCGTCCACGGGCCGGCCCGTGGCGTTCTCGAACGAGAAGGCGATGAGGTAGGGGGCGTCGAGCTCGCGCGCGAGCTCGACGCTGCGGGGGAGGAGCTCGCGCAGATGGCGCCGCACGGCCGCCGCGTCGTCGCGGTCGCACTTGAAGAGCCCGGGGCTCACTGCGAGGATCCCGGGATCGCCGCTCCGGGCCCAGCCGCGCAGCGTCTCGAGGTCGGCAGCTTCGATGTCCGGCACCCGCCGGCCGCCGATGCACCGCAGCTCCACGGCGTGGAGGTCGTGCGCGTCGAGGAAGGCGCGGCACTCGATAAGATCCTGCGAGATCTCGTCCGTGACGATGCTGATGCGGTCAGGCACGGCTCTCGAGCTCCCGGTAGCGCGCGCGGGCCTCCCGCCAGGCGGGCGTCGGCCGCGGTGTGAAGTCGCACAGGCTCGTGTGCGCGCGGAGGTGGTCGCGACCCTCGTCGAGGCTGCCGAACCGGCCATCGGTGATCGCCTGCACGAGCAGGTTCCCGAGCGCGGTCGCCTCTGCCGGCCCGGTGCGGACCGGCAGGCCGGCGGCGTCCGCCGTGGCCTGATTCAGGAACGCGTTCCGGCTGCCGCCGCCCACGATGTGGAGGCCGCGCGCCGCCTCGCCGGTCACCTCGACGAGGCGCTCCGCGATCGAGGCGTAGCGAAGCGCAAGCGACTCGAGGATCATCCGGGCGACCGCTCCCGGCTCCTCCACGGCGGGCTGGCCCGTCTCGTGCAGGAACGCGGCGAGCGCCGCGAGCATGCTCGGCGGGTTCAAGAACCGGAGGTCGTCGGTGCAGACGAGCGCGCGGAGCGGCGGCGCGGCTTCGATGCGGGCGGCGAGCGCTGCGTGATCGACGTCGGCGCCGACCGCGGCCCACTCGCGGCGGCACGACTCCAGGATCCACAGCCCCATCACGTTCTTCAGGAACCGATTTCGTCCCGCCGCGCCGCCCTCGTTGGTGAAGTCGTGCGCGAAGGCGCTCGCGCTCAGCACCGGTGCCGGCGTCTCGCGCCCGAGCAGCGACCACGTGCCCGAGGAGAGGAAGAGCCAGCCCGGCTCGAGCGGCGTGCCCGCGACCGCGCTCGCGGTGTCGTGCGCGGCGGGCGCGACGACGCGGAGCTCCGGAAGGTCGAGCCGGCGCGCGAGCTCCGGCCGCAGCCGGCCGAGCTCCGTCCCGGGCGGGACCAGCTCCGGCATGACCTCGAGCTCGAGGTCGAGCGCCGCGAACAGTGCCGGCTCCCAGGTGCGCGTGCGGGCATTGACGAGCTGCGTGGTGGTGGCGGCGGTGAATTCGCCCACGGTCGCGCCCGAAAGGTGGTGGTGCATGAGGTCGGGCATCAGGAGCAGCCTCGCCACTCCGGCTGGCCACTCGCCGAGCGCGCGCTGCGCGGAGAGCTGGAAGAGCGTGTTGAAGGGGAGGAACTGGATGCCGGTCAGATCGTAGATCGCTGCCCGCGGGATCCGGGAGAACGCCGCCTCCATGGCGCCGTCCGTGCGCGGATCGCGGTAGCAGACCGGGTCCTCGAGGAGCCGGCCCGCGGCGTCCAGCAGCCCGAAGTCGACGCCCCAGGTGTCGACGCCCACGCTGCGGAGGTTGGCGGGCGCGGTGGCGGCCGCCGCGGCGAGCCCCGTCTCGATCGCGGCGACAAGATACGCGGCGTCCCAGCGGAGCCGCCCGGCCGCGGTGCGGACCGGGTTCGGGAAGCGGTGGATCTCCTCGAGCTCGAGCCCGCGCTCCGGAAAGCGGCCGAGCACGACGCGGCCGCTCCCCGCGCCGAGATCGACCGCGACGTAGCTTGCCTCGTCCGCCATCATCCTACGATTCCGCTGCCCCCGCCGCCCGGCGCCGCGGGCCGCTCGCGCGCCTTCTCCTCCCGGTAGCCGCTCAAGCGGTAGACCGCGACCGGATCGATCGCGCCGCCGGCGCGCTGGCGCGCCGCCGCGAGCACCGGCGAGACATCGGTGCGAAAGGCGCGCTTCAAGACTGCCATGGCCGCGATCGCGTCGTTTCGCTCCTGCGCGTCGGCGAGCGCCGCCCGGTCCACGAGGCTCGCCTGCACCCAGGCGCGCTGCGCCTCCTCCGCGCTCGTCATCAGCGACTCGAGCGGGTCGGTCACGTTGTGGGACTGGTCGAGCATGTAGACCGGATCGAAGCCGGCGACCCCGCTCCTCTCGGCGTCCACGAGCTCGTGGAAGACGCGAAAGAGCCGGTAGGGATCGATGCTGCCGGTGTCGAGATCGTCGTCGCCGTACTGGCTGTCGTTCAAGTGGAAGCCGCCGAGCTTCCCGAGCTGGAGCAGCCGGCTCACCACGATCTCGACATTGGCGCCGGGCGCATGGTGGCCGAGGTCCACGAGACAGAGCGCGCGGTCGCCGAGCTCGCGCGCGCACCAGTAGCTCGTGCCCCAGTCGAAGATCACGGTCGAGTAGAACGCCGGCTCGTAGAGCTTGTGCTCGAGGTAGAGCCGCCAGTCGGCGGGGAGCGCCGCGTAGATCGTCCGCAGGCTCTCGAGATAGCGCTCGAGCGCGCCGCGGAAGTGCTGCTGGCCGGGGAAGTTGCTCCCGTCGGCGATCCAGACCGAAAGCGCCCGCGCGCCGAGCGCCCGGCCGAGCGCGAGGCAGTCGAGGTTGTGCTCGACGGCCTGGCGGCGCACGGCGGGATCGGTGTGCGTGAGGCTGCCGAACTTGTAGGAGTGGCGCTGGCCCGGCTGGTCCTCGAACGTGTTGGAGTTCACGGCGTCGATGTGGAGCCCGCTCGCGGCGGCGGCGGCGGCGAGCGCGGCCGGGTCGTCGGGGCGGTCCCACGGGATGTGCAGCGAGATGGCGGGCGTGATGCGGACGAGCCGGTAGATCGTCGCGCAGTCCGCGAGCTTCTCGAAGACGTCGCGCGGCTCGCCCGGGCCGGGGAAACGGCCGAAGCGCGTGCCGCCGGTGCCGACGCCCCAGGAGGGCACGGCGATCCGGAACGTGGCCGCGCGCGCGATCACTTCCTCGAGCTCGATGCCGTCGCGGGCAAGCCGGCTCGAGAGGGCCTCGAGGTCGGCGGCGAGCGCCGCCTCTCCCGCCGCGTTCTCGTCCGCGATGAACTCCTCGCGGATCGCGAATCCTGCCATGCGCCCGTCCTTTCGCGCCGGCTCCGGCCGCTACAGATCGATCCGGAGGCGGGCCGCCTTCTCCAGCGACACGTCGAAGTCCACGTACGGGCTCTCGCCGACGCTGTGATTCATGTAGTCGACCGGCTTGCCGTTGACGAGCACCGATCGGGCGCGCGTCCCCTCGGGCAGAAGCACGTGGGCGTGCACGGACCGCGTCGCCCCCTCCACGGTGATCTCGAGACCGCGGCCGGTGCGGCGGTACGTGTAGCCGACCTCGGCTCCCGAGGCGGCGTAGCCCGCGCGCACCTCGGCCTCCGTCACGCCGGCCGCGAGCCAGCGCGGCGCCAGGCGCACCTTCGCGAACCGCGCCTCGAGGTCCTCGAGCCCGGCGAGGCCCTCCACGAGCGCAACCAGCATGGCGCTCGATCCCCAGCCGTCGGTGGGCCGGGCGTCGGGGCTCGTGCTCGTCTCCGCGCGCGACGGCGTGCCGTCGGGGTGGTACCAGAGGTAGGTCTCGCCGCTGGTCTCGATCAGGCGGTAGTAGCGCTGGAGAATGTCCACGCCGTAGGTCTCCAGCCCGTGCTCGAAGGCGGCGCGTGCCAGCTCGCCGCCCACCAGCGGCAGGATGCCGCCGTTCACGTAGGCGCCGCCGACCAGCCGCTCGTCGCCGAAGATCCCATCGGGAAAGGGCGGATCGATCGAGTACCACTCCGCGAACGCGCGCCTCTCGGCGCGGCGGCGCTGGTATTCGCCGAGGATCGACACCGCCATCTCGTGGCTCGCGACGCCGCGGTTGATGGCCATCGGGTTGGAGAGGCTGAGCTGCGCGGCCTCGTCCACGCCGGGGATCGTCACGGGGGTGAGCTTCACGAAGTGCGTGTAGAAGCGGCCGTTCCAGCACACGCGGTTCAGGTTCTCCTGGAGCGTGTCCGCGCGCTCGCTCCAGCGGCGCGCCCGGTCGGGATCGCCGGCGCGGGCGTACAGGCGGGAGAGCAGCCGGTACGCCTCGACGTAGCCGCTGTTGTCGCCGTGGTGGAGGCCCCAGAAGGTGTCGTCGTCGATCTGGAACTGGAGCCACTCGTGGCCGGGGGCGTAGGCGAAGTCCCACGTGTCGATGGTGTAGGCGCGCTTGACGAGCCCGTGCTCCGGGTCCCAGCGCCAGGGATGCGTCCGGCTGTACTCGAGCGCCTTCTCGAGCTCCGGCAGCCGCCGGCGGATCCACGCGTCGTCGCCCGTGGCCTGCCAGGCGAGATAGGCGGCCTTCACGAAGCGGTACTCGACATCGGCCTCCACGGGCACGCGCACGTACTTGGTCCAGTTCTCGCGCTCGCTCGGGAGCTTCTCCGGGAAGGTGGTGAAGTAGTCGAGGATGCGGCCGTTTCGTGCCTGGGTGTCGGCGAAGTGATCGACGACGCTCGTCATGTCGGGCTCGAAGTAGCGGAGCGCGCGCATCATATCGCTGTTGTCACGGATCCAGATGGAGCGCGCGTCGGGCGAGCGGTAGCCGCGGATCCGTTCCCCGTCGATGACCACGTCGAGCCCGTCCTGCTCGAGGAAGGCGCGGACCTTCGGGTAGAGCCCATCGAACTCGGGGCGGCCGGTGTGGATGCGGATCATGCGCGGTCCTTCGTGCTGCTTGCGGCGGCGGCCGGCACGGGCGTCGCCGGGGGCGTTCGGTCACGGCCTGCCGACGTCATCCGGGGCGCCCGCGGCGATTCGCTCCGGCGCGCGCCGGGCCGCCAGCGCGTGATTCTATCCGGTCCGCGGTCGCGCGTCGACTTTCCCGTTCGCTCGGTTCACAAGGCCACGGTACGAATCCCGCGCGTGTCCGGCCGCTCTTGACCCCGCGGCCCGGGCCCGTAAACTACCTCGCGTCGCGCGCGCTTCACGGCGCGCGCCCCGAATGGCGGCCCATGCGGAATACGAGTCCCCCGCTTCCTCGAGTCGGCGCGGCGCTGCTCGTCGGCGCCGTGCTGCTCGTCGGCGCGGGCTGCGATTCCGGGCCGGCGCTTCTCGACCCGCCCCGCCTCGGCATCGACCGCCTCGCGGCGCCCACGGACCTCACGGCCGCCGACACGCCGGGCGATGCCGGCCAGTCGATCACGCTCAGCTGGAAGACCTCGCCGACCGAGAACACGCCGGAGTTCCACCTGCGCGAGGCGATCGCCCGGGAGCTCGCCGCGAGCGACGGCTCACCCGCCGCCGAGGCCCGGATCCGCGCGGCGATCCGCGGGCCCTATGCCGCGGAGCCCCGGATCGAGTATCACGTCTTCCAGGAGGAGACGCTGCCCCCGCCGAGCACGGGGACGGTGTGGCGGTTGATCGCGACGTTTCCTTCCGGGGTGAACTTCGAGAAGCTGAGCGACAGTCCCTGCGACTTCCGGGAGACAGGCGGCGAGCGCCACTACTTCGCCGTGAAGAAGCTCCGGGACGGCAAGCGCCATCGCTTCCGGGTCGAGCTGGTGCTGGGCGATCAGCGCGTGGAGGCGCGCGCGCGCGAGCCGGTGCGGCCGGGCGTGGTCGAAGCCGTGAGCCGCCCCAACTGGTTCGAGCCCGGGAAGCTCCCCCTGCTGGCCGGCGTCGCGGTCCTCGTCGGCCTCACCCTCTTCTTCCTCGGGCGCGCCCGCCGGAACCCGCGCATGTTCATCCGCAAGATCGACGGGCTCCGCGCGGTGGATCGCGCCATGCAGGACGCGGCCCGCGCGGGCCGGCCGGTCTACTACGTGATGGGCATCGGCGCCATGAGCGACCTGCCCACCATCGCGTCGGTGAGCATCCTGGAGCGGATCGCGCGGCAGGCCGCGCGGCACGGGCTGAGGCTCAAGGTCCCCTGCTTCGACCCGGTGGTCATGAGCGTGGCGCAGGACGTGGTCCGCAGCGCCTTCGCGGCCGAAGGCAAGGCGGAGGCCCACGTGCCCGACGACGTCTTCTTCGTCACCCAGGACCAGTTCTCCTACGCCGCGTCCGTCGATGGGATGCTCAGCCGCGACCGGCCCAGCACCACGTTTCTCCTGGGCTACTTCCAGGCGGAGAGCCTGCTGCTCGCCGAGGTGGGCGCCAGCATCGGTTCGGTGCAGATCGCCGGTACGGACGTGCCCGCGCAGCTCCCGTTCTTCGTCACGACCGCGGACTACACGCTGATCGGCGAGGAGCTCTACGCCGCGAGCGCCTACCTCTCGCGGGAGCCGCTGCTGCTCGGCAGCCTGCGCAGCCAGGACGTGGGCAAGGCCCTGCTCGTCGGCGTGATCCTCGCGGGCGTCGTGCTCGCCAGCGTGTTCGACGTGGACTGGCTGCAGAGGTTGCTGGCGCAATGAACGGATCCTCGACCTCGCTCGTCCGGGAGAAGCTCCCGGTGCTCCTCTGCTTCGTGACCGGCTTGATCGTGTGCGCGGCGACCTTCGTTCCCCATCCCGCGGTGGCCGGGCCCTTCCACACCGTGAACGACTGGACGCTGATCATCTCGAGCTTCGCGATCGTGCTCGGGATCGCGAGCCTGATCCGGCGCCACTGGGCCCGGGTGCGGGCCCAGGACGCGGGCTGGGGCTACAGCGCGGTCACGCTGGTCGCGATGGCGGTGACCGCGGTCCTCGGCGTCTCCTGGGGGATGGATCCCGCGGACGGCGACCCCATCGTCTGGATCTACGACTACCTGAACAAGCCGCTCTCCTCGACCATGTTCGCGCTGACGGTGTTCTTCATCGCGTCGGCCGCCTACCGGGCCTTTCGCGTGCGCTCCGTGGGCGCCACCGTGCTGCTCGTCTCCGGCGTGGTCGTGATGCTCGGGCAGATTCCCGTCGGCGACATGATCCACGCGAGCGTGCCGGCACTCAAGGACTGGGTGCTCACGGTTCCCAACATGGCGGCCCAGCGCGGGATCATGCTCGGGCTGGGGCTGTCCATGTTCGCCACGAGCCTGAAGATCCTGCTGGGCATCGAACGGAGCTACCTGGGGAAGAGCCGATGACGTCGCGCCGCTGGCTGGACCGCATGCTGAACGTGGAGTCGCGCGTGGTGTACGGGATCATGGGGCTGGCGGCGCTGGTGCCGCTGCTGATCCCCGGGTTCGTGCTGCCGGTCACCGTGACCGCGCCGGTGCGCCGCGTGTACGACGCGGTGGAGGCCCTCGCGCCCGGCGCGCCCGTCTTCGTGGTGATGGACTTCGACCCGTCGGTCGATCCCGAGATGACGCCGATGGCCGTGGCGTTTCTCGAGCACTGCTTTCGCCGGCGGCTTAGGGTCACCGGCATGACGCTGTGGCCGCAGGGCGTGACGCTGGGGCTCGAGAACATGCGGCGGGCGGCCCGCCACACCTACCGGGAGGCGCTCGCCGATGCCGGTGGCGGGGACGGCGCGGTCCTCGGCCGGGAGGTGGAGGTGGCTGCCCGGGAGGGCGAGGACTGGGTCTACCTCGGCACCCAGCCCGGAGGCTGACGCGTGATCACGAGCCTTTGCACCGCGGGTGTGAAGCACACGTTCAAGCTGGACCATGCCGGTCGCCGCAGCGACTCGCTGCCTGCGCTGCGGGCCATCGACACGCTCGCGGACTACCCGCTGGTGATGGTCTTCTCGGCCGGCTCGACGGGGCTCCAGTGGTGGATCATGTACGGCAAGGAGCGCGTCGGGCTCACGATGGCCGGCGGCTGCACCGGGGATGCCGCCACGCAGATCTACCCGTTCCTCCACGCGGGGCAGCTGATCGGGCTCGTTCCCGGCATCAAGGGGGCCGCCGAGTACGAGACCCTGATCGACGACCCGCGGGTGAACGCGCCGGGCCCCGCGGTGCGGCGCATGAGCCCGCAGACCGTCGGCCACCTGGCGATCCTCGCGCTGGTCGTGGTCGGCAACGTGGCGTTTCTGAGGAGTCGGCGCCGTGATCGGTCCTGACGACCCGCGGCCGGCCGGGCCGCCCGCCTCCGGACCGCCGCGCGTGGCGTCCGGCGTGGTGGTGGGACTCGTCCTGGTGTCGGCCTTCATCGCGGTGAACGTCTGGCTCGTCGCCGCCGGCCGGCTCCGCGACGGCGCGACCGGCCGGGTGCTCGCGACCCTCGACGGGCTCGGGATCATGCTGGCGGCGGGGCTCACGCTGGCGATCCTGAGCTTTCTCTGGCGCGACAACCCGCTCTTCAAGCTCGCCGAGCACCTCTTCCTCGGGGTATCGGTCGGCTACGGGATCACGATCGCCGTCCACCAGTATCTGCGGAAGCAACTCTGGGTGCCGCTCGTCGAGCCCATCCTCCACCCGGGCCGCGCCGAGCAGGCGCCGCAGTGGGCGCTGCTCGTGCCGGTCGTCCTCGGCCTGTGCCTGCTCGCCCGCTTCGTTCCCCGGGCCGCGTGGCTCTCGCGCTACGCGTTCGCGATGATGGTGGGCTGGGCCGCCGGGCTGATGGTGCCCTACGTGATCTACTCGTACGTGTACAAGCAGACCGCAGCCAGCCTCGTGGCGGTGGGACGGGGGCCGACGCTCGCGGGCGAGCTCTCCAACCTGGTGGCTCTCGCCGGCGTCCTCAGCGTGCTCGTCTACTTCGTCTATTCGGTCCGCCGGCGCGGCCTGCTGCGGCGGACCGCGCAGGTGGGCCTGCTGTTCCTGATGGTGTCGTTCGGCGCCACCTTCGGCTTCACGGTGATGGCGCGCATCTCGCTCCTGACCGGCCGCGCGATGTTCCTGCTCACGGACTGGCTGCACGTGATCGACCCATGACTCCGAGAAGACACGGATTCCGGCCGGCGGCGCGGCTCGGCCGCTGGCTGCGGCACGCGTTCGCGGTGGCGGACGCGGGCCCGGCGCTCGGCCCCGAGGACGAGGCGCTGATCGAGCGCGTGGCTCGCTGGATCGTCGAGCGCCGCCTGGCCGCGGCGGCGGCGCTGTTCCTCGAGGGCTACCGGCCGCTCGCGTTCCTCGGCAGCCAGGCGCTGCTGCTCGCCGAACCCGTCGTCGAGCTGGCGCTCCAGGCCTTTCCGGGCCTCACGCGGCACCTCGACGCGGGCGATTACGAGCGCTTCACGCGGCTCCTGGAGCGGCGCGACGCCGCGCGGCGGCTCGTGCAGGCCGTCGAGCGCGCGGAGGAGGCCGCCAGGGGGCCGCGAGGTTGACCCGCGCGCCCGCCATCGCATGGCGCGCGGCCAGCGTGCTCGGGCGCGGAGCGTTGCCGCCGAGCGCGTGCACCCGGACGATCGCGAGGAGGACCGAACCATGTGGGACGAGATTTCCTTCACGCTGCCGACACCCGGCAGGGTCGACGCCCATTTCGGCGACTTCACCGTCGCGAGCGACCATCCGCCGGCCGGCCGGCGGGCGGGCCGGGCGCCCGAGCCGTTTGCGCTCTTTCTCGCCTCGATCGGCGCCTGTGTGGCCTCGTTCGTGGCCGAGTACTGCCGCCAGCACGACCTGCCGCTCGACGGCGTGCGGCTCGTGCAGCGGCAGGCCTTCGCCGAGCCGGACCACACGATCCCCGAGTTCGCGATCGACATCGTGGTGCCCCCCGGTTTCCCCGTGGCCCACCGCGAGGAGCTGATCGCTGCTGCCAGCGACTGCACGGTAAAGCGGGTGATGGAGGCGGCCCCGGCCTTCCGGTTCACGGTGCGGGTCGACGGGTAGCGCGGCCGATTGCGGGATCCAACCGGCGAGACACGCTCCGACCGATGCTCGATCACCACACGCCCACGACGTGCAGGTTCGTGAGCTGCGTGCCGATCAGCGCCTGCGTGGGGATTGCCATCTGCGGGAAGCTGGCCGGCAGCCCGACCGAGAAAGCGACGACGCCGGTTGCGGGCAGCGCGCCGAGCGGCACCACCGCGAGGCCCGCGGGGCTGAGATGCAGCGCGCCCTGCAGCCCGGGGATCAGCAGCGGCGGACTCACCGTGGCGCCGCTCATGCCCCAGAACGCCAGCTCGGTCGGCGTGCCGGTGAGCTTCACGGTGACCCGGCCGCCGGGCGTCGCGCGGCCGATCGTGTAGAGGTGCGGGAAGAACTCGTCCGCGCCGATGTCGACGGTGCCTCCCGCGACGCGCGGATCTCCCTCGAAGTCGGTCGCGGCGAGACCCGGCGCGTTGTTGTCCCCCCGGTCCACGCACGGCGACTGGAGCGGCAGGAGGTGCAGGTCCCCGCTGGCCGCGTCGACGAACTGCGGGTCGAAACCGAGCATCCCGGCACCCCACGTGTAGGGATTCGGCGACGAGCTAGAACCTAGCCGGATTCCAGCCGTGCCGTTCTGGATCACGCTGTGGGAGAGCGTGAGCGCAGGGCTCAGTCCGTACGGTTCGAGCAAGATCTCCGTGCCGCCGTTGTTCCAGAAGATCGAGTTCACGATGTTCACGCGCGTGGCCCAGATCACGAGGCCGCCCACGCCGTTGCCGTGGACCGTGTTGTTGACGAGCGTGACCGGGTTC
>JAFGQW010000151.1 GCA_016935485.1 Planctomycetota bacterium | reverse complement strand
CTTCGATGTGCAGCCGGAGGATCTCCCCGAGATCCCCAAGTGCGAGCGCCGGGACTGGTGGGAGCTGGTTCGGTTCATGAAGGGCGTGTACGGCAAGGTGTTCACCGATCCGCCGACGCGTGCCGAACGGCCGCGCGAGTTCCTCGAGCGCTACTTCCGGTTCCGCTGGCACCGGCAGCGCTCTCCCCGGCACTCCGAGGGCAACCAGCCCTGAACCGCAGGCGAGCGGTTTCGTCTCGATCCGGTCCTCCGGTCGGTCCAAGTGCAGTCGTCGGAAAGCCGGCAGCGTGATCGGCTCCTGCAGGGGAGGCGAGGAGCGTGTGCCGCGGCAGATGGCGGCGCCCGGGCTCGCGGCACCGCGGCCGGGAGACGCACGCACGCGGCCATCGCGGAGAGCCGGCGCTCCCCGCCTGGCGACATACCAGCCGCTCGATGATCGATGACCCCTAATGCAAGCGCGAACGCTACAGCATTCATGGATCCCGGCCGCCGCGAATTTGTTCCTGCTCGGAGCCCGGAAGTCGGAATTCACTCCCCGGACCCGGCTCGGGCGCGGCCGTCCTCGACCCGTCGCCGGGCCGGATTGACGCCGGCGGGCCGATCCGGATACAATTCGCTCGGCGGAGCCACCGCGAAAAGAAAAGAACTATACAAGTCCTATAAGCTCCGGAAGGAGGCGTGCGGCATGGCCATCTGGAAACGGCGGGGAGCCCTTCTCCTGGCGGCACTGATGATCCTGTGCCTCGGGCCGCAGAGCACCGCTCTCGGCGACGTGATCTACCGGAAGAACGGTCCTCCGCTCGAGGGCAAGATCGTCTCCGAGACCGCGACCAAGGTCGTGCTGCAGACCGCCTTCGGCAAGACCGAGATCCTGAAGAGCGACATCGAGCGGATCGAGCGCGGCAAGACCAAGCGCGAGCAGTTCGAGGAGCAGCTCGCCGCCCTCAAGTTCGACGACACCAGCGGGCTGAAGAAGCTCGCGCTCTGGGCCGAGGACGCCGGGCTCAAGAAGGAGGCCGAGCAGTGCTTCGAGCGGATCCTCCGCATCGACCCCAACGACGCCTTTGCCAACCGCGCCCTCGGCCGCGTCGAGTACAAGGGCAAGTGGTACACGCCCGACGAGCTCAAGAAGCTCCTGCGCGAGGAAGCCGGCGAGTCCGAGCCGTCCGCGCCGAGCCCCGAGCCGACCCGGCCCCGCGACCGCTCCGGGCCGCGGGAGGGCGAGGAGCCCGACGGCCGGCCCACCGCCCCGCCCGGCGAGGCCGCCGACGGCGGCGACATCGGCGCCATCTTCCACCGGGCGCTCGGCGAGAAGCCCGTCGTCGTCCAGTCGGACCACTTCCGCATCATCACGCTCTTCGAGGAGGAGGAGGCCAAAGCGCTCCTGGAACTCGCCGAGACCGTGCATGCCGACTTCGTGGAGCTCCTCGGGGAGCCCGACGGCAAGCGCTTCTGGCCGCTCACCGCCGACGAGTTCATCGTCAGCTCCAAGGGCCAGTACCTCGAGCTCATCGACAAGGTGATCGTCCGCTACAACAACAACAAGGGGACGCTCGATTTCTGGAAGGAGGGCGGCGGCGGACTGATCAACCCGTTCCCGCCGGCCGCGGCCGGCATCCGCGAGAACCGGCCGCTGCGCAACTCCATCCTCCACCACTGCGGCCACTTCCTGCTCTCCAACTACGTCGGCCCGCGCAAGCCCATCCCGGCGTGGCTCTCGGAGGGCTATGCGATGTACACCGAGCACAAGTACGAGAAGGCCTGCCGCGTGCACTGCGTCACCCCCAAGCAGTACGGCGGCGACACGAAGCTCGCGCAGAAGGCCAGCGATTCCAGCACCTGGCCCGAGCTCGTGAAGACCTCCGTGATCGACGGCACCCACACGCCGTTCGAGCGGCTCAAGCACGTCATGATGAACGAACTCGACTTCGAGCACCTGAGCAAGTCCTGGTCGCTGGTCTGCTTCCTCGTCGACGAGCACGAGGCGAAGTTCGTCGAGTGGCTGAAAAACATGCGCCGGATGCAGTGGGAGGAGGCCATGTTCAAGGCCTACCACTGGACCAACGCCGAGCTCGACAAGGAGTGGGGCCTCTGGGTCAAGGCGATCTACTGAGTTTGCGCCGTCCCCGGCGACGCCGCCCGGGAGCGCCGCCGCCGCGTGCGGCGCGCCGGGGACCGCGCCGTTTGGAGCGCCCGGTGTCGGGCGCGGCTGGAGGGAAAGCCATGAGAGCGCTCGGAGGCCTTGCCCTTTCGCTGCTCGTCGTGCTGGCGCTGGCGCGCCCGGCCCCGGCCGACGAGATCGTCACCAAGTCGGGAAGCAAGTACTCCGGCAAGATCGTCGAGGAAACCAACGACCACGTGAAGATCCGGACGAAGTTCGGCGGCGTGATGACGGTGAAGCGCGCCGACATCGCCTCGATCACCCGCGAGGTCTCCAAATCCGACGAGTTCCGCGCGCGCCTGGCGAAGATCGATCCCGGCGACAGTGCGGCCCTCTGGGAGCTGGCCCGCTGGTGCCGCGTGGAGGGCCTGGGCGCCGAGTTCCAGGAAGCGGCGAAGAAGGTGATCGCCGTCGAACCCGACCATGCCGAGGCCCGCAAGGCCCTGGGGCACGTGCGCTACCAGGACCGGTGGGTCACCCGGAGCGAGGCCGAGAAGCTCGAGCGCGCCGCCCTGGAAGCGGAGATGAAGTCAAAGGGCATGGTCCAGTACAAGGGCCGCTGGGTCTCGGAGGCTGACGTCGAGAAGCTCAAGCAGGGCCTGATCCAGCACGAGGGCCGCTGGATCACCAAGGAGGAGAAGGGCTACCTCGACAAGGGCTACGTCCGGTACGAGGGCGAGTGGGTGACCCGCGAGGAGAAGGACAACCGCGAGAAGGGCCTCTACCGGGTCGGTCGCAAGTGGGTCAGCGAGAAGGACGCCGACCAGTTCCACTCCGAATGGGACACTGCCTGGCAGATCCAGGGCACCGGCTTCACCGTGCGGTCCAACGCCCCCATCCAGTACATCAACTCCCAGAAGGAGTTCATCGCCGGCATGATGAAGGCGATGCACGCCTTCTGTCTTGGCCGCACCCCCGGACAGGACCTCCCGATCCACATCTACAAGACCATCGGCGAGTACAACGCGGTGCAGCCCATGGTCCAGACGGAGGGCTTCCCGTCGCCGATGTACTACGCCTACCACTCCGCCTCCATCGGCGGCGTGTTCAAGTACACCGAGCCCGCCTTCGTCGCCACGTTCAAGTTCGACACGAAGTTCTACCAGTACCTCTTCCTCGGCCACGGCATCGGCGAGGCGTACCTCTGGAACGTGCTGGGTCGCGACAGCGCCATCGAACCGTGGTTTCTTCTCGGTCCCGGCCACTACTACGGCTTCAGCCAGCTCGGCGCGGTGATCTTCAATGTCAGCCACGTCCAGCAGCAGCTCGGCGAGAACTACATCCCGCTGAGCACGCTGCTCGGCACGCACGAGCTCAGCCAGAGCGAGGACTGGAACACGCGCTTCTACTATCAGAGCGCGGCGCTCATCTACCTGCTGCTGAAGGACCCCCGCTATGCCGGGACCTTCCGGAAAGCGCGCGCGGAGATCTTCAAGCTCGCCGATGCCAGGAAGGCACGACAGGAGGTCCTCGGCACGGGCGAGATCACCGAGACGCTGAAGAAGCACTTTGACCCGAAGGAGCTCGAGACCTCGCTCAAGGCGTTGCTCGCCTCCCGCCAGCCCATTCCCGACGAGGTGAAAGAAGAGTAGCCGCGAGCCGCGGCGCGCGCGTTGCGCGCGCCGCCGAACGAGGGTACGCTCAGGGAATGCTCTCACCGCTCGCACCGTTCCTGGCTGCCCTGCTCACCGGCCTGGGCAGCGGAATCGCGCTTGCCTCCTGGGCCCGGACGGCAGCACTGCTCGCCGCGGATCCGACCCTGGTTTGCCTCGGCTCGCTCGGTGCGATCCTTGCCGGCGCGGCCGGCGCGGCGCTCCTCGCCCGCAGCGCGGCCTCGAGCAAGCGGCCGGCCGCGCGCGCAGCGGTCCTCGTCCTTCTCGGCGGCGCCGCGCTCGTCGCCGGCGCGGTGCTCGCCACGACCGCGCCTCCGGCTGTCGCGACGCGGGGTTTCGGCCTCGGCCTCGGCCTCGCGGCGCTGCTCCTCCTGCCGTTTCCCGGCATGCTGCTCCTCGGCGGCCTCGTCCCCGCCTGGATTGCCGCCTCGGCCGACCGCCGCGCAGCGGGCCGTATTCCGGTTCCCGCGCTGCTCGCGATTCTCGGAGTCGGCCTCGGACTGATCGCCCATGCCGTGGGGCCGCCGCCTTCGCCCGTCCTGCTGGCCGCGCCGTTCCTCCTGGCTGCGATCACGTCGCTGGTGCCGGCAGTCCGCGCGGCAGGAGGCGCTTGCTCGGACCAGCCCGACCTGGACCGTCTTGCCCGTGCCGGTACATTGATCTTCACCCTTGCCGCGGGGCTGGCGGCCGGCAGCGCCGCCGTCCTCGCCGCCGCGCTGGCTCCCATGGTGCTCCCGGCCCGATTCCCCGCCGCCCCGCTGACCGCCGGGGCCTTTGTCCTCGCGCTGGCTCTCGGCGGCCTGCTCGGCGCCGGCCTGCCGGCGGCCTGGACGATCCGCACGTTCTTGCCCGTGCTTGCGCCGGCCGGCGCGGCTTTCGTGCTGCAGAAGACCCTCCTGGTCTCTCCCGCGCCCGGCAGTGCGGCTCCCGCCGGCGCCGGTTCCGCTCTCGCCTCCGGATCCGTCGCCCTGGCCTTGTGGCTCGCGCCCGGCGCGATCGCCTTCGGCCTGAGCATGGCACTGGCCTGGCGCTTCTTCCGCGCCCGCGCCGCCCCTCGCTTGCGGGTCCGCTTCGTGGTCCTGCCGGCTGCCGGCGCGGTCACCGGCGGTCTCCTTCTGCTCGTCCTTCTTCCGTTCCTCGGCCGCGAGACCAGCTGGATACCGCTCGTCGCCCTCGTTCTCGCCGCCGCCGCGATTGCGCTGGCGTGGCCGGGCGCGAGCCTGCGGAGAATCCCCGTCGCCGTCGCGACGGCCGCGCTGATCGCGGGCGGGCTGATCGCCACCCGGCCGCTGCTCCGCTCCGCCCCGGATCCCGAAGCGGTCCGGGAATCCCTCGGGCCCGGCGGCCTCGTCGAGGTCCTCGAATCCGCCTCCCGAGGCGGTCCGTTGCGCGTCCGGCTCGACCGCCGCACTACGTTCGGACCGACCTCGCGCGCCGAGGAGCGGCTTGCGGTCCGACTGGCCGAGCTGCCGCTCCGGCTTCACCCGGAACCGCGTCGCGTGCTTCTCCTCGACGAGACCACGGGTGCCGCCACCGCCGCCGCCCTTGGTCCACCGGAGTTCGCCGTGGACTGCACCTGGCTCGAAGCTCCGCTGCGCTGCCACTTCGGCCCCGAACTCGCCGCCCGCGCGCGGCGCACCGGACACGTGCTCAAGCAGCCCGCCGCCGGCGCGCGGATGCTCCTCGCATCCCGCCCCGGCGCGTACGACGTGATCGTCGGCCTGGAGCCGGCCGGTCGGACCGACCGGCCCGTCAGCGGGCTCACGGAGGGCTACTTCCGGACCGCCCGGCGCGCGCTCCGGCCCGGCGGGCTGCTCGCCGTCTGGCTGCCGCTCGACCGGCTCTCCGGCGCCGAGACCGCCGCAGCCGTGGCCGCGTTCCTGACCGCCTTTCCCACCTCGGCCAGCGCGTGGTTGCCGTCCATCCTGTTCTCCCGGCCGGTGCTCGGTCTGATCGGCACCGCCGAGGACGCGCCGGTCACCGGTCGCCCGCTCTCCGCGCACCCCGTCGCCGGGGTGGCACCGGAGCTTGGCGACGTACCGAGTCTGCTCGCCCTCGAGATCGCCGATGCGGACGCGCTGCGCCGCCAGTTCCCGGCCTCGGGCGCGACCGATCGACGCCCCTTCCTCCGCTACCGTGAGGACGGCAGCCTTGCCCGACCGGACCGCGGAGTGGCCCTCGAGACGCTCACGGCCCTCCTCTTGCTGCCCGCGCCCCAACCTCCGCGGCGCCATCCTGCGGCGGCGGTGGCGCTGCCCGTCGCGCGGGAGCTTCGGCTCCTCCAGCTTGCCCGCCTGCGCGCTCGAAACGGTGCGGACGGTGCGCCGGCGCCGTCACCGATGGCGTCCCTGCTCCAGGCGCATGACGGGGCGCGCCGCGCACTCCAGCACACCCCCGACCTCGGCTTCGTCCGGTGCTTCGTGGACGACGTGGCGCACGCGCTCCGCGCGTCCGGACTTGCGAGCGAGAGCCGTACGCTCTACGAGCTCGCGACCGAGCAGGCGCCGGACTGGGGCGGCGGTTACCTGGGGCTTGCCGATGCCGTCTTCGCGAGCCACGCGCAGTTCCGCACGGCGAAGGACTGGGAGCTGCTCGAAGCCCTGGCCGAAGCGGCGCTCCAGCGCGACGAGCACCTCGCGCGCGCCTGGATCTACCTCGGTATCGCCCACTACCACGGTCGCAACGACCCGGCCCGCGCGCGCGGCTGTCTCGAGAACGCCGCGAAGATCGACCCCGACGATCCGCTGCTCAAGAGCCACCTCTGGCGTTTCTTCGAGCAGGACGGCCGGACGGAGGAAGCCGCGGCCATGTTGCTGGACGCCGCCGACGCCTTTCCGGAAGACGCCCGGCTGCGCGACGCGCTCCTCAACGTCGTGCCGAAGCTCAGGCTGGCCGGGAAGAGCGCCCAGGGACTCTACGTGCTGCAGTTCATCGCCGGCGGCTACCGCACGGACGCGCGGTACTTCCTGACCCTCGCGGAGGTGCTCGAGGCGCTCGACGATGGCGCCGGGGCGATCGAAGCCATGCGCCGGTGCTGCGGCCTGACGCCCCGGCCCCTCCAGGGGTACTACCTGCACCTGTACCGATTGCTGCGCAAGTACGACCGCGCACGCGAGGCGAACGAGACCCGGAGCTTCTTCAAGGCGCAGTTCGACGCCGACCCCGAGGATCTTCTCTCGGGATCGTAGCCCGGGCCGCCCACCTGCCCATGCGCCGCGCGGCCGGTCGCCACGAGCCGCCCTCGCTACGGGCCGACGAGCTCCATGCGCG
>JAFGQW010000150.1 GCA_016935485.1 Planctomycetota bacterium | reverse complement strand
TTCTGGGGGTTCTCCGAGGCGAGCCGGAACTTCGCCCGTGCCGAGGCCAGGGCGTACTGCGCCTTGAGCGCCGGTTCGAGTGCGACGCGCACCTCGGTGCAGTGGGCGGTGGCGATCCAGCCCTGCGCCTCGAGCTCCCTCCATGGCATGTCGTACTTCTTCGGCCCGACGAGGCTGAACACGTCGTCCTCGCGGCCGTCCTCCCGCACCAGCGTGGCCGTGAGCCCGAGGCGGCGGCGCGCCTGGATGTCGGCGGTGGCGCGGAACACGGGGGCCGGCAGGAGGTGCACCTCGTCGTAGATGACGAGCCCCCAGTCGCCGCGGACAAACAGCCCGAAGTGCAGGAACTCCTCCACCGCCGACTTCCGGTAGGTGAGGATCTGGTAGGTGGTCAGGGTGACGGGCTTGAGCTCCTTGAGGTCCGCCGTGTACTCGCCGATCTGGTCGGCCGCGAGCGTCGTCTTCTCGAGCAGCTCGCGCCGCCACTGCGCCACCGCCGTGCGGCCGGTGGTGAGCACGAGCGTGTGCGTGCCCACGAGCGCCATCACGGCCATCCCGACGATCGTCTTGCCCGCACCGCACGGGAGCACCACGACGCCGCTTCCGCCCTCGTCGCGGCCGCCCGCCCAGAAGGCGCGCGCGGCGGCCTCCTGGTAGCGGCGGATCTGGAGCCCGTCCTCGGTGCGCAGTCCGATGGCGAGCCGCGCGCCCTCGAGGTAACCGGCGAGATCCTCGACCGGGTAGTGGATCTTGATCAGCGCCTGCTTGACCCGCCCGCGCGCGCCGGCCGCCACGCGCAGCCGTCCGGCCGCGTCGCGGCCCTCGAGGTGGCGCGCGACCGAGGGGCTCCGCGCCACCTCCTCCAGCAGCAGCGGGTCCGTCGAGTCGAGCAGCAGCTGCTCGCCCTCCTTGAGGAGCTTGAGCTTTCCGTACTTGCCGATGTAGTCCCGGACGTCGATCGCCACGTTCTCCGGGATCGGGTACTTGCTGAACTCCCGGAGCCACTCGAGGATCTCGTCGGCGCCGTGGCCGGCGGCGGCCGCGTTCCACAGGCTCAAGGCCGAGATCCGGTAGGTGTGGATGTGCTCCGGGCTCTTCGCCAGCTCGGCAAAACGCGCGAGATGGTCCCGCGCCTCCTCGTAGCGGGGATTGTCCACCTCGAGGAGCATCGAGCGGTCGCTCTGGACGATGAGGGGGTTGGTGAGGTTCAAGGCCACGGCTTTCCCCGAAACGGCCGAATCGCCCATTCTAGCGAATCCCGTCCGGGCCTGACCAGTCCCCTCCGCCGGAATACGCCGGACGCGAGCGGCGGCCGGTCACACGCGGGTGTGCTCCCGCCCCGGAGATCCGCGGCCGCGAGGCGCCTGGCGCGCCCGCCCGCCGGACCGGCCCGCGCGGGAGCGGGATTGCGCTCACCGCGCCTTCTCCGCGCCGCGGGTCACTCGATCAGGACCCCGAGCGGCTCGGAGATGCGGCGGACGCCGGCGGCATCGTAGGTGATCGCGGCCACGAAGAACCTCAGCCCGCGCAGGCCAGCGATGTTCGGCAGCGCGACCGTGAGCCGCGCGGTGCCGCTCCGGCTCAGCCGACCGCTGAAGCCCTGGAACACCGCAGGGTTGGCGAGCGAGAGGAAGAGAAGGTCGTCCAGGTTGAGCGGGATCCGGCCGGCCGGCGTCACGATGCCGGGCCGCGTCCCGAAGGAGCACGCGACCTGGTAGGCGCGGCCCGACTCGCTGAAGAGGCCGAGGTGGATCGGAAAGGCGGCGCCGGGCCGCGGTGCGCCCTGTCCCGTGAGCGCGCGGCTCCCCCAGGTGGCCACGTCGGACACCGAGAAGAGCGATGGCCACTGGCGCAGGAGCGCGGTGAAACCGCTGCCGGGATCGTAGCGCACGAGCGCGCTCGAGTCGCCGCGGTAGAACTGGCCGTGAATCGGGTCGTGGTCCAGCCCGATGTAGGTCGCGCTCCCGCCGAGCACCAGCGTCGTCGTCGTTCCGGACCGCGGGTCGAAGCGGCAGACCTGGTTGCCCCACGTGGCGATGACGGTGCCGTCCCGGAAGAACGTGTGCATCTTCGAGCGAACGCCGGCCACCGCCGGGAACGCTCCCCGGGTGATGGACGAGACGGTTCCGGAGCGGGTCACGCGATGGACGTCTCCGGCCAGGTCGGCCACCAGCAGGTCCCCCGTGGCGAGATCCTCCTCCATCGCCACGGCGTTGACGATCCCGGAGACGAGCGTCGAGAGCTGGGTGCTTCCCATCGGGATGCGGAAGACGCCGCCCGCCGCCGCACTCGTGCTGCTGCTGAGAACCAGCAGATCGCCGGTCTGGTCCACCAGCAGCGTCGGGAGGAAGCCGAGCGGCGCGGGGAGGTTCCCGATCGTGGTGAGCATCGCGAACTTGTCCACCTGGAAGAGCTGCGGAGAAGTGCCGCCGAGATTCCGCATCGCCGTGAAGAGCACGCCGTCGTTGAGCGGCGCCGCGGTGAGCCCGCCGCCGCCCGAGTGCGCGCTGGAGCCGAACAGCGCGCCCCCGGTCGTGCCGTCGTGGCGGATCCAGGAGACGTCGACCGCCACCGGCCCCACCTGATGGCCAAGCACCGCGCAGTCGCCGTCCTGCGGGGTCTGCGCCGGGAGCGACCAGACGGCCAGTGCGAGTCCTCCCGCAAGAAGCACGGTGAAACGCAACGCGGTCAGCATGGCAGTTCTCCCTTCGGAACGTGCGCGGCCGCGGATCGCCGGCGGCAACCACGATGGCCGCTCGAGACGGTGGGATTATACCAGCCCGCAGCCAGCCCTGGCGCGTGGCGGCCGCGCGCGCCGAACGGCATCGTTGCCTCCACCCGGGAAGGTCCGGCGCGGCGGTCATTCCCGGAGAAACCGGGCGGTGTGCGAGGTGGGGTGTCCGGCCACCGTCTCGGGCGTGCCGGCCGCGACCAGCCGGCCGCCGCGCTCGCCGCCCTCGGGGCCGAGGTCGATCATCCAGTCGGCGGCGCGCATGACAGCGGGGTGGTGCTCGATCACGACCACCGAGCCGCCGCGGTCCACCAGCTCGTTCAGCACGCCGAGCAGCGTCTCCACCTCGCTCGCGTGCAGTCCGATCGTGGGCTCGTCGAGGATGGTGAGCGTCTGCGGGCCCGCCTGCCGGGCGAGCTCGGTGGCGAGTTTCACGCGCTGCGCCTCGCCGCCGCTCAGCGTGTGGGCGGGCTGGCCCAGCGCGAGGTAGCCCAGGCCCACGCGCTCCACGAGCTCCAGCGGCCCGCGGATCTTCGGAAAGTTGCGGAAGAGCTCCAGCGCTTCCTTCACCTCGGTGTCCAGGACGTCGGCGATCGATCGCCCCTTGAAGGTCACCGCGAGGGTGGCCTCGTTGTAGCGCTTGCCCCGGCACCGGTCGCACGTGATCCACACGTCGCTCAGGAAGTGCATCTCCACCTGGAGCGCGCCCCGCCCCTCGCACGCCTCGCAGCGGCCGTCGCCCCGGTTGAAGCTGAAGCGGACCGGGCGATAGCCGCGGACCTGGGACTCCGGAAGGCTCGCGTAGAGCTCGCGGATCGGGGTGAAGACGCCCGTGTAGGTGGCCGGATTGGAGGCGGGCGTCGCGCCGATCGGCTCGGTGTCCACCACGACCAGGCGCTGCAGACCCGCGGCGCCCTCGAGCTCGCGCCAGCGCGCCGCCAGCACGTCCAGGACCAGCGTGGACTTCCCGCTGCCGCTGACCCCGGTGACCACGGTGAGCACGCCCCTGGGGATCTCCACCGTGAGGTCCTGCAGGTTGTGCACGCGGGCGCGCTCGATCCGGATCCAGCCGGTCGCGGCGCGCCGCCGGGGGGCCGCGGCCGCCGGGCGGCGGCGGAGCCACGCTCCCGTGGGCGAGTGCGCAACGCGCTCGAGCTGGGCCGGCGGGCACACGCAAAGCACCTCGCCCCCGCGCCGGCCGGCGCCGGGCCCCAGCTCCACGACCACGTCCGCCGCGCGGATCACCGCCTCGTCGTGCTCCACCACGACTACCGTGTTGCCGAGATCGCGCAGTTCCTTGAGCGTCTCGATCAGTTGCGCCGTGTCGCGCGGATGCAGCCCGATGGTGGGCTCGTCCAGCACGTAGTTCACTCCCGTCAGACGGCTGCCGATCTGGGTGGCGAGCCGGATGCGCTGCGCCTCGCCTCCGCTCAAGGTCGCCGCCGGCCGGTCCAGCGTGAGGTAGCCGAGCCCCACGCGCTCGAGAAACGCCAGGCGGCGCAGGATCTCCCGCACGATGGGCTCCGCCACGGGCCGCTCGGCGGCCGGCGGAGCGAGTGCGCGCAGCACGCGCGCCGCCTCCTCGACCGAGAGCGCGAGCACCTCCGGAAGCCGCCGCCCCCCCACCCGGACCCGGCGCGGGATCGGCCTGAGACGCTCGCCCGCGCACTCGGGGCACATCGCACGGACCAGCACCGCCTCCAGACCGGTCTCCGCGCCCTGCTCCTCCTCGCGCTGGCGCGCCTTGCGCTCCAGCGCCGGCAGAAGCCCGCGCCAGGCGATGTTCCAGACCAGCTGAGAGCGCTTGCCGGTCGACTTCCACTCGTGCTCCATTCGCACCCGCCTGCCGCCCGTGCCGTGAAGCGCCGCGCGCTGCGCTCCCTCCGGCAGCGACCGCCATGGCCGGCTCGGATCCCCGCCCGCATCGCGCACGGCGGCCTCGAGCATCGACCGCGAAAGGCCCGCGTCGCGCATCAGGAAGCGGCGCGCACTCTCGTGGAGCGCGCCGCCGAAGAGCGGCCGATCCTCCCCCACGATCACCTTCGCCGGGTCGGCCTGGAGCGTGGCGCCGAGCCCGTCGCACCGCGGGCAGGCCCCCGCATGGCTGTTGAAGCTGAAGTGCCGGGGCGTAAGCGGCTCGTCGAAGACCACCCCGTCCTCGAGACAGGCCGGCACCGGCGCGAAGAGCTCGAGGCCCGCGCCCTCCACGCGGACGCCGGCGCGGTCGCGCCCGTGCCGGTACGCGGTCTCCACGGCCTCCGCGAGCCGCGCGCGCCCGCGCTCGGCGGCGATGAGCCGGTCCACGACGAGGAAGACCGCTTGGTCGGCGCGCCAGGCCGGCAGCGGACCGCGCCGGAAATCCGCCGTCTCGTCGGCGATCCGGAGCCGCACGAACCCCGCCCGGAGGCACTCCGCGCGGAGCGCGTCCCGCTCGGCGTCGGTCCAGACCTTCGTGCGGCCGTCGAGGGCGGGCAGGTGAAGCGGCGCGAGCACCTCGAGGCGCCGGCCGTCGTGCGCACGGGTGAGATGCCGCGCGAGCGCCGTCGGGGACCACGCCTCGAGCGGCCGGTCGCTGAGCGGGCTGTGGAGCTTCCCGAGGCGCGCGTAGAGCAGCCTCAAGTAGTCGTGGATCTCGGTGCTCGTCGCCACCGTGGAGCGCGGACTGCGCGTCGTCGAGCGCTGGTCGATCGCGATCGCCGGGCCGAGGCCGTCGATGCGGTCCACCGCCGCCTTGTCGAGCCGCCCGAGGAAGCGGCGCGCATAGGAGCTCAGACTCTCGACGAAGCGGCGCTGGCCCTCCGCGAAGAGCGTGTCGAGAGCGAGGCTCGTCTTGCCGCTCCCGCTCACGCCGGTCACGACCGTGATCGCGCCGTGCGGGATGTCGACGTCGATGTTCTTCAAGTTGTGCTGGCGTGCGCCGCGAATCCGGATGGCGCCGGCGTCGCGGGCGCGGGCGGCCGGGGCGCGGGCCGGCGGGCGGGTCGCCGCGGCCAGCCCGAGGACGCCGCGCAGTGCGACGCCGGTGTGCGAGGCCGCGCAGGCTGCGATCGCTTCCGGCGTGCCGGTGGCCACCACCCGGCCGCCGGCGTCGCCGCCCTCGGGACCGAGGTCGATGACGTGGTCGGCCACCTTGACGACCTCCAGGTTGTGCTCGATCACGACCACGGTGTTGCCGGCGTCCACGAGGCGGCCGAGCGCGTGGAGCAGCCGCTCCACATCGTGCGGGTGCAACCCGGTGGTGGGCTCGTCGAGGAGGTAGAGCGTGCGGCCCGTGGCGGGGCGCCGGAGCTCGGCCGCGAGCTTGACGCGCTGCGCCTCGCCGCCGCTGAGCGTCGTGGTGGACTGGCCGAGCTGGAGGTAGCCGAGACCGACTTCCCGGAGGATCGACAGCGTGCGCCCGAGCGGCGGGACGTCCCGGAAGAAGTCATCCGCCTCCTCCACCGTCATGCCGAGCACGTCGTCGATCGCCTTGCCGTTGTAGCGGATCGCCAGGGTCTCCGGGTTGAACCGGCGGCCCAGGCAGTGATCGCAGATGACCTCCACATCGGCCAGGAACTGCATCTCGATCGTGACCACGCCGGCGCCCCGGCACGCCTCGCAGCGCCCGCCCTTCACGTTGAAGCTGAAGCGCCCCGGGCCGAAGCCGCGGGCGCGCGCCGCGGGCGTCGCGGCGAAGAGCGTGCGAATGTCGCCCAGCAGCTTCGTGTAGGTGGCGGGGTTGGAGCGCGGCGTGCGACCGATCGGGGTCTGGTCGATCTCGACGACCTTGTCGAGGTGCTCGACGCCCTCGAGCGCGCGGTGGCGGCCCGGCGGCTCGCTGGCGCGGTGGAAGCGTCGCGCCAGCGCCCGCTTCACAACGCGGTTGACGAGGGTCGACTTGCCGCTGCCGCTCACCCCCGTCACGGCCGTGAGGCAGCCGAGGGGAAACGCGACGTCGATCGCCTGGAGGTTGTGCTCGGCGGCGCCGCGGACCACGAGCTGGCGCGCCGGGTCCGGCGGCCGCCGCGCGGCCGGCACGGCGATCGCGCGGCGCCGGCCGAGGAACTGGCCCGTCACCGAGGCCGGCTCGGCGGCGATCCGGTCCGGCGGCCCCGCGGCCACGAGCCGGCCGCCGTGGCGGCCGGGACCGGGCCCGAGGTCTACGATGTGGTCGGCCGCGCGCAGGGTCTCCTCGTCGTGCTCGACGACGATCACCGTGTTGCCGAGGTCCCGCAGCGCGCGGAGCGCCGCCAGCAGGCGGGCGTTGTCGCGCGGATGGAGCCCGATGGAGGGCTCGTCCAGCACGTAGAGCACGCCGCGCAGCCCGGCGCCGAGCTGGGTGGCGAGGTGGATGCGCTGCGACTCGCCGCCGGCGAGCGTCGTCGTGGCGCGGTCGAGCGTGAGGTAGTCGAGCCCCACGGAGGCGAGGAACGCCAGGCGCGCGGTGAGCTCCGGCAGGAGATCGCGGCCGATCTCGGCCTCGCGGCCGATGGGTTTGACGGCGGCGAAGAAGTCGTGGAGGCGGCCGAGGCTGTCGGCCGCGAGCTCTGCGATGGTGCGGCCGCGAAAGCGCACGGCGAGCGCTTCCGGGCGCAGGCGCGTGCCGCGGCAGGCCGGACAGGTCACTTCCGCGAGGTAGCTTCGCTCGAGGTGGCGCGACCCGGACTCGCGGTACGCCGCCTCGAGCAGCGGGATGATGCCCGGGAACGCGCGGGTTTCTCGCTTGCGGAAGGAGTAGGTGGAGCCTTGCCACGCGATGTCGAACGGGTAGGTGCGCGCGCCGGTGCCGTGGAGGATCCGGCGGCGGGCGTCGGCGCCGAGATCCGCCCAGGGGCGGTCGAACGGGATGCCGTTGTGCGCGCAGACCGTGCGCAGCGCTGCGAGCGACATGCCGCAGTAGAGGAGCCAGCCGCCGGCCTCGGCGTTGGCGAGCGCGCCCTCGGCGAGCGAGCGCTTCGGATCGGGCACGAGCAGCGCCTCGTCGACGCCGCGGATCGCGCCCAGACCGGCGCAGCGCGGGCAGGCGCCCTGCGGCGTGTTGAAGCTGAAGAGCCGCGGTTCGAGCTCCGGGAGGTC
>JAFGQW010000149.1 GCA_016935485.1 Planctomycetota bacterium | reverse complement strand
GGACCGTTCTTTCCCTGCGAGGCCGGCCCGGGGAGCCCGGTCCTCGGAGGTTCTCTCCTGTTCGAGATTGGAGCCCCAATTCTACGCCGCATGCGCCCGTTGTGCAAGCGCCGAGCGAGAAGATGGGCGGCGGGATCGGTGGTTACCGCCGCCGTGTCGCATTCCTGGACCCAGCGGCCGCCACCGCCGCCGGCCCGGAATCCGACCCCGGGCAAGTTCCCGGGCTCGGTTGTTCTCATCACCGCCGCCTCCGGCCTGCGGTCACTTCGTGATCGTGAACCCCCACGGGTTGGAGATCGTGCGCACGCCGGCGGCATCGTAGGTCACGAAGCACGCGTCGATCTTGACGCCGACCAGGCCCGGGATCGCGGGAAGGGCGATCTTCGCCTGGCCGGCGCCGCTCGCGGAGAGCACGCCCTGGAAGCCGACGAAGATGCCGGGCAGCTGGTTCGTCACCGTGGCGACGAACACATGGTCCGGGGTGAGCGGGATGTAGCGCCGGCCGATCTTGAACACCGGCATGAGGCCGCTCGCGGTGAGTGCGGTCCCGTAGATCTTGCCGCCTTCCGTCACCGCGCTGAGGTCGAGCGGGTAGGTGGTGCCGATTCTCGGCGTTGCCGTGCTCGCGAGCGACGCGAGCGGGAAGTGCTCGAAGTAGTCGGTGTAGATCGGGCTGGTTGCCGTCTGGTCGCCGGCCACGTAGGTGAGATCGAGCCCCCAGGCCGTCCGGTTCGCGGTCGGCCAGAGGGTGCCGCGGAGGTGCGGGTAGAGGAAGTAGTTCTGGGTGGTCACGGGGAACGGGCTGGTGTTCATCAGCCGGGCGTAGATCGTCGCCGGCTCCAGGTCGACGCCGCGCCAGCGGCCGAGCGTGAAATCGCCCGTCGCGAAGTCGCGGTAGGCGAAGTAGAACTCGCCCGTGCCCTCGTCGCACGCGCCGGAGATCACCGCGCCGGAGTTGTAGTCCGTGCCGCTGCTCGCATAGCTCGGATGCCAGACCGTGATGGGGACGCTGTGGACCAGCTCGGGGGTGCCCCAGGTCTGCGCGCCGCCGTCCCACTTGCGCACGTAGAACTCGGTCGGTCCGGTGCGCGCGGAGGTGCCCGCCTGATCGTCGACTGTGTAGATGGCGTACACGTTCCCCCAGAAGTCCGCCGACAGCGAGCTGTAGTACTCGGCCCGGTCGGTCTGGTTGGTGGCGCCGTGGTTGCTCAGCGAGAACACGGTCCAGGCCGGGCTCGACGCCGCCGGGTCGATCCACTTGTGCTTGACTCCGGCATAGCCGACGTACTCGTACCAGGTGATGTGGATGTAGTCGTTCTTGTCGACCACCAGGCTGCAGTGCTGCTGCGCGGCCGGCGAGGGCGAGTAGACCGTGAAGCCTCCGCCCGCGGCATAGGGCTGGTTCGAGCGCTGCAGAACCGAACCCCAGCCGGTGTTGCCGTGGCTGAACCAGACGTAGTCCTTGCTGTCGACGGCGAGGACCGGGTTGGGCCGCTCGAACACGGCGGAGGGGGTCACCACCCACTCGGTGCCCCACTTGGCGGTGGCGGCCTCGTAGCGGTTGTAGTGGATGGTCGCGGGGAGACGGGAACCGGTGAAGGCCACGCGGTGGAACCACGCGCAGTGGAGGTTGTCCTGGCTGTCGATCGCGATGCACGGGTGGTAGTTGCCGAAGTCCGTGCCGAGCGGGGTGGCGAATCCCGTTTGCCAGGTCATGCTCCAGCTCGCCCCGGTGTTCGCACTCCGCGCGATCGCCAGATCCCACTGCGTGCCCACCTGGTAGCGGTAGATCACGTACAGGTTCGACTGGCTGTCCCGGACGATCGTGTGGGCGCCCATGTAACCCGTCGCGAACCCACGGCCCGTGCTCGGCCCGTAGATCACGGTCTGGGCGGATATTGCTCCGCCGAGGACCAGCATGAGACCCAGGCAACAAGCGATGCGCATGATCGTGTCTCCTTTCCTTCGCGATTCCCGGTCGGCTGTCCCCACGGACCGGTTTCGCACGGGGGAGCTTGGCTGCCCGGTGAGCTTCGGGGGCACGCGCCCCCGGGGAGCCTCCGGGGCGGGCCGAAGCGCCGCGATCTCTCCCTCTGCGCCAGCACTACAGATAATTCTCGCACGACGCGAGGAAAGCATCAAGCCGTTTAGCGGCGCCAAGAGCCGGCATGCGCGGCGAAGGCGCACCGCCAGCCGCGCGCGGCGAATTCCGCCGGCCGCAAGCTCGAGCCCGGGTCCGGTCCCCGGGCTCGGTGCTCCCGTAACTGCCGCCTTGGGCCTGCGATCACTTCGTGATCGAGAACCCCCACGGGTTGGAGATCGCCCGCACGCCGCCGCCGTCGTAGGTGACGAAGCACGCGTCGACCTGGACGCCGACCAGGCCCAGGACCGCGGGAATCGCGATCTTCGCCTGCGCGGTGCCGCTCGCTCCGAGCACGCCGTGGAAGTTGCTGAAGATGCCGGGCGCCTGGTTGCCGACGGTCAGCCAGAACAGGGCGTCCGGGGCGAGCGGGATGTAGCGCCGGTCGATCTTGAGCAACGGCATGAGGCGGCTGGTGGTGAGCGCCGTGCCGTGAACCTTGCCGCCTTCCGCCACGGCGCTGAGGTCGAGCGGGTAACTGGTGCCGATCTGCGGCGCTCGGACACTGGCGATCGAGGCGAGCGGGAAGTGCTCGAAGTAGTCGGTGTACACCGGGCTCGCCGCGCTCTGATCCCCGACGACGTAGAGGAGATCCAGGCCGTGGCTCGTCCGGTTCTGCTTGGGGTAGATGCTGCCGCGGAAGTGCGGCAGGAAGAAGTAGTTCTGGGTCGTGGGTGGGAGCGGGGCGGCGTTCATCAGCTTGGCGTAGATGGTGGGCGGTTCCGTGTCGATGCCGCGCCAGCGCCCGATCAGGAAGTCGCCCGTGCCAAAGTCGCGGTAGACGAAGTAGAACTCGCCCGTGGTCTCGTCGCACGCGCCGCTCATGAGGCGGCTGTCGTTGTACTTGCCGCCGGCGTACCACACGGCGTGCGATACCCGGTGGACGAGCACGGGATTGCCCCAGGTCTGGGTCATGCCGTCCCACTTGCGGACGAAGAACTCGGTGTCGGTCGTGTAGGTCGTGACCGGCTGATCGTCGACGACGTAGATCACGTACACGTTGCCGGCGCCGTCTGCCGCCATCTTGCTGTAGTAGTCGGCCCGAGCGGTATTGCCCGAGTGGTTGCTGAGCGGCTGGAAGGTCCAGGCCGGCGCGGTCGCCGCCGGATCGACCCACTGGTGCTTGATGCTCGCGCCGCCCGTGCCGCCGTTCTCGTAGTACGTCATGTGGATCCGGTTGGCCGCGTCCACGACCATCGAGACCTTCTGGGACGACGCGGACGAAGCGAAGGCGGGCGTGTAGCGGGTGAACTTGAGATCGGGAGCACACGGCAGATCCGAGCGGTCGACGTAGGACTTCCAGCCCGACGGGCCGTACGAGAACCAGACGTGGTCCTTCTGGTCGACGTCGAGGCAGGGGTACTCTTGCTCGTAGGCCGCGGTGGGGGTGACGACCCACTCCGTGCCCCACTTGGCCGTGGCGGCGTCGAACCGGTTGTAGCGCGTGGTCCTGGGAATGCGGGAGCCGCTCGTGGCGACCTGATGGAACCACGCACAGTGGAGGTTGTCCTGGCTGTCGATGGCGATGCACCCCCCGAAGTTGCCGTAGTCGGTGGCCGTGCTGTACGCGAAGCCCGTCTGCCACTGGAGGTTCCAGGTCGCGCCGCCGGTGGTGCTGCGGGCGATCGCGATGTCCGACTGGATCGAGCTCACCTGGTAGCGGTAGATCACGTACAGGTTGGCCTGGCTGTCCCGGACGATGATCTGGGGACCGCTCATGGGGGTCAGGAAGGAACGGGTCGTGCTCGGTCCGTAGATCACGGTCTGGGCAGATACCGTGCCGAGCAGGGCTAGAACGAGACCCATACAGCCTGCGATGCGCATGACTCCGTCTCCTTTCGCTGGTGGCCGACCCGCTGTCCCCAGGGACCGGTCCTGTGCCTGGCCGTCGCGCTGCGGCGGGCGGGATCGAGGGCACCCGCGGCCGAGCGCGCCCGGGCCGGTGGAAGCCTCTGCTCCGGGCCGGCAGAGCAGGAAGAGCTTCCGGAAGCCTCGTGCCCCGATCTTACGCCTGCCGGGCGAAGTCCGCAACCCGGGAGGGCGATGATTCTCCTCGGGGAGCCGCTCGCCGGGGGCGCGGCGTCATCTCTCGCCGCCGTCGGCGGGCAGCATCACGAACCGGCCGCCGCACCGCGCCGCGAGCGCGCGCAGGAACCCGAGCGGGGCGCTGCCGCCGACGGCGACCGTGTGAATGGCCACCTGCTCGAGCCGATTGATGCGCTCGATCTCCTCCACGATATCGGTCTCCAGCGCGAGAGCGCCGCCGCTGGCCGGGCTGCCCATGACGACGAAGAACGTGTCCGCCGCTGTCGCGCGCAGCGGCGCGCTCGTTTCCCGGCCGGCAGGGTCGAATGCCCGGACGAGCGCGTCGAAGACGGCCGCGCCGCCGCTCGGCTGCACGCGCGTGAGCCACTTCTGCGCCGCCTCCCGGTTGCGCGCCTGAGCCGGGACGAGGTCGGGTTTCCACGCGGAGACCTTGTCGCCAAAGAGCAGGATGTTGAAGGCGGTGTCCTCGGGAAGCGTGGCGAGCGCTTCGGACGTCGCCCGGAGCACGCAGTGCATCCTGCGCCCGGTCGGGTCGGCATCGCTGCCCCGCGGATGGACGACGAGGGCGACACTTCCCATGCGGAGCGCCATGGCGGCCGACGTGTCGAGGAGGAACGCGATCCGCCGGGAGTGCGTGCGGATGCCGAAGCACGCCACCCCGGCCGCGGCGGCTTCCGGGCTTGCCGCCGGCGACGCGGTCTCGGATCGCGGAACCGGGCCGCGGTACTGTTCGCGATTCCGGTCCCACCACGGCTTCCAGCCCAGCGCGTCCTGCTCGAAGCTCTCGCCGGTCAACCGGTGGAGAGCGCGGCCGGCTTCCTCGCGGACGCGCCCCACACTCAGGCCCACGGCCGTCACGAGCACGTCGACGGCCTCCCTGCCGCCGATGGCGCTGAGCGCGTGGATCGCCGCGACCTCGACCTGCCAGTGGGAGTCCTCGAGGCGCGCGCCCAGCGAGAGCGCGTGCTCGGGCCGGGCGTGCTTGCCCAGCGCCAGGCAGGCGGCCACCCGGACCTCTGCTGCCGCCGCGGAGGTGGCGAGAAGCAGCGCATGGCCGACCGCCTCCGAGCGGAGATGGCCGCACAGCTCGATCAGGCGATGGGAGTCGGGCTGATGCGCCGCGCTCGCCAGGCGCTGCGCCAGGCGAGCCTCGAAGGGAGCGCGCTGTTCGGCGGTCAGGCAGTCGAAGATGCGGCTTGTCGCCGTCAGCATGGCGCCGATCCGGCGGTCCTGGGCCCGCAGCTCCCGACCGGTGGCCTCGTGCGCTCTCAGCGCCTCCGCGAGCTCGCCGCCGAGCTTCTTTCCGGACGGCAGCGCGGCGGTCTTCTTCCTGGGCTGGCGCGCGATCCCTTTGCCGGACAGGACGTCCTCGAGGAGCTTGGCGGCTTCCGTCATGATGCCGGCCATCGTGACGCTGATCTTGCCAAGGACCGCGGCGCTCTTGCGGGCGAGACCGCGATACCGGCCATGCTGCGCGTCGCGATCGCGCCACGCGCGCGCCAGACCCGACTGCAGGCGCTCGAAGGCCTCCGGCCAGAGCGGATCGGCTGGCGTCGGCGCCGTGAAAGCGCGGGCGTGCTCCTCGCACGCGCGTGCGGCGGCCAGCCCGACGCGGAAGTCGGCATCGTCCAGGTGATCGACCGCGAGCCGGCGCGCGGCCGGCGTGGGGAAGAACCCGAGCGCGCGCAGGGCCGGGGCGAGCTCGGCGGGTTCGCGGACCCTGGCTTGCCGGGCGACGAAGTCGGCGAACGCTTCGGGATCGGACCGGGTGGCCGCGTGCGTCAGGCTCGCGCGGAACACGGCGAGGACCGCCTCCTCCGCCCGCAGTGCGGCCTGGATGCTGCGCCGCTCTTCGCTTCTGTCGAGCTCGAGTCGGTCGCGGTCGGCGAACAGACCGAACGAGGTGGTGTCCTCGGGGATCCACTGCGTGGTGACGGGCCGGCGCGCTTCCGCAAGCTCGTTTTCGAGTCGGTCCCGGCGGTCCGCGACCTCGCGGAGGATCTCGAACGCGAGCGGCCAGTCCTCGGGCCGGGCGGCCTCGACGAAGGCACGCGCGTGCGCCTCGCGCTCCGCCGTGGCCAGCGCGGAATCCCGGGCGGCGCGCGCGTGTTCCGCAAGGTTCGCCCCGGGATCCTGGGCCGGAGCGAGGGCGCTGTCGCCGAGGGCAATCAGCGCGGTGACGATCCACGCGAATGGAGAGGACCGTGTGACGGACCAACGCATGCAGCACCCGCATTCTGCAGCGGGCGGCCCGACTCGATGGGACCGAGGCCCGCGGTCTCCTGTTGTCGTGCGCCGTCCGGGCTGGCGATGCCAGCAGGATACCGGACCCCGCGCGGCCGGGTCAAGGCACCGCCGAGGCCGCGCGCCGGAGCAGCCGCGAGGCGGCGGCCCGGTGCAGGATTCCGGCTGTACCTCGGTCCGGAGGGGGGGTGGCGTGCGGCCGATCGACCGCTATAATCGCACCCTTGCCGGAACGGCACGGGCAACCGAGAGGAGGCCCGCCGAGACGGCCGGGCGTCGCGCCGAGCGCGGGGGCTCGCCTCGGTCCGTCCGGAGGCCGGCTCGGATCCGGACAGGAGGCGCACCGTTGCGTTCGTATCCCGACAGCGTCCAGGCCGTTTCTCGAAAGCACGAGATCGTGGGGTGGGACGGCCTTTCCGAGGCGGATCGCCTGGTCTACTGCCTGTGGAGCTTCGAGAACGAGATCGACAACGGCGGGTTCCAGCAGTTCTTCACGAGCCCGTCCGTGGAGCGCACCGACGAGATCCTGGAAGCGCTGCGGCAGATCGGAGCCCTGAAGACGCGCGCGCTGGCGGAGCGCGCGATCCAGGTCGTCTTCGGCAAGGAGGGGGTGCCGCCGGGCCCGGAGGAACGCCGCGCCGCGCTGGAGCCGCCGACCGCCGAGGAGAGGAAGCAACTGACGAAGGTCCTCTACGAGCTGGACCGGAAGTTCTTTCTCCACGAGGACGACATCGCCGCCCTCGTGAACCGATGGCTGAAGCGGCACCGGACCGGGCGTTGAACGCCCGGCGATCGTGCGCGGCGGCCGGAACTACAGGATGGTGAACATCGCGGTGTTGGAGATGTGGGCGACTCCGGAGGGCGCCGTGGCGAGCAGGGTCACGAAGGCCGTGTGGATGCGCACTCCCTTGAGCGCCGGGACGGCCGGGAGGTGGAGCTTG
>JAFGQW010000148.1 GCA_016935485.1 Planctomycetota bacterium | reverse complement strand
CGCCGCGAGCAGGAGCGCGAAGCGGAGCCGGGCGCAGTTCCCGATGCGGAAGGCCTCGCGGAGGTAGCGGTGGATCTCGTCGGCGGACGCCAGAGGCACGGTGCGTGGCGTGGACGCACCGGGGGCGGGAGCGATCATCGGCGTGGTCCTTTCCCGGGATCGATTCCCGTCGAAAACCGCGTCCGGGTGCGATGGAGGAAGGATACCCTAACGGACCCCGAATCTCAAGGATTTTCACGCAAGAAAACCCACTTTTTTCGGGCGGCCGGAGGCCCGGGTCATCCCCGCGTCGCCCCAGGCCACTCCCGCCGGTGTTCCTCTCGCTTCGACGAAGTGGCCCTGATCAGCCTGGTCGGAACCGAGCTCTCGGTCGACGCGTGCGGATTCTCGCTTACGGAGTCCGCCGCGAGCGTGTTCGAGATCGTCGGAAGGTGTCTGGCAAGCTCGGAGTGGACATTCCGCCTGGGACCCTGCGGAGTGCCGTCAAGCAGGCGGGTCTCGAGTGAGGGCGCGATGAAGCACCTGGTCGTCGTCGAGCGCGGCAGGGACGGGTGAGGGAGTCGATGTCGACGCCGCGTGACAATCCGATGCAGCGGGCGGCCTTCGACCGCCGCTGATCGCCGCGTCGTTGGGTGGAAGGTCCCGGCCTCCGGCCGGAACGTCCGCGCACTTCCGTCATTCCGGTATCCGCGTGCCGCCGCGGAGGGGAGAGCGATGCTACATCCATGTCCCGCGGCAGGGGTCTCGTGCCGCTTGGTGGGGTAGTTGTGGGCGTGGACGAGAAGGGGGGCTTTCCCGGGGGATCCTCGTTGAGGCACTCTGCATCGAACGGAGGGACGGCAGCATGTCAAAGGGAAAGTTCGCACTCTGCATCGGCATCAATGACTACCCGGGGACTGAGAGCGATCTGGCGGGCTGCGTGAACGACGCGCGGGACTGGGCGGCAGCACTGAAGCGCCGGGGGTTCCGGACCGCGCTCCTGCTCGACCGGGCCGCGACCGGCAAGGCGATGCGGAAGGGCATGCGGGAGACGCTCGCGAAGGCCGACGCCGGCGATCTCGTGGTCATCACGTACGCCGGCCACGGGTCCTTCGTGCTGGACGAGGACGGCGACGAGCCGGACGGCACCGACGAGTGCCTGTGCCCGTACGATGTCCGGAGCCGGGGACCGCTGACGGACGACGAGCTCTTCGAGATCTACGGCGCGCGCAAGGCGGGGGTGCGGGTGGTGATGATCGCCGACTCCTGCCACTCCGGGACGGTCGCGCGGTTTGCGGGGATCTCGACCCCGCCGACCGTGAAGGGGAGGAAACCGCCGCAGCGGCTCGTGCGGTTCCTGCCGCCGGCCGCCTTCGAGTCGAAACGGGAGGTGGCCAGGCTCGGGGTGCGGCGCGCGGTGCGGCGGTCCAGCCCGCCCGGGCGCTACGCGGCGCTGCTGATGGCGGGATGCCAGGACGTCGAGTACAGCTACGATGCGTGGTTCGAGGGGCGCGCGAACGGGGCGTTCACCTTCGTGGCGCTGCGGGAGCTGGGGAAGCTCGGGGCGAAGGCGACGTACGTGGACTGGTTCCGGAGGATCCGGGCGGCGCTGCCGTCGCAGCAGTACCCGCAGTCGCCGAACCTCTACGGGTCGACGTCGATGAAGCGCTGGACGGTGCTCGAGACGGCCGCGGGCGCGTGACCGCCGCGCGGGAGGTACGGATCCACTTCGCGGCCGGTCGTCGCGGTCAACGGAGCGCGAGCTGCGTTCCCAGCACGATGGCATTGTAGACGGTGTGGGCGAGGACGGGGGCCGCGAGCCGGCCGGTGCGCTCGTAGGCCCACGCCGTGGCGAGGCCCAGCACGAAGACCGCTGGCATCGAGATCGGGGGGTGGACCATCGTGAACATCACGGCGCTCAGCAGTGCCGCGCCTCCGAACGGGCACGTCCGCCGCATGGAGTGGAAGATCAAGCGCCGGAAGAGGAACTCCTCGGTGAGGGGCGCGAGCACTACCCCGAGCACGAGGAGCCGGATGCGGTCGCCGGGGAACGATAGCTCGTGGATCGCGAGCGACTCGTGCCACACCCGGAGCGGCTCCACCCACCGGACGATCAGCAGCCACGCGCAGCCCGCCACGGCCGCCGCGACGCCCAGGCGGAAACCCGCGCCAAGCGAACGAACGAGACCGGGCGGCGGGAGGGGCAGCGCAGGTGCCTCGAGTTTGCGGTTCGAAAACCCGGCGAAGAGGGCAAGCAGGGTCATCAGGAGGATGCTCGCCCCTAGATAGCTCCACAGCGCCAGCGTGGTCGCGCGCTGGCCCTCGGTCCCGGCCAGGGCCGCGGCGAGGAGGATCTGGAGCTCAAAGAAGACGAGCGCGGCCACCATCCCGTGGGCAAGCCCGATGCGCCTGGGAGGCCGCGCCTCCGGGTCGAGCAGGAAGGGCGCCTCGTCGGCGAACTTCTGCCACACCGCGAACGCGACGCCCGCCGCGAGTACGACAATCCCGCACCGCTGCCACATCCCGTCCACGTAGAACCCGAGCGCGTAGAAGGTCGCGAGCACCATGAGCCGGTAGAGCGCCGCCGGCCGCAGGCGCCGCTTCGCTTCCGGCTCGAGGACATCGGTGGCGAGCGCCCCGATGCCGGCCGCGATCACCGCGTAGAGGAAGATGCCGACGAGCGCGAAGACCGCCCCGATCAGGTGGTCCGTGGTGAGCACCGGGGCGCGGAGGGCCGCCCACGCCAGGAGCGCCGCCGGCAGCAGCGCCGCGAAGACGCCCCAGAGGGCGGCCTTGCCGAGGATCACCCGCTCCAGCCGGGCGGGCGTGGTGAGCAGCAGCCAGAGGGCGCGGCCCTCCACGGCCAGCGACGGCGCCGCGCTGAACATCAGGATGTAGGCGCCGAGGCCGAAGGCCAGGACCGGAACGTGATCGAAGCTCCCGCTCAGCGTCGCGGAGAGCGGCGGATTCACGACCAGCTGGAACCCGACGATCACCGCCGGCAGGACCAGGGTCTGCACCAGGAGGTTGCGGTCGCGCCAGAGGAGCTTCAGGTCCTTGCCGATCACGCCGCGGAGCAGCGACGGGTGCGCCGCGACGGTTCCGGCCCACGTGCCGCGCCGGCCGCGATAGGCGCCGGCCTCGGCATCCAGACCGCCGCGCACGAGACCTGCCACGCAGGCGAGGGCGGCGGTGATGAACAGCGCCGTGATGGCGAGCATGACGGCCGCGGCCGCGAGCGCTCCGCCGCCGCCGAGCAGCTGGATCGGGAGGGCCGGCGGCAGCTGGTTCACCCAGGTGCCGGTGAAGGCGACCGCGCGGAAGAGGAGCCCGGGGCCGGCCGGGGCGAGCGCGACGGCCACGCTCCCCATCAGAACCAGGACGCCGAGCAGCGTGAACGCCCCCTGCAGGTTCTTCCGGCGCGCCGGCGCCGCCCGCTTGCGCAGCCACGTCTCGATCCCGATCTGTACCGACGCGAGCAGCAGGTTCAGGTAGAGGGCGCCGGCGAGCGCGAGGGGGAGCGCGGCGAGACCGGCTCCGGCCCACAGTCCCACCACGAACAGGAAGGGCGCGAAGATGCACCAGGAGAAGAAGTCGCCGACGGCGTACTCGAGAAGCCTCGAGAGGAAGATGGCGCGGGTCGACACGGGCAAGGTGAACAGCCAGGCGAAACTGGTCTCCACCTGGCCGAGGTCCTGGTTGCGGGCGCCGAGCTGCGAGAGGAAGATCGCGAGCGCCAGCACCGAGATCAGGAGAGCCACGCCGGCATCGCGCTGCCTCGCGACGGATCGCCGGACGATGTCCGCCTCGGGCCCGATGGTCTGCTCCACCCACTGCGCGACGGTGTCGCGCTGGGCCGCGCCCGAGCGCCGAGCCTCGAGCTCTTCGCGGAACTTGTCGTCCGCGATGTCGGGCCCCGGCGCTGCGTTCGGACGAAGCGCGGCTTCGAGCTGTTCGATCGCGTGTCGAGGCCAGCCCAGGCGGCCCGCCAGCGCGGCCTCCACGATGGCGGTGCGCTCGACGCGCGTTCGCTCCTCCTCGTGCCGCTCGAGGAAATGGTGCGTCAGGACGCCGGCGTTGAAGAGCATGAGCGTGGCGAGGAAGAGGACGAGAGCTCGGCCGCGGGGCCGCTTGCGGGGCGTCGGCCCGCGCGGTGCGCCCGGGAGCTGGCGGCGCCGCCGCGCGAACGCGTGACGGAGGCGCGCCACCCGTCGCCGGAGTCCCATCCGGGTGAGGAGCAGGAGGGCCCGCGCGAAACCCGGCGGGCGCGGGGCGTCACTCTCGGGCATCCGCCTCGGCCTCGCCCTCCGTCACTGCGAAGAAGACTTCCTCCAGCGATCCGCCCGCGCCCCGGGCGGCGCGCAACTCGTCGAGCGATCCGCAGGCCACCGACGCACCGCGGTAGAGGATCGCCACCCGGTCGCAAAGCCGCTCGGCCTGGTCCAGCAGGTGCGTGCTGAAGAAGACCGAGCGACCGTCCTGCGTGCGTTGGCGGATCAGCCGATGCAGCGTGCGCGACGCCATCGGATCGAGCCCGCTGGTCGGCTCGTCGAGGATCAACAGCTCGGGATCGTGCAGGAGCGCGCAGATCATGCCGAGCTTCTTCCTCATGCCGCGCGAGTAGTTGACGGCGTACTCGCCGAGGGCGTCCTCGAGACCCAGCAGCGCCACCAGCGGCCTGGCGCGCTCGCGGAGCGCCGCCCGGCGGAAGCCGTGCATCTCGCCCACGAACTGTACGATCTCGGCGCCGGTCAGGTAGTCGTAGAAGACCGGATCGTCCGGGAGGTAGCCCACCCGGCGTGTGACCTGCGCGCGGTCGGAGAAGCAGTCGAGCCCGGCCACCCGCGCCTCGCCCTCGGTGGGCTGCAAGAGCCCCATCAGCATCCGGATCGTCGTGGTCTTGCCGGCGCCGTTGGGGCCGAGAAAGGCGAAGACCTCGCCCCGTCGCACGCAGAGGTCGAGGCCGCGGACCGCGGTGAAATCGCCGAATCGCCTGGTGAGGCCGCGCGTCTCGAGGAGGGTGTCGGTCATGGTGCGTATCGCCACCCGCAGGTCTCCGGTCGAACGGTAATGCTACCGCCGGCGCGCCCGGCCGGCAAGCGGCCCAGAAACGCCCCAGGGGCATTCTCCGCCCCGCGCAACGCCGGTGCCCCGAGGGGCCTGCCGTGGTAGACTGCTGGCTCCGGGCGCCGTCCGGCCGCCCGCCGCGCCGCGCGGACCGTCGGTTGTCGCCAACAGGGCAACCGGAAGTCAGGCGCGCGTGAGAGTTCGCTGACGAAGGAACAGGAGCAGCCATTGGCTGGCTACGTATTCGAGTGGGACGCCGCGAAGGCCGACGGGAACTGGCGGAAGCATCGCGTCACGTTCGATGAGGTCGCCTGATCTCCGCACGGAAGGCGACGCGAAAGGAGCGTACGCAATATGAAGAAGAAGCGTAACCGCCGCTCGTCCCCCTCTGAGCGTGATACGATGCGCCGGAAATATGACTTCTCGGGAGCGAAGCGCGGGGTCACAGCGGCTCGGTATGCCGAGGGTGCGAACGTCGTCGTGATCGACCCCGAGATCCTGGATGTGTTTCCCGACTCCAGAGCCGTCAACGAGGCTCTTCGCGCTCTGGCGTCGGTGATTCGTAAACAAGGCAAGCGGCGAAAAAGGCGCAGCGCCTGATCCTTCGCTGGATGGGCGGACTTCGACAACCAGGATCCGACTTGCGCTCTCGTACCTCGCGGCGGCTCGGGTCCGGCAAGGGCACGCGTCGACTCGGCCGTCCGCAAGTATGCACCTGACGAGGAGGCGATGTGACACCGGGAAGTAACGGCCGCCGGTGAGGCCGCGGCGGGCGGGAAGATGCGCCGAGGATCATGAGCGAGTACCAGTACTACGAGTTCCAGGCGATCGATCGGCCGCTCAGCGCCAAGGAGATGAACGTGCTGCGGTCGTACTCCTCGCGGGCGCGCATCACACCGACGAGCTTCATCGTCGACTACGCGTGGGGCGAGCTCCGAGGAGACGTGGACGCGTGGATGGCGCGGTACTTCGACGCGTTCGTGCACCTGACGAGCTGGGGCACGCGCGTGCTGAAGCTCGGTGTGCCGGCGAGCGCGCTGGACCTCGCGACCGCGAAGCTGTACTGCGGCGGCGAGAGCGCCTCGGTGCGGCGGAAGGCCGACACGGTGGTGCTGAGCTTCCGTTCCGAGGACGAGGAGGGCGGCGAGTGGATTGACGGCGCGGGACAGCTTTCCTCGCTGATCCCGCTGCGCGGGGCGCTCGAGCGCGGGGACCGGCGGGCGCTGTACCTGGGCTGGCTCCTGCGCGTGCAGAGCGGAGAACTCGACGACGCGGCGGTCGAGCCGCCCGTGCCGCCCGGGCTCGGGGAGCGGACGGCGGCGCTGGAGGCGCTGGCGGAGTTCCTGCGGATCGACGGGGATCTGCGGCAGGCGCACCGCGGCAAGGCGTCCTTCCTCGGGAGGCTGACGAAGGCGGGGCTGTGAGGGCAACGAGCCGAGGATCGATGTGTGTCGCCGGGCGCCGGCAGCCGGATGCGGGAGTGAGAGAAACCATGGCCAGTCCCACGATGATCTACCAGCTGAAGGTGACCCTGCGCAGGAGCCGGCCGCCGATCTGGCGGCGGATTCATGTCCCGAGCAACCTGACCCTGGCGCGACTGCACGATGTGCTCCAGGGTGCCATGGGGTGGATGGGCGGCCACCTGCATCAGTTCGTGGTCGGGGAGCGGTTCTACGGGACTCCGGATCCCGACTTCGGCATGGACATCGAGAGTGCCCAGCGCGTGCGGCTTGCGGACGTGCTGAGCGAGCCCGGCGAGAAGATCGTCTACGAGTACGATTTCGGCGATGACTGGGTGCACGATGTCCGGCTGGAGCGCGTCCTTCGTGCCGCGCCTGGCACCCGATACCCGGTCGTCGTGGCGGGAAAGCGCGCGTGCCCGCCGGAGGATTGTGGCGGCATCTACGGCTACACGGACTTCCTGGCGGCGATCCGGGATCCGGAGCATCCCGAGCACGAGGAGCTCTTGGAGTGGTGCGGCGGCGGGTTCGATCCGGAGGCGTTCGACCTCGAGCTGGCGAACGCGCGGCTCCGGCGGCCGTGACCTCCCGGAGGCGTGGCCGGTCGACGAGAAGGGGCAGGGAAGCCGCAGACCGGCGGTCGGCGGAACCGCAGTCGCATGGCGCCGGCGGCAGCTGCGTTGAGACGCAGCGTCCGTCTCACCGGCGGAGCCGTCGGCAGACCGAGCGTTGTCTCCTTCCTCGGTCGTGTCGGTCGAGCACCGACACCTTCGTCACCGTTCCGCGCTGCCGCGCTCTGCGCCGCGGTACCTGTAGAGCAGGCGGGGATAGCCGTGATCCCAGCGACCAGGCAGGGTGCGCAGCCCCTCGAAGCGCCTGCCAAAGTCCTGTTCGAGGACGTAGTGCCGCAGCAGGAATTCGCTCCACTCCATTTCTTCCAGTGGAGTGTTCGTCAGGATAAAGGCCTTTCCGCGCGGATGGATGACGGCGTCCAGCAATCGTCGGGTCACCGGGTGGTTCCTGAGTTCCTTTCCCGGTCCCCGAATCATGTCCTCGAGTGGCGCCCAATGCGCGGTGGGGAAGAAGGTGTAATCTTCAGGTAACCGCGCGAGGTAGGGTGCGTAGACGGTTGCCTCCAGGCCCTTCAACATCGAGATCAGGTCCCGGTAAGACTCTCTCGCAGTGCTCGATTGGATCACCGTGGCTGGCCGGTAGGCAAGCAAAGCGAAGGTGGCCAGCAGGACCAGAGCAAAGACATTGCCTCGCCGGAACCACGCGGCAGTTCGGTGGAGCCGCTCGACCGCAAGAAGGCCGCAAAGGACCAGGAACGTGCCCATTGGAATGAACACGTTGTTCGAGGATCCTGCGTCGAGTGCCCCCATGACGCCCGTGGCCATGGCTGCGAGGAACTGGAAGAGGTACACCCCGAGCTCGCGTTGTCGCCGGACCGCGTCGGGCACGAAGAAAAGCGCGGCAAGGAGCGCCAGGACGGGGTAGGAGAGCGCGACGAACGTGGCGAGCCGCTCCGCCGTCGCTAGCTCGACCGTGCTCCAGCCGCGCGGTACGGTCCACGTGAAGTAGTGGAAGTGGGAACCGAACAGGGCGGGACCCACGAGCAAGTAGACCGCTGGTCCAGCCAGAGCGGCCACTGCCCAGTACGGCAGGGAGCGGCGGACACCCTCCTGCCACGTCAGATAGAGGACACCGCCGATCGCGAACCATGCGCCGTGCTGCTTGAACCAGAACGAGAGGACGAGAACCAGGACAGCCAGGATGCGGCCAGTTCGGGTCCTGGAACGCCCCAGCATGTAGGTGCCGAGGAGCGCGGTGAAAAGGAAGCACGAGTCGGCGTGGGCGGTGTCCAGGTAGGCATCCATCACGCGGTATGCCGCGGCCACCAGACCGACCGTGACGAAGCTCCACCAGTGGCTGCGCGTCCGATCGAGGACGATGAGGTAGAGCATGATCGCAATTCCCGCGTGGCCGAGAATCGCGACGAACCGCATCGTGGGAAGCGACGTGCCGAACAGCCAGGCAAACGGCACCGATACCACATAGAACAGGGGATTGTAAGCCAGCGGCACGAAGTCCGGGCTCGGTACCGGGTAGACCGGCTGCCCCTGCGTGAGCTGCTGAAGGTGCTGGAGAATCAAGCCCTCCATCAGGTCGAGGTGCAGCGGGAATCCGACGTGGTTGAACCAGAGGAAGACGAGAAAGCCGAGGTTCACGGCGGCATACAGCCCGATGAACGCTCGGACCGTGCGCGAAACGAGACGGTCGTGCTTGCGCAGCAGCCATCCTCCGGCCACGGCCCCCACACCGGCCAGGACGAGAAGAACCTGGAACAGGAGCAGCCTGGTCATCGGGATTCCCCCAGGTATCCGTCCTGGATGAGCTGGTCGGCCAGATAGGCCGCCACGATCCGGTGTCCGGCGATCGTGAAGTGCATGTTCCGGGATTGGTAGGGATCCAGGGACACGGACGCCTGGAGTGCCGACCGCAGATCCAGGCAGGTCATCCCGAGCTCCGCAGCGATCTCGCGCGTCGTTCGCTGCGGCAGGTCCAGATCGAACCTCGTGGGATCTTCGAGGTCGACCCGGTGCGGATAGTAGGCAAGCCGGGTCCGATCGCAAACCTGGACTGGCGCCGGGATCATCACGATCACCACCTTGGCTCCTACCGACTCTGCCACGGTCCGGATCCGCTCGAGGCGGTCGCGGACCCGGGCCCGTGCTTCCGGCTCGGTGCACGGCCCGTTCTTCTCGAGCGCCCGGAAGTTGCCAAGGAAATAGCCGTACCAGTCGGGGCGGCGGTGGAGAAAGGCCCGGAACGGAGAGAGGAGCTTCTGCTGCAGGTATCTCTGCAAGTGATCGAGGCGGAGGAATGCCAGCCTGGAATCGGGAGACGGCCGGCCAAACCCGATCTGCGCGCGGAACTGGTCGATCGAAAGCAGGACATCCTCGTAGTCGTTGACGAAGAAGCCGATCAGGATCAGGTCCGGCCGATAGTCCGGAGCGAACCTCTCGACGACGGCTGCGTACTGGTTGGGACCGTAGGCAGTCATCCCGAAGTTGAGCACCTCGACCGGACCGGCTCCGGGGCGAGTCGCCAGCCGGGACTCGAGCAGCCGCGGCCACGCCGCGTTCGTGTCCACGCCTTCCGCGCTCGTGAACGCGTCTCCGGCGGCGAAGATCCGCGTGGTGTTTGGCGCGCGGAAAGCGGACGGCTCGGGTCCCGGGAACCCAAGCGAATTGGAGCGAACCGTGTAGTCGTAGCTTTCCCACCGCAGGCGAAACTCCTCCGCAGGCTTGAGCCGCCAGCCAAACACAGGGTGCGGCTCGAGCGCCGGGCGCTCGCCCCAGCCGAGCACCTCCTGGGGATCGAAGCGGCGGATCAGGAGCTCGGCGCCAAGAAGCAGGATCAGGATGGCGCACCCGGTGAGTGCGATCTGGCCGATGAGCCTGCCGATGCGCCCGTCGCGGAAGGCAGTGGCAATCCAGGAGGAGACAAACGTCACGACGCGTTCCAGCGCGAGTGACAGCAGGTACGTGAGCGCAGCGGCTACGGCCAGGGAAACCACGACGCCGGTGACCGAAGGGGCTGGAAGGAGGGCGAGGAGGAGCGGGTGGTGCATGAGGTACAGCGAGTAGGAATGACGGCCGGCGTGGGTGAACGGAGCGAGGCAACGGCTTGCGCGATCGGAGAGGCGATCCAGAAGGCCGTACAGCAGGACGAAGAGGCTCGCTCCCTGCAGCGCCGGCGCAACCGCCATTCCCAGGAGGGTGAGCGAGAGGATGTTCGCGATGGCGTAGGTGAAGGCACCGAGGATCAGAGCGCGGCCGGAGCGCAGGATCTGGCGCGCCCGGGACGGATCGTTGTGGTACCAGGCGGCGACCGCCATGCCAAAGGCAAACTCAGGAAGACGCGTGATGAAGAAGGCGCCCCGTTGCCAGGGATCCAGGAAGTCCGGGAAGAGCGCGAGTCCGAGCATCCGGATCGGGAGGGCCACCACGGCGATCCCAAGCAGGAAACGGGCGGGGCCCAACCGCAGGAGCAGCGCCCAGAGCCAGGGAAAGACCAGATACAGCTGAATCGCGAGCCCGACGTACCACCAGGCCGGCGCAATGTAGTAGAAGAGCTCGGATGTGAAACGAATGCCCAGGAAACTCAGGTAGAAGCGACTGTCAAACGGGCTCGGCCCTGCACCGCAGAGAATCCCGCACGCGAGCAGGGCCAGGTGCGCACCCCACCACAGGGGCAGAATGCGCAGTGCCCGCCGCCGATAGAACCCCAGCCGAGACTCCACCGGGCGCCGGCCTCGCTGGCACAGTCCCCACACCAGTCCGAAGCCGCTCAAGACGATGAAAATCTGCACGCCCTGTTCGCCGAACCACCCGACGTACCGGAACAAGTTCGCCGCGATATCCCGCATGCCGTGCCCCGTGAGTGGTGCGAGCTGGGCAATGCGCTCCGCCAGCGGCGGCCAGGACCCGGTCGGGTTTCCGATGTGGGGGAAGCCGAACACCTGCTCCGAGGCATGGTTGAGGAAGATCCAGACCAGCGCCAGGCCCTTGGCGGCGTCGAGCCACCAGAACCGGTGTGTGTCCTTCGCCGGCCGGCGAGCGCCTGGTGTGGTCATGAAGGGAGCACCGGAAGGTCCAGTGTCAGAGCCTGGCGTCGCGACGGGATTCGTCCGCGGTCGACCATCGTACGAGCCAGCTCGCGGTCCGATCCGGGCAGCACCGGCTCGACTCGACGTTCCGCCCAGGGGTCGGTAGTCCCGGAGAGAATAGCCGGGTCCGCCGCGGAGGACCAGAGTACCGCTTCCGGGCCAGCTCGGCAGTGCTGCGTCCCCTGCGCACGCCGTCGACTCATCGGCCGATCGTGACCTTCTCGCTGTTGGAAATGCTCCGGACCGCGGACGGCGCGCTCGGATCCAGCGTGACGAAGGCCGTGTAGAAACTGAAGCCGATGAGACCGTTGTCGGCCGGAATACTCACGGTGGCCTGAGCCTGGCCGAACGCGTCGAGCTGGCCGAAGTAGTGGCGGAAAACCGGCGGGGTATTGAGCGAGAACAGGAGCAGTGGATCGAGATTCAGCGGAATGCGCCGGGTGTCGAGGGGAATCCCCGGCGTGTCGCCGATCGCGCTCGCCGCTTGGTACGGCAATCCGGCATCCGTTGCGGAGAGCAGCCGGAACGTGAGCGGGATGCCGACGCGGGCGCTCGTCGTGGCGCGGATTGCGGCCGGCCCGAAGAGGTTCGAGAAGTCGATTGCGTAAGTGGCCATCTGCCACGGATTCAGCGGCACTGCGAGCGAGCCGCCTGCGGTGGGAGCCGGCCCGGTAGGCGTCTCGATGTGCGTCGCGAACCGAGCACCCGAAATCAGGCCGGAAGGCGGCGTCATCGTCAACGTGGTGGCCGATCCAGCCAGGTTCCACACCCGGGCGATCACGCCGTTCTGGATGCCGTCGTCGGCGGGCTTGATGGCCCAGAGCATCACGTTCGGGTCGTTCAGGCTCAGCAGCGAGAAGGTCTTCTCCGGAAAGACGCTCTTCCCCGCGGTCACTGCGGCGGCCACCAGCGGGTTCTGGTGTTCGAGCGAGAAGCGCATGGCATCGGCCGCCGTGAACTTGCCGTGCGTGGTCAGGGCGAAGCGCTGCAGGAAGTAGGTGTCGAGGCCCTGGTTCTGGATGCCATAGCTCGTACTGTCGATCTGTCCTCCGGCCAGGACAGAAACCCGCGGCTGGTTCGTGTCGAGGCTGGTGGGAGTGCTGTCGCCAAGTCGCATGAAGTAGCAGTCGGCGTTCGACAGTGTCACCCCGATCTCGTTCTCGCTGATATCAAAGAAGTGATTGAGCGTGAGCCAGTCGTAGCGAGCCAGAGTGTCGTGGTAGTGGCCTCCGTCTCGCGCGAGCTTCGCGCGCAGGATCGCGCCGACCTCCTCGTGCCAGACCACGGGCGACTGCAGGTTGAAGACGAACTCCCAGGTCCGCACGTCGCCGAAATTCTGCTCGATCTCGTTCTCGATCGTGATGCGCGGCGAGCCGCGGACCAGAGTCACGCGCGAGGTGTGCTTGAGCGGTCCGCTCGCGGAGGCAACCAAGGTGGCCGCAACCGGGCCGACGTTCTCCGTCACCACCGTCCCGGTCCCGGGACCGAGGTCGTTGAGGCTCTTCCCGCTGATCCTGGCGGCAAACTCGCGGTCTTGGCGCTGCTTGTCGATGAGGCTCACGATAGCGCCGTTGTCGGCCAGGGTCACCTTGACCTCGGCGTTCTCGACCACGCGCCCGGTGACCGTCGGCCCTCCGGGGTGATTCTGGCCCACGCCATTCCGTACCTCGAACACCTTGTAGCCGACCGGCGGCACGTCGGGCGCGAGGATCCGGAGGAGCGCGTTCTGGTTGACCGAGACGAGCTGGGAAGGCACTTCCTTACCCGTGGTGACGTCGACGACGTGGACGGGGCCCGGGCCAGGGAACGGCAGGTCGGCCACATCCGAGCGCGGCCAGGACAGCGCGTTGAACACGAAGAAACGGCTGTTGCTTCCGGGGTTCGGAATCAGGTTTCCGAGCGCGATCTCGGCGTCGTTCTGGAGGCGGTTCACGTAGGCCCGGATCTCGTCCGCGAGCCGACGCTGGAATCGTTCCCGCTCGATGCGCGGCACGCTGCCGTTGGCGTGCCAGACATGCTCCCAGTACATGCCGAGATTCACCCAGGCGAGGTCTCGCGACGCCGTCCGCCCCGTCGAGAAGCCCGGGTCGTGAAGCGAGACCAGGGTGGCGAGCGCCTCCGCCGCCCTCAGCTTCTCCACGGCCCGCTTCACCTTGGCGGAGACCTCCGCAAGGGACGCGCAGAGAAGCTCCCATTCGTTGCCCAGTGCCAAGCCGACGGACGGGATCTGGGCTCCGTACGCCTGCTCGAAGTCCTGGAAGAAGTCCAGCTCGTTCGAGACGATGACCTTGCGCGTCGCCGTCGAGGTCTGCTTGGCGGTGCTGACGAAAGCGGTTGTCATCGACGCCAGTCCGTCCCAGCCATGTCCGAAGGCGCCGGCGGCCAAGTACGGGTAGGCTGCAGTGCCGATCTTGTTCGTCGCGTCCTCGACCGCTTGAGCGGGGTGGAAGGCTTCCGCATATCCGCCGAGCCGCCGGTTGTCGCCGAAGGTCAGTGAGTACCACTTCATCAGCACGCGCGCGCCGTCGGGACCGGTGAACCAGTAGATCTCCTGGTCACGGTTGCCGGGGTTCGGGAGCTGAGTGGCACAGTCGCAGATTCCCCTCCAGCTGTACCGGGCGCCAGAGCCGGCCCAAAGGGACGCGAGGCCAAGGGAGAGAGTCTGGTTCTCGATGGAATTCGCGAGCGGGAAGCTGAGGCTGTACTGCCGCTCGAGCTTGCCGGGGTAGTACATCCCGCGGAGCACCGCTTCCGCCGGGGTGCCGCCGAGACACACGGCGAGGGCGTTCAGGGGCACGCCGATATGACCGTCCCGGATGCGCCCGATCAGCCGCTGGAACTCGGCCGGCGTCTTGTTCTTCTCGTATTCCCATACCCAGAAGTAGCCGTCGCAATTCCAGCGCGATTGGAACTCGGGCGGTTCGCTCGCGGTGGAATCGGCCAGCGCGAGATAATAGTCGAGCATGTTCAGGAACGCCTGCCGGTAGGTCACCTCATCGGCGCTCCAGAGGTAGTCCGTGTGGTCGTCGGCCGCGATGTAAATGCGTTTGACCTGCGCGGCGCATGGCAAGCCAGCGGCGATCGCCAGCGTCACCACCAGCCAGCCCAGCGCGGTCGAAAGTCCTCCAGTACAGGCGGTCCTCATCGAGCCACTCCGATCCGTTTGTTCGCGGCTACCCGGCTGCAGGTGACAGTCTCGTCAGAGATACGCGACGGGATGGAACCGGTCGCGCGAGGGGCAGCAATCTGCCGACGACACTACCAATCCGCGTTCCGGGATTCTCCCGGCTTTCCGTGTCCTTTTCGTGTGCGGCAGCGCCAGGCGCGGAACAGCGCCAGCCGTGCCCCGCCATCAGTCCTGGCACGATGGTAGGCGAAGCATGGCCGCCCGTCAACGGCGTCGAAGAGGGACCGGACGGGATTCCAGGAGGCGCGATTCTCCGGGTTCGCCTCCGATCAGTTTCTCGCTCCGAGAATCCCGCGCGAGGTGTACCGTGCGTGCTCCCGTTCCGGCGCGAGCACGGTGACGGCGACCGGCCTGAAACCGGATCGACCTGCCGGATTTGGACACCACACGTCTGTATTCCTCAAGACGTTACGAGCGACTCGCCGGTCGCCGCTCGCCCTGCTCGGGGGCCACGGTGGCGACCCGGGAGTCTGGGCAAGGCGCGGTGGTCGCCCGCTGCGGATGCCAGGGCCACGAAGCCGTGGGTTTCCTCGGGGGCCGCAAGCTCGTTCCCGCCAGACACGAGGTCATGCTTCCCGGGGAATGCCGATGGCCGGGCCAGGCTCGTTTCCGTTTCCAGAAACTCTCCGTTGCGCTACTCGCGCTCGGCATCCCGCCGTCACAAGCAGCGCAGGACGCGTGGGTTTCTCGTCGCGGACGTGGTGCGCCGCGTCATCGTCGTCTGCCAATCGTCTTCAAGAAAGTCAGCGCCGCGACGCCGGTAGTGACCAGCGCCCGCGGCGAGCGCAGAGATGCCAGGATCGCGAGGATCACACCAGGACGCAGATAGAACCTGCGAAAGGCCTTCCTCGACGCCGCCAGCAGATCCTCTTCCGTGAGACCATGAGGAACGAAGGTAATCCGCTGATGCGCCATCGCACCCCAGTCGGTGATGGCCCGACCGTAACGCTCGGGGTCCGTTGCCAGCTCACAACCAGGCCAGATTGTCAAGAAATTCTGCTGGAAGTAGGAGAGGCCGATCCCCGCGGCGAAGTCGATGGTCTCGTCCAGACTCTCCTTGGTCTCCGTCGGCAGACCGAAGATGAAATTGCCCTTGACTTTCAGACCGACGCTGCGCGCTGTTCTCACGGCCGCCGCGATCTCGTCCTTCGTGGTGTTCTTCTTCAGCACCTTCAGGATCCTGTCGCATCCGCTCTCGATCCCCATCTCGATGAACCAGCAGCCCGCCTCCCGTATTTTCCTGAGCCTCTCCTCCGTCATGAACCTCGCGTGGCCCATGCAGTACCACGTCAGGTTCATCTTCTCCTTGACCATGCCATCGCACGTGTCGAAGAGCTTCTTCCTGTTCAGGATGAAGTTGTCGTCCAGCAGCATCAGATCCCTGATTCCGTATTCCCTCT
>JAFGQW010000147.1 GCA_016935485.1 Planctomycetota bacterium | reverse complement strand
GGCAAGTCGTCGCTGCTGAACCGGCTCGCCGGTCGCCGCATCGCCATCGTGGATCCGACGAGCGGGGTGACCCGCGACCGCGTGACGGCCGAGATCCGCGTGGGGGACCGATCGGTCGAGCTGGTCGACACCGGCGGGATCGGGATCGTGGACAGCCTCCGGCTCGAGGCCCAGATCGAGCGCCAGATCGAACTGGCGGTTGCGGCCGCGGACTTGATCGTGTTCTTGGTCGATGCGCGCGACGGGCTGACCCCGCTCGACCGCGAAGTGGCCCGCCGGCTCCGGCGGGTGCGGGTGCCGGTGATCGTCGTCGTCAACAAGGTCGACTCGGACCGGCTCGAGGCGGCCGGCGCGGGGGAGTTCCACGCGCTGGGCTTCGGCGAACCGCTCCTCGCCAGCGCGACCCACGGGCGCGGCATGACGGCGCTGCTCGCGGCGCTCGCTGCCCGGCTTCCGGCCCCGCCCCGCGAGGACGCGGCGCCGGCCGCGGCGGACGGAATCCGTCTGGCGCTGGTGGGCCGGACCAATGTGGGCAAGTCCTCGCTGCTCAACCGCCTCGCCCGTGCCGAGCGCGTGATCGTCAGCGAGGTGCCCGGCACCACGCGCGATGCGGTGGACGTGCGCTTCGAGCTCGGTGGACACCGCTACGTGGCCATCGATACCGCCGGCATGCGGCGCCGGGGCGCGCTGGCGACTGCGGTCGACTACTACGGCCAGGTGCGGGCGGAACGGAGCGTGCGCCGCGCCGATGTGGTGCTGCTCCTGATCGATGCGGCGGTGTCGATCTCGGTGGTCGACAAGAACCTGGGCGCCGCCGTCCGCGAGCAGGTCAAGCCGTGCGTGCTCGTGGTGAACAAGTGGGACCTTGCCGCGGAGGCTGGCGCCACGCCGCCGGCGTACGAGCGCTACCTCCGCGCGGAGCTCGCGGGCCTGGAGTTTGCGCCCATCGCGCTGGTCTCGGCCCGGACGGGCTTCAACGTCGCCGGACTGCTCGATCTGGCCCGCAGTCTCCACGGGCAGGCCGGTATCCGGGTGGCCACGGCGGATCTCAACCGCGTGCTGGAGGCGGCCCGCGAGCGCCAGCAGCCCCACCGGCGGGGCCGGCGCGCGCCGCGGCTGTTCTACGGCACCCAGGTCGGCGTCCACCCGCCGACGTTCGTGCTCTTCGTGAACGATCCCGGCCTGTTCGACGAGCGCTACGCCCGCTACTTCGAGAACCGCCTGCGCGCAGCGTTTCCCTTCGCGGAGGTGCCGCTCAAGGTGGAGTTCCGCGCGCGCAGTGCGCGTGCCGACCGGCGGGCGCAAGCGTGACCGGCGCACGGCCGGGCGGCGCGGGCCGCCGTTACCGGCCCTTGACCACTTCGCCGCCGCGCCCGTACCCTGGGTGGGCGCGGCCGGCGCTCGCCGTCCGCGTTTCCCGGAGGAGCCCGCGGCAAAGTCCGAGATGAGCGCCATCGAGACCCTGGACCTCGACTTCCGCTACGGCAAGTCGTTCGCGATCCGCGCGCTCCGCATGCGCGTCGAGGAAGGCGACATCTACGGCTTCCTGGGCCCGAACGGCGCGGGCAAGACCACCACGATGCGCCTTTTGCTCGGCCTGGTCGCACCGCTCCGCGGCACGATCCGCTTCTTCGGCGAGGACCTCCACCGCTCCCGGCTCGCGGTGCTCGCGCGCGTCGGCACGCATCTGGAGGGGCACGCGTTCTATCCGTATCTGTCCGGGCGCGACAACCTGATCCTGTTCGCCCGCTACCACGGCGCGCCGGAGCGCGCGCGGATCGACGAGCTGCTCGAGACCGTCGGGCTCGCCCGGGCGGCGCGCGCCCGGGTCCGCACCTACTCGCTCGGCATGAAGCAGCGGCTCGGGCTGGCCCAGGCGCTGCTCCACCGGCCCCGCCTGCTGGTGCTCGACGAGCCGCTCAACGGCCTGGATCCGCCCGGGGTGATCGAGGTCCGCGAGCTTCTCGTCCGGCTCAACCGCGAGGAGGGGATCACCGTGCTGCTGTCGAGCCACCGGCTGGACGAGGCCGAGCGCATCTGCAACCGGATCGGGCTGATCCGGGACGGGGCGCTCGTCCGCGAGGGGCGACTCGACGCGCTGCTCGCGCCGCCGGACCGCCAGCGCTACCGCATCCGCACGCGCGACGACGCGCGGGCGCAGCAGCGGCTCGCGGAGGCGGCCTTCGTGGCCGGGGTGGCGGCCACGGACGGGGCGCTGGCGGTGGAGGTGGCCGCCGAGGAGGCGCACCGGCTGGCGCGCTGGCTGGTCGAGGCGGACCTCGACGTCCTGGAGCTCGTGCCCTGGCGGCCGCGGCTCGAGGACCTGTTCCGGGACGGGTTCGCCGCGCGCGGCGCCGGGGAGGGAGGCTGAGCGTGCGTCTGCTGTGGTGCCTCCGCGCCGAGATGACGAAGCTGTGGCGGCAGCGGCTGCCGTGGGTGGGGCTCGGGCTCGCGGTCGGGGTCGCCGTGCTGGCGGCGTGGATGAACGCCGAGGTGGTGCCCGAGTTGCGGGGCGCGGCGGCCGTGCCGCGCAACGCGTTCCGGTTCTTCGCGATCGGGCTGCGCTACGGCATCGCCATGGGCGGGTTCTTCCTGGTGCTGGTCGCCGGCCTGATGGTCGCGGCCGAGACCGGCCAGGGCACGCTGAAGATGGTGCTGGTGCGCCCGGTGAAGCGCACGGAAGTGTTCCTGGCCAAGGTCCTCACCGTGTTTCAGTACGCGCTGGTGTTGTTGCTGGCGGTCTCGCTGAGCGCCGCGCTGGTGGCCGGCGCCTGCCCGGGCTCGGATTTCGGCGCGGTCATCGACCCCGAGTACGCCGATCCCCTCCATCCGTACATCTACAGTGACGCGGCGGAGATGTGGGGACACCTGCTGCGCGCCGTGGCGCTGCTCGTCCTGCCGCTCGCCGCCGCCGCCGTCGTGGGGCTCACCGTCTCGGTCCTGGTCGAGAACCCGGGTGTTGCGTCGGGCACGGCCGTGGTCGCATTCCTGGGGCTCGAGATCGTCAAGGTCTTCCTCGAACGCCGGCCGGCGTTGCAGTACCTGTTCAACAACTACCTGCCCTCGATCGTCGATAACTCGTACGTGCGCGTGTTGCAGGGGGCCTCCGAGGGCCTGACGGACGCGTTCTGGCCGGCCGGGCTGTGGTGGTGGAACGTCTGGGTGCCGCTGGGGACCGCCGGCGCGCTGCTGATCGGCTCGTTGCTCCTCTTCGAAAGAAAGGCAATCCTGACATGATCCGGCTCGGACGGGCGGCCCGGTTCGCGGTGGCAGCGGCGATCGGTTTGACGGGAGCGGTGGCGCAGGAGCCGGCACCGGTGGCGGCGGGCGATGGCTACCTCGGCGTCGAGGTGGTGGAGAATGCGGCGGCGCTGGAGGACATTGGCGAGCACGTGGGGCTCAAGGTGGAGGCGGTGGTGGAGAACTCCCCGGCGCAAGCGGCGGGCATCCGTTCCGGCGACGTCATCGTGAAGCTCGCTGGCCGGTCCTACCAGTGGCCCGGGCAGTTCGAGGCGGCGGTGGCGGCGCTCGTGCCGGGCGCACCCGTCGAGGTCGAGATCCTGCGCGGGCAGGTGGTCCTGCGGCTGGTCGTGGTGCCGTTGCCGCGCTTGCGCCCCCCGCCCCCGCCCGCAGTGCGCGGCCTCGCCGAGACCGAACGCGTCGGCATCCAGGTGCGGACGCTCGGGCGCGAAGCGGCGCGCGCGGCGGGCCTGCCGCCCAACGAGGGCGTGGAGCTGGTGGACTTCTGGGGCAACAGCCCGTGGCGGCGCGACGGGCTTCGTCCCGGCGACATCCTGCACCGGATGGATGGACAACCGCTCCACGATCCGCGCGAGCTGCTGCGGCGGATCCGGCGCAAGGAACCCGGCGATCCGGTCCGGCTGGACATTGTGCGGGAGGGCCGCCGGCTGGCCATCCTGACCGTCGCCTCGCGGCGCGCGCGGCGCACCGAGCGGGTCTTCGTCCCGGTGCTGTTCAACTACCGCTCCCCGGCGCCCGAGGCGAGCTCCTGGGGCGTGCTCCTCGACGTTTTTCAGACCGAGTGGAAAGCCGGCCGGCGCACCACCACCCTGTTCTGGGTGATCTCGTGGACGACGGGGGAGGCGCAGTCGCTCGAAGAGCTTGCGGTCTTTCCCGCGCCGCTCGAACCGTGACCCGGGCTCCATGATGACCTGCCTCCTACGCGCCCCCTTGGTCGGGCTCCTCCTCGCTGCCGCGGCTCTCGCCGCCCCCCGCGGCGACGGCTCCCTGCGGGAGTTCACCCTGGAGCGCCGCGACGTGCCGGGCAGCCTGCGCTGGGTGGAGCTTCGCGACCTGGACGGCGACGGGAGACTGGACCTGGTGTACCTGGCCGTCACCGACGGCCGGCGCGAGATGGGGCTCTACCGCGGGCGCCGGGACGGCGGCTTCGAGGAGGCGCCCGCCCACCGGCTGCGGCTCAAGTCCGACGTCGTGCTCGTGGGGCTGGGCGATCTGGACGCGGCCCCGGGGGTCGAGCTCGTGCTGTTCACGCCGGGCTCGGTCTTCGTCTACCGGCCCTTCGAGCCCGCCGAGTCGCAGCGCTACCGCCGCCTCTTCGCGGAGCCGCTCTTCTTCGCGTTCGCCGATCCCAACGACGCGCCCTTCTGGCCGCACGTGCGCGACCTCGACGGCGACGGCCTCGAGGATGTGTGCGTGCCCGGCTGGGACGGCTTCGTGATGCGCCACCAGGCGCGGCCGGCCGGCGGCCAGTCCGAATTCGCCCGGTGCGGTCCGCTCCACGCCTACATCAACCGCGGCCACGCGCGCGTGGCGGACCGCCGCCTGAATCTCTCCATCGGCTTCGGCGGCGAGCGGTACGGTGGCCGCCGCAGCGAGGCCTCCAGTCCGGCGGGCGACCTGATGGTGGCGACGGTCCGGCGCATGTCGGCTCCCGTGATCGCCGACGAGGACGGCGACGGGCGACCGGATCTGCTGCTGCTCGAGGGGGACTGGTTGCGCGTCTGGCCGCAGGCGCCCGGCGGCGTCTGGCCCGAGTCGGCGGCGACGGAGCACAACGTGGAGAAGGTGCGCTCCCTCGTTCCCCGGTGGGCGCGCACCGGCAACGTCGCCCACGCCGACCTGGACGGCGACGGCAAGCTGGACTTCCTGGTCCGCCAGGCGGTGGAGCGAGACGTGCGCACCCGGCTCTTGCTGTTTACCGGCGGCGCGGCCGCGCTCACCGGTCCGCCGGTGCGGATCTTCGTGCTCGAGGGGTTGACCGCCGCGCCGTGTTTCCGCGATGTGGACGGCGACGGCCGGCTGGACCTGCTCGTGCCGACCTACCGCCTCGACCTGCTCGAGCGCGCGCGGCGGGCGGCCGTGAGTTCTCTCGAGGTGACGCTGCACGTCTTCCTCAACCGCGGCGCCGCGCGCTTCGGGTTGCGGCCCGACTACAGCCGCACGGAGTCGCTCCGGACCGATCAGCTGGCCGCGGCCGGGATCGAGCCGATGATCCTCCTCGACGGCGACTTCAACCGGGATGGGCGCGCCGATCTGCTGGTGGTCGACGAGCAGGACCGCTTGCGGATCTACCTGTCCACAGAGACGAGCGGCGGGCTGTTTCGCGCCGGCGGGACGTTCACCTTCCAGGATCGTCCCGCGGTGTCGGTGCCGATCGAGGTGCCGCGCCAGGTCCGGGTGTTCGATCAGGACCAGGACGGCGTGAGCGAGGTGCTGTTGCTTCACGAGAACGCGTTCGTGCTCGGCGGCTGGGGAATCGGACAGGAGCGGGGGCGATGAGGAGGCGCGCGGAGGGCAGGCGGGGCCCGGCGCCGGCGGGCCGGCTGGCGTGCCTGGTGCTCGGCGCGGTACTCGCCCTGCCGGCGGGTGCGCAGCGGTTCGATCAGCGGAGCGTGACGCTCCCTACGGTGCCTTCTGTCATGGAGTGGCGGGACCTCGACCGGGACGGCCGCAAGGAACTGCTGGCGATCGGCGCGGACGGCTTCGAGGTCCACCGGCCGCTGGCCGGCGAGTCCACGGGCCTCACACCGCAGTCCATCCGGGAGGCGGGCGGCGGCTTCCTCTTCGATCTCGCCGACCTCGACGGCGACGGCCGGCTGGAGCTGGTGATGGTGCGCGCGGATGGGGTTCACGTGTGGCGCTACCGGGACGGCCGCTTCGTCGCGCCGGAGGACGGCCCCGCCATCCGTCTGCGGCGCACGTTGACGCCGTCGCGCGTCCTCCGCGTGAACCTGCTCCGCGACCTCGACGGCGACGGGCGGACCGACCTGCTCTACCCGTCGGGCGAGCGCTTGTTGCTCCTGCCGGGCGACGGCCGGGGCGGGTTCGATGCGGCAAGCACCCGGTCGCTGCCGTCGGGGATCCGGACCGTGGTGAGCGCGCCGGCCGATGCGCTGGACGGCCAGCTCGAATCGCGCCTCGAGATCCCGGAGCTGGTCGGCCGGGATGTGGACGGCGACGGCCACCTCGACTTCATCGCGTCCCTGGGCTCGCGGCTGGAGATCTACCGCGGAGGCGCGGACTGGACCTTCGCCGAAGTGCCCACCTGGGTGCTCGATCTGTCCCGCTTCGAGCAGGACGCGGAGCCGGCGGAGCGCAAGCTCCGCATCGACCTCGGCGGGGTCAACCTGAGCCAGGACGATCTGGATGGCGACGGGGCGGCGGACTTCCTGATCGCCTCGGGCCGGAAGGTGTGGATCTTCTTCGGCGGGAAGGGATTCCGGGGATTCCCGCGCCCGGACCGCATCCTCCAGGTGGGCGAGGACATCGCCGCCGTGCTCACCGGCGACGTGGACGGCGACGGGCGCGCGGACCTGGTGCTGGTCAAGTTCGACATGCCGGGCCTGGCGCGGCTGGTGGCCGCACTGCTCGTGGGCATCGATCTCAAGCTCGTGGCGCTGTGCTACCGCAACCACGGCGATCGCACGCTGTCCCGGCAGCCGGACCGGACCAACGAGATCACGTTCTCGGTGCCGCCGCTGCTGCAGCTGCTCGGCAACCTGGGGGAGCTCGAGCGCAAGGCCCGCACGGCGCGCAAGCGCGCCGGGCGCCTCAAGGTCGGCGACCTCACCGGCAACGGGATCTACGACGTCGGCATCCGCGAGGACGGGCGGCTGGACCTGTACGCTTGCCGCGGCGCGGGTGCGGTGGCCGGGGGCGTGGAGGACCGCGAGGTGGTGAACCGGATTCTGCGCGACCTCCTCTTCGATGCCGAGCGGCGCACCTGGGACATCGACCGGCTGCTCGATTACATGGGCGATCTTCGCTACAGCTTGAACCGCGACCAGATCGAGGGGCAGCGCCCCTTGAAGAGCCTGAAGCTCCGTGCCGGGGAGGTCTGGCGCAGCGATTACGAGTTCGTCGAGCTCAACGGCGACGGCAAGGCCGACATCGTGGTGAGCTACGACCGGGACGGCAGGCGCGAGCTGGACATCTACCTGTCGTGCGCCGGCGACTGAGCGCGCACGGGGCGCGCGGCGCGGCGCGCGGGCCGGAGGAGGCACGCGAGGATCGCCAGCGCGGCGAGCGAGGTCCACGTGCGCAGCGGCCGGAAGTGGACGTGGACCGGGTCGCTCGCCTCCAGCGCACCGTGGCGGTACGCGGCGGCAAAGGAGATGCGCTGTCCCGGGGCGGGCGGCGCGTCGCTCACGCGGCCCCAGGACTCGAACTGACCCGCGCGCACGGCCAGATGATGGTCTCCCTTGCGCACCGTCAGGCTCGGCGCGCCGGCCGCCGCGACGACCTCGAGGTTCGCCAGCCGGAGCGTCCGGCCCTCGTAGGCCGCGGGCCGGGCGAAAAAGTCCACGTTGTTCTGGTTGGTGGCGACGAAGGACTCGAGGGTGAGAGCGGGCATCGCCAGGGCTGCCGCGGCGACGAGCGCGGCGAGCCCGGCGCGCCGGCGACGCCAGCGGATCGGTGCGCCCGGGTGGACCAGCGCCCAGCCAACGCCGACAACGCCGGCGGCCAGGAGCGCGAGGTTGGCCGGACTCTCGGGCCAGTAGAGGTCCAGGCTCGGGCACCACCAACTGAGGGGATACAGGAAGTAGACGCTGCCGCCGTAGCGGACCTGGGTGAGATCCAGCGCGTAGTGAAGCGCCATGCCGAGCACGAGCGCGGCCAGACTGCGGCGGGGAGCGGCCGTGAGGAGTGCGATCGCGCAGGCGAGCAGCAGGGTCGGCGCCGGCGCCTGGAGCGGCTGGAGGTACGACTCGATTGCGCCCGGGTGGAAGTGAGCCAGGTTGACGGCCACCACCGCCGGAGTGGCCGCGTCGGGCAGCACTGCGCCCAGCAGGGCCAGTCGGACCGTGGCGCGGCCCAGCGCGCGGGCCGGTCCGTACGTCCAGCCCATGTGGGTGAGCCAGTCGGACATCCGGTGGTCCTTTCCGAGCCCCGGAGCGCTGCCGGACGCTCCGGAGCCGCCGCGCCGAAAGATAGCTCGGATCCCGATCCCCTGCCGCCTCGAGCCGGGGCCCATGCTTCGCGCGGCATCTCGGCTATAATCAGCGCCTGGGTCCGATCGTGGGTGGTGGTTCATGCTCGAGTGAGGAAGAGCGGATCATGGTCAAGATGCTGTGCACGGTGGCGCTGGCGGCGGTGCTGGCGGTTTCCTCCGGGTGCGGGTCCCTGTTCGATCCCGTGCAGTGGCACGACATGGGAACCGAGTACGACGTGGACCTGGCCATCGTCTGGGACGCCGTGCGGCTGACCCTCATGGACGAATTCCGGACCATCGAGTACGAGCGTTCCGCGCAGGGTGTGCTCGTGACCGGCTGGGATGAGGAGCTCAGCTACCTGACCGGCGAGGGCATCCGGGAGCAAGCGCACATCCAGGTGGACAAGGGCGAGAAGGGCTACAAGGTTCGGGTGCGCGTGCGGCGTGACCGCAACGAGGAACCGATTTACACGGAGGTCTCCAGGAACGCCCGCTGGCGACCGACGCAGGACAATTCGGCCCGGGCGCAGAGACTGGTCGGCCTGATTCACGGGAAGCTCAAGGCTGCGATGGAGCCGTGATGGTCGGCGGGGGGGCGTGCGGGGTCGGCGCGGTGGTGTTAAACACGAAGACCACGAAGAGAAGAGAAGAACACGAAGAAGAGGAGAAGAGGAGAAGAGGAGAAGAGGAGAAGACGAGCACGAGCACGAGCACGAGAAGAGACGTGCGGGTGCGGGTGAGGGTGCGGGTGGCGCGGGCGGATGGCGCCCGCTGGCGTGGCGCGCGCGAAGGGCGCGCGCGGGACGGAGCGATGGGGTCGGCAAGCACGAAGGTCGGGCACCGGGAGCAAGCCGCAGGGACGGCGATTCCCGGGCTTGCCGCGCAGGACGCCCGGTTCCTGCCGATCTCCCGGCACGCGCTGACCCGTGTGCTCGCCGAGGAGGGGCCTTTCGACGCCGCCGCGCGCGGGCACTTCGTCACCTTCTCGGCGCTGCTCGCGCACGTCTTCCACTTCCTGTTCGACCTCGAGGCCCGCGAGCTCAAGCGGACCTACGCCCCCTTCGACCCGGACGCCCTCCACGCGCCGGTCCATCCCCCTACGTCTGCGGACAAGAAGACACAGGCCGCGCTCTTCGTGGAGCGTCTGGAGTACGTGCTGTCCCGGGCCAACTACCGGCGCATCGACGGTGACGAGCTGGACGCGCTGCTCAGCCAGCACTCGCCCTGGGCGCTCAGGCTGCGCGTCGATCGAACGCCGTACGCCCAGTTCTGCCTCTACGGCCGCGGCGTGGGCGAGGAGGAACGCGCGCTGCGCGAGGTGCGCACCCTGTTCCGCGCGCGGCGCCACCGGTTCGCCGTGTTCCGCCGGCTCGTGCTCGTCGTGCAGTTCAAGCCCGTGAAGGGCCTGCCGGCCGGCGTGGAGCCCGACGCCATGTACCTCAAGCTCTTCAAGAACATTCCCTGCGCCGATCTCGAGATGCTCTTTCCCAACACCGTCCCCGAGATGAAGCTCACCGACAAGGTGCGCGTGGTGGTGCCGCTGCTGAGCGGCACCGGCACGACGGTGATCAAGATCCTCGGCGCCGCGGCCCTCAGCATGGTGGCGGCCCTCATGCTGGCCGCCGGCTTCCTCGGCTACGCGATCAAGAGCTTCTTCGGTTTCCTCCAGGTGAAGGAGAAGTACCACGGCGCGCTGGTGACCAGCCTCTACTTCAACAGCCTCGACAACAACCAGGGCGTCATTCACCACCTGATCGACCAGGCCGAGGAGGAGGAGTGCAAGGAGGCGCTGCTCGCCTACACCTTCCTGCTGACGGAACCGAAGGCGCGTCAGGACGAGGCCACGCTGGACGCCCGCATCGAGCGCTTCCTCGCGGCGCGCCTCGGGGTGAGGCTCGACTTCGAGGCGCCCGACGCACTGGCGAAGCTGGAGCGGCTCGAGCTGCTGGAGCGCTCCCCGGAGGGCGCGCTCCGCGTCTGTTCGCTCCCCGAAGCGCTCCGCCGCCTCGACCGGGCCTGGGACGGCTACTTCACCTTTGCGGCCGACCCGGAGGAGGCGTAGGCCCGAAACGGTGCCGTTTGGGCTCAGTCCTCGGTCGCATCCGCGGCCCGCGCCTGCGCCTCGATCTCGGCCCGGCAGTAGAGCCGCCCGCGCCCGATCCCCGGGCACCGCGCCTGCACGCGGCCGCGCCAGACGGCGGGCTCGAGATTCTCGGTCCAGAACGGCCAGGTGCGGCACTGGACGGGCCGGGCGGCATGGACCCGGCAGCGGTGGTCGGCGCCGAGGAAGATGCATCGGTCCGCGGCGTCCTTGAGGACGCGATCGCCCTCGTGCGTGGTGGTGTAGCGCCGGCGGAAGGTCGCCAGATCGAGCTCGAGGTGGCGCGCCAGCACGCGCATTTCGGCCGTGGACACGTAGACGAAGCTCTCGTCGCCGTGGTTGATGCAGCAGCGGCCGCACTGCGTGCAACCGAAGCGAAGGCCGCCGACGTACCAGGGGCGCGTCTCCCCGCGCGGCGGCCGGGGTTCGGCGGGTTTCGTCATCGGGTCGGGACTCCGGAGGTTTGCGCGCCGGGCGACCAGTAGGGGCGGACGGCCGCGCGCAGCGCCTGGCCGCCGGGCGCCTCCTCGAGCCGCTCGAGCCCGCGGGCGCGCGCTTCCGCGAGACGCGCGCGGGCCAGCTCGCGGTCGTCGAAGTGCGGCTCCGGGGCGTCGCGCAGCGCGTGCGCCGCGGCGAGGTAGTAGTAGGGCTCGGGGCTGGCCGGCTCGGCGAGCATGGCCAGGGTGAGGTGGCGGATGGCGAGCGCGAAGCGGCTGGCCGCGCCTCGGGCGTCGCCTTGTCGGCCCAGCCGCGTCGCCTCGTCCAGCCAGCGGATCCCGGTCTCGAGCTCGCCGACGTATCGGTGGCGCGCGGCCTCGTCCTCGCGCCCCTGGCGGCGGAGCTCTGCGGCCAGCTCGAGGTTGGCCTCGGCGTGGCGCGGATCGAGTTCGAGGATCTCCGCGTGGACCGCCGCGGCGCGGGAACGTCCCTCCGTGGCCGCGATGCGCTCGGCCCTGGCCTCGAGGTGGCCGACGAGCGCTTCCCGCGCCTGCGCGGCGGGCGCGCTCGGTGCGTAGCGCGCGGGATCGCCCCGGAAGGCATCGCGATCCGCGCGGATCGTCTCGCGGTACGAGAGCGCCGCCTCCTCGGGGTCGCCCAGGGCGTCTCGGATCTTGCCCAGCAGCAGGTGGGGATGGGGATTGCCACGCTGGAGTTCGACCGCCCGGGCGGCCGTCTCTGCGGCCTCCGCGAACCGGCGGAGCTTCGCGAGCAGATCAGCACGGGCGAGAAGACACGCGACGAGGTCCGGCTGGATGGCGAGCGCGCGGTCGAGCGACGCGAGCGCTGCCTCGGGCGTGCGGGCGAGCGCGGCCTGTGCGCGCGCGAGCCACTGCCACACCTCGGCGTCCTCGGGGGTGACGGCGGCTGCCTTCGTCCAGGCGGCGACGACGGCTTCCACGTTGCGGGCGGCGTACGCATCCCGCGCGCTGACGCGGTGGCGATAGCTCCGGTAGGCGGGCACGGTCAGCAGGAGAGACAGGGCGACCGCGGCCAGCGCCAGGGCGCGGCCGAGGCGCGCCGGGGCCGGCGGGCGGTCCGGCGCAGCGGCTGCCGCGCCCGCGCCGCCGGCGAGTGCGAGCACGGCGAGCGCGGCCGGATTGAGCAGCGGCGTGGACACCAGCGAGCCGACCGCGGCGCCGAGCAAGCTCACGCCGGCGGCGATCCGCACGGCGCGCCGTTCCGGCGTCGCGGCGCCGGGCGCGGCGACGCGCCGGAGCAGCAGGATCGCTGTGAGCGCCAGCAGCGCTGCGAGCACGATGCCGCCGGCGATCCCGGTCTCGGCCGCCGTGTGCAGGTACTGGTTGTGTGCATCCGGCACCGTGCTCCGCCAGCCGCTCACGCGCTGCTCCACCGGCTCGCGAAACGGCACGAACGCCGCCTCGAACCCACCGTGGCCCACGCCCAGGGGGTGGGCCAGGACCAGACGGAATGTCGCGCGCCCCAGACCGAGCCGGACCCGGTTCGCGGGGTAGTCCGGCCCGAGACCGTGGCCGACCCGCTCCACCGCATGCGCAAGGTGGCCGCGGGTGGCGGGTGCGATCCACAGGCCGCCGAGCCCGAGCAGCAGCGCGATCGTGAGGAAGCTGAGGCGGCGCCACGGCGCGGGTGCCGCGAGCCCGCATCGGGCGAGCCGGCTCGCGCACGCGGTCACGGCCACGAGCTCGAACGCCCCGACCAGCAGGCCGCCGCGCGATTTGCAGAGGACCGCGTGTCCGAGCAGCAGCACCACCGCGATCAGGCCGACTGCGACCAGCCCCCGGTGCCGGGGCAGCAGCAGGAAGGCAGCCGCCACCGGCAGCACGGCGGCGACGAACTCGCCGACGCGATTGGGGTTTCCGAGCGAGACGACGCCCGACCCTCCGGTTGCGCTGTCGGCCGCGCCCGCCACCGCGAGCGCCACGGCCGGCGTGACCAGGGCGAACCCGAGCACAACGATGCTCGAACGGTGCAGCGGCACGGAGGCCGCGCCCAGCGCGAGAGCGCCGCCGAGGAGGAGCGGCAGACCGGCGGCGAGCGAGGCGCGGTCGCGCACGCCGAGCACGAACAGCGCGAGCCAGGCCAGCAGGAACAGCCAGACGGCCGCCGCGGCGCGGTGGCGGCGCGGCAGCGCGAAGGGACCGGCCGCGAGCATCAGGAGGAGGCCGGCCTGAAGTCCGAGCCACCGGGGGACCTCCCGGCCGAGCGGGTCGGCGCTGCCCAGCAGCGGCAGGGCCACGGCGACGGCGGCGAGCGGCGCGGCGGCCCGCCACGCGGAGCGCGCAGGCAGCGCCGGGCTCGACGTCGTCGTCGCGCGGTCTCGGTCACTCCAGGATTGCATCCACGAACGCCTCGGCGCCGAACGGTTCCAGGTCCTCGAGCTTCTCTCCCAGCCCGACGAACTTCACGGGGACGGGGACCTCGTTGCGGATGCCGATCACGGCGCCGCCCTTGGCGGTGCCGTCGAGCTTGGCGAGAATGAGCCCGGTCACCGCGACCGCCTGGTTGAACTCCTGGGCCTGGCGGATCGCGTTCTGGCCCACCGTCGCGTCGAGCACGAGCAGCACCTCGTGCGGCGCCGCGGGGATCTTCTTGCCGATCACCCGCCGGATCTTCTCGAGCTCGTTCATGAGATTGGTCTGCGTGTGGAGCCGCCCCGCGGTGTCCACGATGAGCACGTCGGCCCGCCGCGCCACGGCGGCCTCGACCGCGTCGTAGGCGACGGCGGCGGGGTCCGCCCCCTGGCGGTGCTTGATGATCTCGCAGCCGATCCGCTCCGCCCAGATGGTGAGCTGCTCGACGGCGGCGGCGCGAAACGTGTCCCCGGCCCCGAGCAGCACGCGCTTGCCCTGGCGGTGGAAGTGATAGGCGAGCTTGGCGATGCTCGTGGTCTTGCCGGTGCCGTTCACGCCCACCACCAGGATGACGGTCGGCGGCGCGGCGGCCAGCCGGAGGCCGGAAGTCCCCGCCTCCGTGGCCAGCAGCTCCAGCAGCCGGCGCCTAAGGAACGGCACCACCTCCTCGGCCGTCCGGATCTCGCGCGTCTTGTAGGCCGCGGTCAGCCGGTCCATGAGCTGGAGCGCGGTGGTGGGGCCCATGTCGGAGGTGACCAGCTTCTCCTCGAGCTCCTCGAGGAGGTCCTCGTCCAGCTTGCGGCCGGCGGCGAGAATGGACTTGAGCCCGGCCCGGAACTTGTCGCGGGTCTTCCTGAGTCCGTCCCTGAGCCGGCCGAAGATCATGGCGCGGTGTCGACCCGGGGGTCGCCCTCGAGGTCCCGGGAGCGGCGAATCCGGTCCAGGATGCCGTTGATGAAGGACGCGGAGCGCGCGGAGCCGAACTTCTTGCCGATCTCGATGGCCTCGTTGATGACGACCCGCGCGGGGGTCTCGGGGCGGGCGAGCAGCTCGTACGTGGCGATCCTCAGGATGTTGCGGTCCACCGTGGCCATCCGCCGGAGGTCCCAGTTCTCCGCCGCCTGGTCGACCCAGGCGTCGATCCGCTCGGCCTCTTCCAGGTAGCCCGCGACGAGATCCCCGGCGAAGCGGACCGCCTCGTCGGGCGCGCGGCTCGAGGCGAGGAACTCCCCGAGCTCCGCGCGCACCTCCGGGCCGCGCAGATCGAGCATGAACAGGAACTTCAGCGCCAGCTCGCGGCCGGTCGTTCGGTTGCGCATCGCCCCTCCGATCCGGCCGGGAGGCGGCGATTCCATCGCGCCCGGCCGGCGAACGGCGGCCGCCGCCTCGGTCACAGATGTTCCAGCAAGCTGGCCATCTCGAGCGCGGCGAGCGCGGCGTCAAAGCCCCTGTTGCCGGACTTCGTGCCGGCCCGCTCCACCGCCTGCTCGATGGTGTCGGTGGTGAGCACGCCGAAGATCGCCGGGACCCCGGTCTGCCGGCCCACGCGCGCCACGCCGCGCGCCGCCTCGGCGCAGACGTAGTCGAAGTGCGGCGTGGCGCCGCGGATGACCGCTCCCAGACACACGACGGCGTGGTACTTCTTGCTGGCCGCCAGGCGCTCGGCCACGAGCGCGAGCTCGAAGGCACCCGGCACGTGGACGACCGTGATGTCGTCGTCGGCCACCCCGTGCCGCCGGAGCCCGTCCAGGGCGCCGTCCAGCAACCGGGCAGTGATGAACGAGTGGAACCGTCCCACCACGAGGGCGAACCGGCGACCTTCGCCGCGAAGGTCGCCTGCGAGGAACTGCGGCATGGCATCGACTCCGGGGAGGTCAAGCGATCCGACCGACCGCGGCGCGGCTCCCCCGAGATGCTCCGCCGACGGCTCCGGCCCGGATCGGGGAATGGTAGGCAGGCGGCCCCGCGACTTCAAGCACGCCTCGGCTCTCCGGCCGCCGCGGTTCAGGGCAGGATCGTCGTGTGGACGCGGTTGCCGATCAGCTGGATGCCCTGCGGGGCCGAGGGCTTCTGGATGACCATCGAAGAGAAGAGGGTCACGCCCACGAGCCCGGAAACGGCCGGCAGCGCGGTCGTGGGCGTGGTCGATACGCCCACGCCGTCGAGCTGGCCGACGAAGCCCGTGAACGGCGGACTGTTCAGGAGGCACAGGACGGTCAGCACGTCGACGTCGATCGGAATCACGCGTCCTGAGCCCAGCGCGATGCCCCGGTTGGCGGCCAGGCCGAAGGAGGCGGCGGCCACGAAGACCTCGCGCGGATTGGCCGGGCTGAGCACGGTGAGCGACAGGGTGTTGCCGATCCGGGCGCGCGCGTTCGCGAAGAGGGGGCCGCCGTAGGTGACCACGAGGCGGCCGGCGTAGGTCGTCAGGCCGTCGAAGTTCGTCAGATCGCCGGCCTGGAGGAGGTCGGCCACCCCGTCGCCGTTCACGTCGCCAACCCCGAGGGCTTGCCCGAGGTACTCGTGCGCCACGCCGCCCCAGATGCGCCAGTCCACGGCGGCCGTCTGCAGGTCGAGCGTCGAATACGGCGGGGTCGCGCGCCCACCCCGGAAGAGGTACGTGATGCCGGCCCGCGCCCGGAAGCCGGGACTCGCTCCGGGCGCCGACAGAGCGAGGTCCTCCAACCCGTCGCCGTCGAGGTCGGCGGTGCGCACCCGATAGCCGAGCCAGTCTCCCGTGCTGGCGCCGAGGAAGCTCAGGTCGGCGAGCGCGACGCTGAGATCGACCACCGCGGCCGGTGGCAGATGGCTCTTGCCCTTGAGGACGTAGACCTTGCCGCCCAGGATCCGGGCCTGGTTGGCCGGGGCGTGCTGCCACGCGCCGATCACGAGGTCCGCGAGCCGGTCGCCGTCGAGATCGCCCAGCGCCACGGAGGAGCCCGACTGGTCCCACGGCCTCTCGCCCAGCACGGCGAGATCGGCCTTGCCGTCCGCGCCGAAATCGACCACGGCGCCGGCCGGCCAGTTCTGCCGCCCCCAGATCAGGGAGGTCAGGCCGACGCCGGACCGCCCCGGGGCGTTGCCGCCAGGCGCGCCCAGCGCGAGATCCGCGACGCCGTCGCCGTTGAAGTCGCCGACAGCGAAGCAGGCGCCGAGGTACGCGTTGCTGTGGGCGGCGTAGAACGTGAGGTCCGCCGGCGTGGCGAGGAGATCGTGCTTGTGGGCGGCCGGCCAGTTCCCCCGGCCCCACAGCACGTAGACCGCGCCACCGCGCGAGCGGGAGAGCTCGTTCACCGTGTAGGTGGCGTCGGGAGCGCCCAGGATCAGGTCGTCGATGCCGTCGCCGTTCAGATCGCCGGCGGCGACGGACTGGCCCGTGTAGGTCGCCGGAACCTGGGTCCTGTGCCCGCCGAGCCGGTCCGTGTAGTGGGCCCCGATCACCTGGATGTCGGCCCGTTCGGCGCGCAGCGCCCGGGACGAAGGCCAGTCTTTCCGGCCGAACAGCACGAACACGGAGCCGGTCGCGGAGCGGGCGGGCTGGGTGTAGGTGCCGGCGCCCAGGATCAGGTCGTCGATGCCGTCGCCGTTCACGTCGCCGACGGCCACGGAGGTTCCGAGACGGTCGCCCGGGTTCTCGCCGCTGACCACGAGGTCGGGCAAACAGGAGGGGCTTTTGAGCTGCTTGAGCTCGTGGCCGGGCCGGGTTCTCATCCCGAAGAAGACGTGCACCTCGCCCGCGGCGGTCATGCTGGCCGGCTGGGCGAGCGGCACACCGTAGACCAGGTCGTGGATGCCGTCACCGTTGACATCGCCCACCGCGATCGAGGCGCCGGTGTACGCTCCGGGGTAGTCGCCGAGGATCGTGAAATCCGCCTCGAGCTGGGAGGTGTCGCCGGCGCGGCCTGCCGGCTGGATGGGCTGGGCTTCGCTGGCGGGCGCGAGGGCCGCCGCCGCCAGGGCGCTCGCCGCCATCAGCAGGACGACGAACTCGGTGCGCTTCATGCCGCCTCCTCTTGCGCGACCGCCGTAGCCGGGAAGGTACGCGCACGCACACCGGGCGCCCCCCGAGCGCGGGATCTCCCTGTCCCTGGCGCCGCGGCGTCGCTCGGCCGCGGCCCCGTGCTCCGATGGTCGGAGCCTCCAGCTTACCTCAACGTCCGCTGCCGGTCAAACCCTGCCCCCCTCCGTCCCGCCCCGGCTGCGGAGTTCCCCGGCGACCCCCCGGGCCCAGGTTTGGAGATCGTCCAGCAAGGTGTAGGCGACCGGCACCAGGTAGAGCGAGAAGACCGTGGCGGTCACCAGGCCGCCGACCACGATCCGGCTCAGCGGCAGGTAGTCGAACCCCTCCCTGGCGGGTGCGGACAGCGCAATGGGCAGGAGCCCCGCGATGGTCGTCAGCGCGGTCATGAGGACCGGGCGCAGCCGGTGGTGGGCGCCGAGCCGAACCGCGTCGGGCCGCGTGAGACCGCCCTGTCGGAGCGCGGCCAGGGCCGCCTCCGGCGCCAGCGCCCGGAGTGCGATCGGCCTCAGCCGCTGCCCGCGGAGTGCGAGCACCGGCGCCAGGGGTGGATCACCTTCGCGCCGCAGCCGGTGGATGAAGTCCACCATGACGATGCCGTTGTTCACCACGATGCCGACCAGGATGACGAAGCCCATCATGCCGATCACGTCCAGGTGGGTGCCCGTCGCGACCAGCGCCCAGAGCCCGCCGACGATCGCCGTCGGGATCGTGACCAGCACGCTTGCCGGCAGCGCGAGCGATTCGAACAGGATGCCCATCAGCAGGAACACGAAGAGCACCGCGTAGCCGACCTGTTCGATCATGGCGCGGGTCTCGTCCTGGATGGCGGCGACGCTGCCGGCGGGCTCCCACGTGTAGCCCGGCGGCAGGGGCAGGCTCCGGCAGGCGTCCTGTACGATGAGGCTCGTGGCCCAGAGGCGCTCGGGGTCGGCCACGCGCACGAGCAGCTCGTACATCGTGCGGCGGTTGCGCCGGGCGATGCGCTCGGCGCCGGAGCGGAACGCGTAGCTCGAGAGCGCCTCGAGGGGGATCTCCTCGCCGGTGCGGGAGAAGACCCGGAAGGTCTCGAACGCCTCGAGGCCCTCGGTGTCCTCCGCGCGAAACCGCATCACCATGGGAATCTCGCGCTCGTCCTCGACGAAGTCCGCCAGGCGGGCGCCCTGGAGCGCGTAGACGACGCTGCCCAGCACCGCGCGCGGGTCGACCTCGTACTTGCCGGCGCGCGTGCGGTCGACGCGGAGGTGGATTTCCTCGCGGCCCGCCTCCTCCTGGGTGGTGACCTCGACCACTCCCGGCACGGCCTCGAGCCGCGGCTTCAGATCCACCGCCAGCTCGCCGAGCACGCGGCTGTCCGGCCCGTAGATGTGGATGGGGATCGTCGTGCGCGCATCCGCCTCCTCGTCCTGGCCCTCGAAGCGGACGTGGCGCTCCACTCCGGCGTGCACCGGCAGCTCGCCCTCCACCCGGGCGGCGAGCGCCTTCGGAGTCCAGCCCGGCACGTTCGTGAGAAACGCCGAGAGGCTGCCGTCGCGCCGGGTGAAGTGGGCGAACACGAAGTCGAGGCGGAGCGCCTCGAGGCGCTCGACGAAGAAGCGCTCGTAGTCGGCGACCACCGCGCTCGCTTCGGCCAGGGTGAACTTGCGCGGGAACTCGAGGCGGATGCGGTAGGAGGCGTGCCCGGCGAAGTCGCTGCCGCTGCGCGCCAGCCGCGCGCTCGCCAGCTGGCTCGAGGCGAGGAACAGCACGCCGAGCAGCAGCGCCGGGAAGCGGTGCCGGAGCACCCAGCCGAGGCTGGTCTCGTACGCGGCGGCCAGTCGCCGTCCGAGGCGTGCGGCGGGCCGCGCGCCGGCCGCTCCCACCCGGCGCACAGCCACCACGGTCGCCAGCGGGATGAGGCCGAGCGACACCCCGAGCGAGGCGACGAGACTGAACACCAGCGGCAGCACGATCTCGAGGAGCACGTTCCGGCTGGGGCCGGACTCGGCCATGAACAGAAACGGCAGAAAGACGACCAGCGTGGTCAGCGTGGACATGAAGATCGCCAGCCCCACCTGACGGGCGCCGCGGTGCGCCGCGGTGCGGGGCGGCTCGCCCTCGTGGCGCCGCCGCACGATGTTCTCCACGACCACCACCGAGTTGTCGACCAGCATGCCCACGGCCAGGGTGAAGCCCATGAGCGACAGCATGTTGAGGGTCTTGCCGCTGAAGTAGAGGGCGCCGAGCCCGATCAGGGCGGAGATGGGGATCGCGGCGGTGATCAGCAGCGTCATCCGGACCCGCCGGAGGAAGACGTACAGGATGGCGAGCGCGAAGAGCGCACCCCAGACCGCGGTGTCGCGCAGCTGGTTCAAGCTCGCCCGGATCCAGGTGCCCTGGTTCCAGAAGATCGTGAACGCGATCCCGCCGAGGCGGGGATCCGTCCGGATGTCGTGCTCGAGCGCGGCGGCGATGCGGTCCGCAACCGTGGCCGTGTTCGCCATCGACTCCTTGAAGACCGCCACGCCCACCGCCGGCTTGCCGAGCGCCCGGAACGCGTAGTGCTGGAGCGCATACGCCTTCTGGACCGCGGCGATGTCGCCCAGTCTGAGGCCCGGCGCGACCGGGAACTGCCGTGCTTCCTCCAGGCTCCTCAGCCGCGTGAGCGAGCGCACGTGGTACTTGCGCGGGCCCTCGAAGACGTGGCCGCCGCCGGTGTCGGCGCCGCTTTCCCCGCGCAGCCGCTGGACGAGCGCGTAAAGGTCGACGCCGTGGGCCCGCACGGCGTCCGGGTCCACCTCGATCCGCACCTCCTCGGCCGCGAGCCCCCAGATGCGCACGCTCGCCACGCCGTCGATGCGCTCGAGCTTGCGGCGTACGATGTCGTCCACCAGCGGGCTCACCTCGCGGAGATCCCGCTCGAAGTGGAGGCCGAGCCAGACGATCGGGATGTCGCCCGAACTGCCGCCCCGCCGGCGCAGCGCGTAGCGGTCGGCCTGCGCGGGCAAGCGGTGCTTGATTCGTTCCATGCGGTCGCGGACCTCGGCGTAGCCGAGATCGAGATCGGCACCTGCCGTGAAGGTCACCTGCACGGTGCCCTCGTTCTCGGCGGCCCAGGCCTGGATCTCCCGCACGTCGGGCACGCTGCCGATCGCCTCCTCGATCGGTTTCAAGATCTCCTCTTCGATCTCGCGCGGGCTCGCGCCGGGGTAAGCCACCGACAGGTGCAGGGTGCGGCCGCCGAGGATGCCTTCGGGCACGAGCTCGATCGGCATGTCGACGAGCGCGAATCCCGCCACCGCGAGCGCGGCGGCGAGCCCCATGAGCACGGTCACCGGGCGCCGGAGCGTCAGGCCGACGAAGCCGCCGCGGCCGTCGGGCGGCTTCATGCCGGCTCTCCTGGCGCCGCCCGGCGGCCGCGGACATCCAGGAGGTCGTAGACCACGGGGATCACCACCAGGGTGAGCACAGTGGCCGAAGCGAGCCCCGCGATGACGGTGACCGCCATCGGCGCCCGGAGCTCCACGCCCTCGCCCGTGCCGAATCCCGGCAGCCACGGCAGCAGGCCGGTCAGCGGCAGGAGGCCGAGCATTGTGGTGAGCGTGGTCATCAGGATGGGGCGCAGCCGCACCCGCCCGGCCTCGAGCAGCGCGGCGCGCCGCTCCAGGCCGCGCCGCCGCAGCTGGTTGACGTAGTCGACGAGCACGATCGCGTCGTTGACCACGATCCCCGACAGCATGATCGCCCCGATGCCCACCACCACGCTCAGGCGGAGCTCGAGCAGGTAGAGCGCGGGCACCGCGCCCACGGTGGCCAGCGGGAAGGTGAGCAGGATCACGAAGGGATGAAGCAGGTTCTCGAACTGGGAGGCCATCACCACGTAGACCAGGAAGAGCGCGAGCAGCAGCGCCAGGGCCAGGCTCTTCGTGGCGGCCTTGCGCTCGGCATTCTGGCCGCCGACCTCGGTGACGATGCCGCGCTCCTCCGCCTCCAGGCGCCTGAGCCCCGCCTCGATGCGCGCGCTCAGGCGGCCGAGATCGATGCCCTCGACGTTGCCGCGCACGACGGCGGCGCGCTGCTGGTCGACGCGCAGGATCTCGGCGGGGCCGGTGTCGAGCCGCACCTCGGCCACGTCCTCCAGCGGGCGCGGGTAGGGATCCTCGGGGTTGATGACCATGCCGCGCAGCGCCTGGAGACTCCCCTGGATCCGCTCGTCGAGCCGAACGAGGAGATCCACCTTTCGGTCGCGGTCGTTGAAACGCGTGGCGACGCTTCCCTGGAGGGCGGTCCGGATCCGGCGCGCCGCCGTCTCGAGGCCGAGCCCGAGGTCGACGAGCTTGCGGCGATCGAAGACGATCAGCACCTCGGGATTGCCGGTGCGGATGCTGGTGCGCACGTCGCGCAGCTCGGGAAACTCCGGTCCCGCGAGCCAGGCTTCCACCCGGCTTGCCGCGCGCTGGAGCTCCGCGAGGTGGTGGCCCTTCAAGATCACCTCGACCGGCGTGTGCGTGACGAAGAGGCTCGGACTGACGAACTGCGGGGCGCCGCTCAGCTCGGGGTTCCCGGCGGCCAGCGTGCGGATCCGGGCCCGGACGGCGGCCGCGGTCGCGGCGTCCCCGCGGTCGCGGGCGAGGCGGACGAGCGCGCGCGCCGTGTGCTCGCCCTCGTCGGAGTCCGCGATCTCGTCGCGCGCCACTCCGCTGGCCAGTGCCACGCTCGCCACCTCCTCGAGCGCGAGGACCGCGTCGCCGAGCGGGGCGAGGATCCGGTCCGTACGTTCGACCGGCGTGCCGAGCGGCAGCGCGGCGCGGATCGTGAACTCGCCCTGGTGCGCCTCCGGAATGAGGTCGATTCCCAGGTGCGGCACGAGCTCGACCGCGAGCACGACGAGCGCCACGCAGGCGAGCACGACGAGTAGGCGCGCGCGGAGCGCCAGACGGAGAAGCGGCGGGTAGAGGCGCTCGATCGCGCCGTAGGCGGCCTGAAACGGCGTCACCAGCAGGAACCGGACGGGCGGCCCGGCGGCCTGGCCGGCCAGCCAAGCGGCGGCGAGCAGCACGACGGCGGCGAGGATGGCGAGCGCGGCGAGCACGCGCCCGACGACTTCGAGGGCGAGCTGGACGGGCAGGAGGAGCGCGTGGACCGCGAGCCGCGCGACGGCGAGGGGGAGCGGTCGGCGGCCGAACAGGCGGAGCGTGCCGGTCAGGTTCCGGAGCGCCAGCGGCGCCGACAAGAGCGCCCCCAGGTGCTGGCGCCCGCCTGGCCGCGCACCGCGGCGCGCGCCACGTGCGGCGAGCATCGGCACGACGAACAGCGCCACGACGAGCGAGGCCAGCAAGCTGAAGACCACCGTGAGCGCGTGGTCGCGGAAGACCTGGCCGGCCACGCCCTTGACGAACACGATCGGCAGGAAGACCGCGACGGTGGTCAGGGTGGAGGCGGTGACCGCGCCGCCCACCTCGCGCACGCCGCGCAGCGCCGCCGTCCGCACGTCGTCGCCCTCCTGGCGGCAGCGGAAGATGCTCTCGGTCACGACGATCGAGTTGTCCACCAGCATGCCGATGCCCATGGCGAGCCCGCCCAGCGACATGATGTTGAGCGTGATGCCGCCGAGGAACATGGGCGCGAAGGTCACGCCGACGCTGATCGGGATCGCGGCGACCACGATGAGCGTGGGCTGGAGGCGCCTGAGGAAGAGGTAGAGGAGGGCGGCGGCGAGCAGCCCGCCGTAGATCGCCGCTAGGACCACCTCGCGAATGCTGGCGGTGATGAATAGCGACTGGTCGCTCAGCACCGCGGCGTGCGTGCCCGCGGGCACGTAGCGGAGCACGTAGTCCACGGCGGCGCCGGCGTCGGTCTCGTCGCCGGGCCGGCCTCCCCCCGGCCCGTGGGGCTCCCGGCGCGCGCCGCGGCCGCCCCGGTCCCGCGGCGGGGTCTCGCCGCGCGCGAGCTGCTCGCGCCGCTGCGCGTCCTCCCGGTCGCGGCGCGCCAGGGCCGCGTGCTGCGCCTCGGTCCCGAACAGGCGGCGGCGCACCTCCGCGGCCACCCCGACGGTGTTCGCCCCGGCCTCCTTGAAGAGGAGCAACTCGACGCTCTCGCGCCCGTCAAGCCGGGTGATGATGTCGCGCTCCTTGTGGGTGACGGCGATCGCGGCCACCTCGGAGAGCGGCACCGCTACCCCGTTCTGGTAGGTCAGGGTCAGCGCCCGGATCTCCTCGACGGACCGGAACTCGTTCAGGCTCCGCACCAGGTACTCCGTGTCGCCTTCCTTGAGCAGCCCGCTGGCGAGGTTGATGTTCTCCTCGGCTAGCCGCGCTGCGATGCCCTCCGTCGTCAGCCCGTAGCGGCCGAGCAGGTCCGGGTCGGCGGCGATGCGGATCTCCTTCTCGAGACCGCCGCGGATCTTCACGTCCGCCACGCCGTCGACCTGTTCCAGACGCCACTCCACCTCGCGCTCGGCCAGCTCGCGGAGCGCCACCAGATCGAGGCGGTCGCTCGTGAGCGCGATCCGCATCACCGGCTCCTGGCTCGGGTCGTAGCGCAGGATCGTGGGGGGATCGACCTCGCGGGGCAGCACCGTCCGGTCGAGCTTCTCGCGGATGTCCTGCGTGATCCACTTCATCGGGGTCTTCCAGTTGAACTCCAGGATCACGTCGCTCCGCCCGGCGCGGCTCGCGGAACGGATGGCCACCAGGTTGCTCAGCACTGCCAGCGCTCCCTCGATGCGCCGGGTGACGCGGTCCTCGACCTCGGCCGGCGCCGCCCCGGCGTACTCCGTGCGGACGGTGACCGTCGGGTAGTTGATCTCCGGCATGAGGTCGATCGGGAGCTTGCGGGCCGACAACACCCCGAACACCAGGACCGCCACTACGCACATGGACACGGCCACGGGGCGATCCGTGGCGAGCCGGAAGATCGAGGTGACCCGTGCGGCAGGATCCGGCCGGAGCGTCATGGCCGACGGGCGCCCGACGGCGCGGCGGTGCCGCCCGCCGCGGACGCCCCTTCCGGAGCGGCGGGCGGTTCGGGGGGTGCGCTTCCCGCCGGGGCGTGTTCTTCGACGATGCTGACCAACTCGCCGCCCTTGAGGCGGTCCTGGCCGGCTACGACGACAACGTCCTGTTCGGTGACGACGAGCAAGGAGGCGGGCAGGAACAGCGGGCCGCCGGCGAGCGGGAGCTCCGCGTACACCGGCGCCAGGCCGGCCGGCACCGCAATCGGGATCACCTCCAGGGTGTCCGCCTCGCGGTAGCCGATCGCGACCGGAAGCTTCCAGGCTCTGCCGTCGCGCACGACGAACACGTGCGGCGTCTCTCCCAGCGCCGTGTACTGGACGCCCCGCTTGGAGGCCAGCAGCGCGTGCGGGCGGGTGTCGATGACGATCCGGGCCGACACGTACATCCCCGGGCGCAGCCTGAGCTCGGCCGGCGGGACGCGGATCGTTACCTTCACGGTGCCCTTCTCACCCACCACCGGACTGATGCGCTCGATGCGGGCGGCAAACACCTCGTTCGGGAACGCCTCGTTCTCGAGCCGTACCGGCAGCGCGGGCTGGAGCAGCGGCAGGTAGCGCTGCGGCAGGTTGACCTCGAGCTTGAGGTCGTGCGGGTCGACGAGCGTGAAGGCGCGCGTGTGGGCGGCCAGGAACTGGCCGCGCTGCACGTACCGGGCGCTGACCACGCCCGCGAGCGGCGCGCTCAGCACCGTGTAGTCCAGGTCCAACTGGGCGCGCTCGCACCGGAGCCCGGCGGTGGCGGCCGCCGTCTCGGCGATGGCCGCGTTGACCGTGGCCTTGCGCCGCTCGTTGCGGGCCGTCTCGAGTGCGAGCCGGGCCCGGCGCATCTCGTAGTCGCGCGTCTCGAGCTCCTCCTGGCGGACCAGCCCGCCGCTCAGCCTGCGGTAGCGCTCGTGCTCCGAAGTCGCCCGCTCCGCGGCGATGCGCGCCTGCTCCACCGCGTTGTCGGCCTCGGTCTCGGCGAGCCGGGCGAGCTCTGCGCGCTTGGCCGCCTCCACCGCCTCGGTGCGGGCCTGCTCCACCAGGATCTCGGCCTCCCGGCGGTCCAGCACGAGGAGGCGGTCGCCCGCCCGCACGGCGCTGCCTTCCTCGACCAGCAGCTCCTCGACGACGCCAGCGCGCCGCACCACCACGTCGGTCCACGCCTCGGCGGCGAGATCTCCGGTGGTCGTCAGGGTGTGGGAGATCGGTCCGCGCCGGAGCGGCTCGACGCGCGCCGGCACAGGCCCCGCCTCGATCCGGCCGGGGTTGCCGCGGTCCGCCGGGTTCCCGCTCGGCGGTGGGACCGGCTCCGAGCGCTCGCAGCCGGCGGCGAGATACAGCAGAAGAAAAGCGGCGGCCCGCCGCGCGAGGCGTGTGGCGCGCGGTGCGTGCGCGCAACCGCCGCCGCGGGGCGCCGGGCAATGCGGTGGGCGGAGTGCGCAACCCACGCTATGCTTCTCCCGCATTCCGGTCGTTCTCGCCTCCGGGGCCCGGAGGGCCGGTTTCCGCGGAGCGCGGACCCGAGGTCCCGGCCCACTCGGCCCGCCGGCATGGTACGGGGCCGGAGCGCATACGGATAGGCGCATTCTCGGATTCCGGCCACCGCGCGCGTTCGCCGGCCCCGGCGGGCGGCGAACCCGTCGGGAGTCCTCGACCGTGTCCGTGCTGCTTGCCCTCCTGTCGGGAGCCCTGTCGGGCTTCCTGGTCGCGCTCGCCTTTCCGCCCGCTGCCCTGTGGCCGCTCGGCTGGGTGGGGCTGGCACCGCTTTTCCGGGCGCTCGGGCGGAGCACGCCGGGCGGCGCGGCGGCGGCCGGTGGAGCGTTCGGGCTCGTCTCGGCGGCCCTCGCGATGTCCTGGCTCACCGTGCCCACGGCGGTCGGCTGGATCGCGGTCGCGCTCTACTTCGGGCTCTTCTACGCGGCGCTTGGGCCGGTGCTCCGGGCGGTCTGTGTGCTTCGGAACCGGTTCGGGCCGGTGCTGGTGGCCGCCGCGTGGGTCGGGGGGGACCTTCTGATCGGCCGGCTCTTCACCGGGATTCCCTGGCTGATGGTCGGCTACAGCCAGGTCGAGCGCACCCGCCTCATCCAGATCGCCGATGTCACCGGCGTGCATGGCGTCACCTTCCTGACGGCGCTTTCTGCCGCGGTGATCGCCGCGGCGTGGGACGCCCGCGAGCGCCCACGGCGCGGGCTCCTCGCGCCGCTCGGACTCTGGGCGGCGCTCGCTATCGCGACACTCGTCTACGGCGAGATGCGCGGTCGCCAGTTCGGCGGCGCCGCTCGGGAGGACGGCCCCTGGGTCGCCGCCGTGCAGCCCAACATCCCGCAGGCCTTGAAGGACAGCGCCGTCGCCGTGGAGGGCCGTGAGGTCTTCGAGCGCAACGACCGGCTGTCGCTCGAGGCGGCCGGCGCCGACCCGCGGCCCGACCTCATCGTGTGGGCGGAGACCATGAATCCGGCGCCGCTCTATCCGCTGGGCCCGGGCGATGACCCGCCGTATGGCGCCAACCGCCTGGCGTTCGCCACGCTGGCCCGCGCCCGCTATCGCACGGCGCTGCTGCTCGGCACGCTTTACTACACCGAGCCGCTGCGCCGGGGCGCGCCGTATCCACCCTTCCACAACAGCGCGATCCTGTTCACCCGCGACGGCCGGGAGAGCGGGCGTTACGACAAGCTCCACCCGATTCCATGGGCCGAGTACATTCCGCTGGGGCTCCGGTTCGTGGGCGACATTCTCGAGCGCTACGCTGGCTTCGACATGAAGATGATCGCCGGCCGCGAGCCCGTGGTGTTCCGTTTCGGCCCCGAGGAGAGCTGGTCCTTCGGTGCGTTGGTGTGCTTCGACGTGATCCACGCGCGCACCGCGTGCCGCATGGTGGCCGGCGGGGCGCGCTTCCTGGTGAACCTGACGAACGAGGCGTGGTTCGGGGAGTCGGCGGAGTTCGATCAGCTGCTCGGGATCGCCCGGTTTCGCGCGGTGGAGAACCGGGTGAGCCTGGTCCGGGCGACCAACAGCGGGATCAGCTGCCTGATCGACGCGCGCGGTGACGTGGTGGCCCGGGTGCGGGATCGGGCCGGGCGCGACCGGGGCGTGGGCGGCGTGCTCCGCTGCCGGGTGCCGGTGCGCACGCGGCCGGCGGTGTACACGGTCGCAGGCGACGCATTCGCAGTCTCGTGTGCGGTGCTCGGGCTGGCCGCCGTCCTCGCCAGCGCTGCGGCAGGACTGCGAAGTAAACGGCGTAAGTTCTTTTAAAAAAATACTTTATCCGGTTCGACTCGGACTCAATTATTTGTTGACAGCACCCCGGCCGAGGCTATAATCGGGCCCAACGTGCGCTTGTCACGGAACCCGTGTCCGTGCATGCCGACCCCTGGCCTGCCGCAGTCCGCATAGAAGAAGAAGGGAAACTGATGAGCAACATTCTGAAGGTCTTCATCGTGCTCAACCTCGTGCTTTCGGTGGTCTTTGTGGCGACCGCCGCGACGTTGCTCGGCAAGGCCGACAACTGGAAGGGGAAGTACGAGGCGCTCGACAAGCAGAAGGCGGAAGAAATCGCTGTCATGCAGGCGGCCAACAACAGCCTGCGGGCCCAGCTCGGCGAGTCGGAAACCGCCCGGAAGGCGGCCGTGGATGAGAAGGACCAGATGGGGTCGACCAACCTCGCCCTGTCGCAGCAGCTCACCGAGGAGAAACGTTCCAACGAGAAGCTCGGCAACAGCGTCGCCGAGCTCAAGGACCAGATGAAGACGCTGACTGCCGCGCTCACCCAGGCCCAGCGGGATCGCGAGCTCTACGAGCGGCGCATGACGACGGCCGAGGAGAACGCGCGGAGTGCGGTGGCGACCAAGGAGACGGCCGAGGACGACGGGCGGCGCAAGGACCAGATGATCGCGGACCTCCAGGAGCAGGTGGCGCAGCACGAGCGCGATCTGACCGAGGTGCGGAGTGAACTGGCCCACGAGCAGAACAAGGTCAAGATCGCCATTGACGGGGGCTTCAACTTCGAGGGCGTGATCCAGGCGCCGCCCATCGAAGCAGTGGTGCAGACGGTCAACCCGGAATACAAGTTCGTGACGCTTTCGGTGGGCAGCGACGACAAGGTCACCAAGGGCATGCGCTTCCATGTCAGCCGCCGCGGCTTGTACGTCGGCGATGTCCAGGTGGACAACGTCTACCCGAAGAGCTGCGCCGCGAGATTCATCGTGCTCGCGCCGGGCAGGGAGATCGCCGTGGGCGACACGGCCCAGACGCGCCTGTGAGGTCCTGTTTCCGAGAACCCACGGGGGGCGATTCCCCGGGAGACGGAGTGAACGATACATGGCCGCTGAAGAACTGATGGATCTCGACGAGGTGATCGAGGAAGAGTCGCCGTCCGAGGACGTGCTGGCGACCGGCCTCGTGATCATCACCACGGTGGGCTTGCTGGTGGCGATCATCATCACCCTCATCAAGCTGAGCAACGACTATCAGGCCGGGCTTCTCGGTTGACGCGACGCTCGACCCCTTGTTGAATGCCGCGCGGGCCCGGCCTCGTCCGGGCCCGTTTCTTATACCTTGCGAGGCCGAGCCCCCTGGCCGGGGCGCCGGCGCCGGGGGTGGGCGTCGGCGGTGCGGGCGGCCGCGACGGACCGGGTTGGCGACGGAACGGCGGACAGGGCAAGGGCGCGGGAGGGCACACGCATGAGGTCGCCGATCGACTGGCTGCTGGGCAAGTTCTCCGCGGACGTCGGCATGGATCTCGGCACCGCCAGCACGCTCGTCGCGGTGCGCGGGGCGGGGATCGTGCTGGACGAGCCCTCCGTGGTCGCCGTCAAGCGCGGCACCAACCGGGTCCTCATGAACGGGACCGCCGTGGGGGAGTCCGCCAAGAAGATGCTGGGCAAGGCGCCCGGCAGCATCATGGCCATCCGGCCCATGAAGAACGGGGTCATCGCCGACTTCGAGATCACCGAGGCGATGATCCGCTACTTCCTGCGCAAGGCCCACGGGGGCTCGTGGATCCGGCCGCGCGTGCTCATGTCGATCCCCTCGGGCATCACGGCGGTCGAGAAGCGCGCGGTGATCAACTGCGCGGAGCGCGCGGGCGCCCGCCGGGTGTTCCTGATCAAGGAGCCGCTCGCGGCCGGCCTGGGCGTGAACCTGCCCATCAACGAGCCGCGCGGCCACCTCATCGTGGACGTGGGCGGCGGCACCACCGAGGTGGCGGTGCTGAGCCTGGCGTCGCTGGTGCAGAAGACGAGCATCCGCGTGGCCGGCGACGAGATGGACCAGGCGATCATCCAGTTCGTGCGCAAGAAGTACAACCTCCTGATCGGCGAGCAGACCGCGGAGCGGATCAAGATCGAGATCGGCAGCGCCTACCCGATCGCGCAGGAGTACGAGATGGAGATCCGCGGGCGCGATCTCAAGGACCACCTGCCCCGTCGGACCAACATCACCTCGACCGAGATCCGGGAGGCCCTGCAGCCTCCGGTGCGCGCCATCATCCAGGCGATCCGCACGACGCTCGAGCAGACACCGCCGGAGATTTCCGCCGATCTCGTCGACACCGGGATCACGCTCACCGGCGGCGGGGTGCTGCTGAGGGGGATCGACGAGATCATCGCCGAGGAGATCAAGCTGCCGGTCTCCGTGGCGGCGGATCCTCGCACCGCCGTGGCCCGCGGAATCAACGAGATCCTGGATCAGCTGGATCTGCTCCACGAGATCCTTGAGACCGCCGAGTCCGAGTAGCCATGCGGCGGTGGCCGCTGGCGGGGCTCCTCTACGCCGCGGCGGTTGTGTTCCTCGTGCTGCGCACGCCGGTGCGCGATGCGCTCGAGGTGGCCGTGCAGGCCGCGGTGGCGGCGCTGCGCCACCCCTGCGCGGAGGCCGCCCGGCGGGACGCGGCGCTCCCGGCGCCGCCGCCGGCGGTCGCGGCGTTCCTCGAGCGTGCGTGGAACCGGGCCGGGCCGGACGGGTGCGCGCGGGTCGTGGCCGTCCGCCTGGCGGGCGACCGCGCGCACGTGGTAGTGGACCGCGGCCGGCGCGACGGCGTCGCCCTCGGTGACGTGGCCGGCTTCCGCGAGCCGCAGGGCGGTCCGATCTGCCTCGCCGGCGAGGTGGACGCGGTGGCCGCCGGTTTCGCGCGCATCCGGACCGTGGTCGACGCCGAGGCGTGGTGGCTCGGCTGCGCCGGGAGCGGGCGGATGGTGCTCACCGGATCGCGGCGCGGCGGCGGACTCGAGATCGAAGATCCCGAGAACCGGAGCGCGCTCCGCGCGGAGATCGAGCGCGGCGCGGTCGTCACCACGGCGATCGATCGCGACGTTGTGCGCGAGGTCCCCGCCGGCCTGCCGGTCGGCCGGCTCAAGGCCGGCGGCGCCGAGGGCGGCGGCTCGTGCGTGGAGCCCTTCTTCGAGCCGCGGCGTGTGCTCGGGCTCCGCCTCCAGCGGGGGGAGAGGATCCACCGGTTCGGCCCTCGGGGCGAGGGGTCCGGGGACTGGCGGCCGGCCCGTGTGGTCCGGAGCTGGGACGCCAGCCCGCTCCGGGGCTCGGTGCTGATCGTGTGCGAGGGCGGCGGGCCGGTGCCGCCGGACGCTCCCGTGGCCAGCGGGGCGTACCTCGAGGGCTGGGTCCACACGGCGGCGGGCCGGGTCGCCCGCGTGCGCCTCGTCGAGGACCCGGGGTTCTACTGCCACGTCCTGATCCTCCGGCCGGCGGAGCCCGGTCGCCTGGAGAGTCCCGGCGGCGCCGTGTTCCGCGGCGGCCGGCGCGACGGCACCCGGGTTCACGGCGGCTGCCTCGAGGCCCGGGTCGCGCCCGAGGCCGGAGATCTCCTGGTGGTCGGACCCGACCGGGGGGCGGGCGGGGTTGGTCTTGTGCTCGGGGAAGTGGTAAGCTCGTCGGCGGGCGGTTTCGTGGTCCTGGAGCGGCCCGCGCGGCCTGCGCGCGGCGCTGGACTCCAGGTCGGGCGGTTTGCGCGCCCGCCGCGCGATCTCGCCTGGCCGCTGGATGACGCGCGATGATCGCGATGTTCCTCCTGCTCACCGTGGTCGCGGCGGTGTTCGCGCCCGATCTGCCGGCCTGCCTCGATCCGTTCGTGCTGCTGCTTGGATTCGCGGCCACGCGGATCGAGCTCCGGCGGCTCGTGCTGCCGGTGCTGCTCGTGGCGTTCGCGCGCGGCAGCGCCTCTCTGGATCCCACCTGGTTTCACCTCGTGCTGGCCGCGGGCGGCGTGGGGGTCGTGGTGGGGCTCCGGCGCGGGTTCTACGCCGCGCGGCCGCTCAACCAGGTGTGGCTCACCTTCGTGCTCGGGGCGATTCTCGAGGCGGGGGCCGTCGTGCCGCTGATGGTCGCCTATCCGCACTCCGGCCGGCTCGCGCTGCTGGCGGGGGCGCTGGCCGTCGCCGCGCCGACGGCGCTGGCCGCGCCGGTTTTCATCTTCCTCGTCGACCGCGTACTGCTGCGTCCGGAGCGGTGGCGGCGCGGACTGCTGCCGCGGGCGGGGGGGTGAATGCTCGCCAAGCGACTGGCCCAGGTGCTCGTGCTCTTCGGGGTGGCGAACCTCCTCGTGATCGCCCACCTCGTTCGCCTGCAGGTCGTCGAGCGCGATGCGTGGGTGGCCAAGGGCGAGGACCACCGCACCCGGCGTCTGTTCAGCCCGCCGATCCGCGGGTCCATCCGGCTCGAAGGCGGCGCGGTGGTGGCGCGGAGCGAACATCGCTTCGATCTCAGGATCGAGCCCGGCCGCGTACGCGACCGCTGGCCGCCGGCGGCGCTCGCTGCGGCGCTCGGCAAGCTCGAGGCGAAGCAGGGCTTCTGGTTGGTGCACGGCCGGGAGGCGGCCGAGCGCGCCGCCGCCCGGGCCGCGCTTGCGGCGCAGCTCGAGACCCTCGAGCGCGAACCCGGCGGGGTGGCGGCCGCTCCCGGCGCCGGTGCGGAGGACCGCCGTGCCGAGCTCGCCGAACGTCTCGCGGAGCTCGATCGCGCGCACGACCGGATGCTCGAGGCTGAGATCGCACGCCGCGCCCGGCATCTCGCCGCGATCGTCCGGGATCCGCGCGCCGAGTGGGACCGGCTGCTTGCGGCCCCGATCTTCCTGGTGCTGGGCGCGCGCCAATCCGGCGCGCGCGCCGGCACCGTGGCCGCCGCCGCGCCCGCGGACCGGGAGGAGTGCCCGCTCGACGGCAGCCTCGCGGCCCAGCTCGATGCGGTCCTGGGTGGGGGTGCGCTCGCCCGCGTGCAGGCGTTCGTGCGGGAGCCGCGCGACGGCTGGCGCCCGCTGCGCGCGGCGCTCGGTGAGGGCGAGTCGGCGGCGCTCGAGGCGCGGTACGAACGGCTCGCCGGCGAGGCGCAAGCGTTTCGTGCGCTCGCCGCGGCGCTCGGCGACGACCTCGAGGTGCAGCTCTGGCGGCAGGTCGTCCGCGCCGAGGACGGCGCGCGCCGCGAGCTGCAGGCGGCCGCCGCGGGTCTCGGTCGAGCACGCACCTCTGCCGGCGATTCGCTCTGGTGGCTGGAGTCGCTGTCTCGCCTCGGGCGGGAGGCGAGGATGCGCTGCCGCAAGATCCTCCGCGACCACCTGGGACGCGAGCGCACGCCGGCGCGGTCCGTGCCCTACGACGTCGTCGTGGAGCTCCACCGCGCCAGCGTCGACCGGCGTCTTCAGGGCTTCGCGGTGCAGGAGTACTCCGACCGCCGCTGGGAGCAGGGGTTCGCGCCGCATCTCGTGGGGTGGACCGGCGAGGTTCCGGCGGCCTGGCTCGAGGACGTGGCGCCGCCGGACCCGCTGGATCCGGACGCGGTGCTGGGCTGGGTGCCGCGGTTGCAGGCCGTCGCCCGGTGGCGCATCGAAGCGCTACAGCGGCGTATCCTCTCGCAGTCGGGGATGCGCAGCCGCGAGGAGGCGCGCGCCTTCGTGGCGCTGGAGGAAGCGCTGCTCGCCCGGCCGCACGTCGGCGACCGGGACGTCGGGATCGAGGGGATCGAGCGGCGCTACGACGAGCGGCTGCGCGGGCGGCGCGGCATCCTGCGCTTCGTCCACGTGCCCGGCGCCCGCCGTCCCCTGGTCATCCACGAGGCCGCCGCCGTCGACGGGGCGGACGTCACGCTCACGCTCGACGAGGCGCTGCAGCGCCAGGCGGAGGCGTTGCTCGCCGCGGACCGGGCGCGCCGGCAGGGCGCGGAGCAGCACGTCGGCATGGGGGGCGGCGCGCTGGTGGCGCTCGACCCGCGGTGCGGCGCGGTGCGGGTGCTGGCGACCGACCCGAGCTACGAGCCCCGCGCGCTGCGCGAGCCCGGGGCGCTGGCGCGTCTGGCCGACCGCAGGCAGTCGCCCGACCGGCCGCTCGCCAGCCGCGCCCTCGAGCCGGCGCTGCCCGGATCGGTGTTCAAGATCTTCACCGCCCTGGTCGGCCTGGAGCACGGCGTGATCCAGGACGAGCACACGGCGTTCTCGTGCTGGGGGCGGCTGCCGGGCGGCCCCACGCCGGGCTGCGCCTACGCGGGGCATGCGGGCGGTGCGGCGAGCGTCGACTTCCACGAGGCGCTCTGCCATTCCTGCAACGCGTACTTCGCGAAGGTGGCCCGAGCCCTCCACGAACGCGGGCTCCGGGACGCGTTCGACCGGACGTTTCGCGCCTTCCACTTCGACCAGCCGCCGCTCTGGGGCGATGACGCCGCGCGGTACGCCGGGCGGATCCGCATGCCGGCAAGCGAGGCCGAGATGCGGAACATGGCCATCGGCCAGGACCCGGTCTACGTGTCGCCGCTGCACCTTGCGGTGCTGTACGCGGCTGTGGCGCAGCGCGGGCTGTGGCGCCCGCCGTTCGTCGTCGAGCAGAGCCCGTACCGGCAGGGCGCGGCGCGGCGCGCGTTTCCGGCCGCGCACGCCGAGCTGCTCGTCACCGGGATGCAGCACGCGGTCCGCCGCGGCACCGCCCAGCACGAGGGGTTTGGCCGCCTGGCGGAGCGCGGCATCGCGGTGGCGGGCAAGACCGGCACCGCCACGTTCGGCTCGCGCCGGCAGCCGAGCGCGCTCCCGCGGCACGCCTGGTTCGCGGGCTTCGCTCCGGCCGATCGTCCGGAGATCGTGGTGGTCGTCTACCTGGAGCACCGCGGCCTGTCGGGCGGCGCGGCGGCGGTGCCGCTGGCGGCGGACTTCCTCGAGCACTACTTCGGCACGGCGCGGCCGGCGGAGGGGACGGCACGGCGATGAAGACCGCGCTCGGCGCCTCGCGGATCCATCCCTACCGCGCGCTGCTGGTGCTGATCGGCCTCTTCCTGCTCGGCGGCGGCTTCGTGTTCTACGTCTCGTCGACCTACCTCGCCGACACCGACCGTTACGCCCCAGCGCCGCTCGGCCAGCTCCGCTGGATCGGGCTGGGGCTGGTGGCGTTCGCGGCGGTGCAGCTCCCGTCGTACCGCACGGTCGGGCGGCTGGCGTGGCCGATCTACGGGGCCTGCCTGGTGCTGCTGGTGGCGACCGCGCTGTTCGGCGAGGTGCGCCACAGCTCGCGGCGGTGGCTCGCGATCTCGGGCTCGATCGGGTTCCAGCCCTCGGAGCTCATGAAGCTCGGCTTGCTGCTGGTGCTGGCGCGGACGCTCATGTACGCGGAGAAGGGGTACGGCTGGCGGCGGCTCGCTTGGCCGTGTCTGCTCACGCTTCTTCCCGTCGCGCTCGTCGTCCGCCAGCCCGATCTCGGGATGGCGCTCCTCTACCTGCCGATCGTCGGCGTGATGGTGTGGGCCTCGGGCGTGCGGCGGCGGGTGGCGGCGGTGCTGCTCGCGGTGCTCGCGGTCTCGGTTGCGGCGGGCGTGCTCTGGGGGCTCAAGGACTACCAGCGCGCGCGCATCTGGACGTTTCTCGCGTGGGACGAGGCGCGCCACGGCAGCTTCGATCTCTACCAGCCCTTGAACGCCAGGATCGCGGTAGCCAACGGCGGACTGGCGGGGCGCGGGCTGTTCGAGGGCCCGCAGAACATCGGCGGTTACCTGCCCGCCCGGTCGAACGACTACATCTTCGCGGTGATCGCGGAGGAGGGCGGACTCGTGGCCTGCCTGGTGGTGCTGGGGCTGTTCTACGCGCTGGTGGCCCTGCTGCTGTGCGCCGCCATGGAGTGGCGGGAGCCCTTCGGGCGGCTCCTCCTGGTCGGCGTGGGCGGGCTGCTGGGCACGCAGGTGCTGGTCAACACGGCGGTGGCGAGCGGGGCGCTCCCCACCACCGGGCTCACGCTGCCGCTGGTGAGCGGCGGGGGCTCGAGCCTGCTGACGACCCTGCTGCTGCTGGGCCTGGCCGTCAATGTGCTCGGCCGCCGCGAGGTCTCGATGGCGCCGCGTCGCCTCTGAACCGCGCGGGGAGTTTCTTCCCCCGGGACGCCGGGATTCCGGCCGGGATCCCCGGGGAGCGGGTAGAATTCCCCCGCGGAGGCAATCCGGATTCCGATCGGTTTTCTGGAAACCTGGCCTCTCCTCATGGATCCAAGCGCCGCATCGAACGAGACGGACCGCCCGGCGGGCCCGAGCGACGCCGAGCTCGTGGCGTCCGCCCGGGGCGGTGACCGCGCCGCGTTCGATCGCCTGGTCGAACGACACCAGGACCGGATCTACGGCCTGGTCTACCGCTTCCTGGGCGATCGCGAGCGCGCGGCGGACACCACCCAGGACGTGTTCGTCAAGGCCTACGTGGGCCTGGCCCGGTTTCGCGGCGAGGCGGCGTTTGCGACCTGGATCTACCGCATCGCCGTGAACGAGGCCCGTTCGAGGCTGAGACCCAAGCGCGGCGCCGGGCCGAAGCTCGTCTTTGTGGGCGGCGGCGGCGGGGACGAGGAGGACCGTGCGGTGGAGATCCCGGATCGGACCTACGAGCCGACGCGGAGGATCGGACAGCAGGAAACCGCGGCGAGAATCCATGGCGTGCTCGGCACGCTCGATCCCGAGGATCGCGAGCTGATCGTGCTGCGCGACGTCCAGGGACTCGGCTACGAGGAGATCGCGCGCATCGTGGACCGCCCGCTGGGCACGGTGAAATC
>JAFGQW010000146.1 GCA_016935485.1 Planctomycetota bacterium | reverse complement strand
CTTCGCCACGAACGCATCGTTCGAGCCGTTGTGCGTGAGATCCGGCCCCACCGCCACCGGAAACGTCGCCTCCGTCGACTGCGTCGCCCCGACGACGTAGGCCGCGCCGGCCGAGTCCACCGCGATCGCGTAGCCCAGATCGGCCGCGCTGCCGCCGAGGTAGCCGCAGTAGACGAGCCCCGTCCCCTGCGGGTGGACCTTCGCCACGAACGCGTCGTTCGAGCCGTTGTGCGTGAGGTCCGGGCCGACCACGACCGGAAACGTCAGCTCGGGCGACTGCGTCGTGCCGGCCACGTAGGCCGCACCGGCGCTGTCCACCGCGATCGCGCAGTTCACCGGCGCCGGCGCATCGATCAGGCTGCCGCCGATGTAGCCGCAGTAGACGAGGATCGCCGGATCGAGGATCAGGGGCCTCGTGGCGTCGAACCGGCCGAGCCGGAAGCCGAACTCTTGCGCGCCGCTCTTCGCGCGCTCCTCCAGCGCGTACGCCATCGCCACCTCGACCCGCCGCCCGTCGATCTCCTGCCAGGCGACCGGTGGCGCGTCCTCGAAGCTCCCGGCCGCCGTCGCCACGCGGAGCGCGCCGGCCGCCGTGACCGTCACCTCGGCCGCGCCGCAGTAGCGCAGCCGGATCCGCGCGGGATCCGCCCCCGGCGCGACGACGAACTCGTACTTGAGGCGGTTGACGTTGCCGGAGTAGACGAGATCGATCCCCGGCCAGAGCTCCCGGTACACGAGCCGCGCGAAGGTCGGCAAGCCCGTCTTCCAATCCTCTCTCGGCCCCCGGAAGTAGCTGAAGACCGCCTCCTGGCGCTGCTCGCCCTGCGGGGCGACGTCCGGGTTGGCGCCCACGAACTCGAGCTTCACGATCCAGCCGCGCGCCTTGCCCTGCAGCTGGAACACGAAACCGGCGGGCGTGAAGTAGAGCGTCTTGTCCGCGCCCGGGACGTAGTGGCTCACCTCGTCCGCACAGACGCCCTCGTTCGAGACGAAGTAGATCGGTAGCTCGGCGAGAGCCGCCTCGATTCCGCCGGCCTCCGGAGCGGCGGCCTGCTGGCCGGCCAGCGCGCCGACGACGGCGAGAAGGAGCGAGAACGCGACGACGGAATGAAAGAACCTCATGTTCGACCTCCTCGATGGACGCGGTCGGACCCGGTCGGATCCGCCGATGCCACGGGGCAACACCACTCCCTTCGGGGAGCAGCATCGCCTCGCGGAACACGAACTCCCTTTGTCCCCGAGCACCCGCATCCGCGCGGGCGCCGGCCCCGCGGACAGCTCAGTATGCGATTGCCACCCGGCTCACGACCACCGGGTTCGGCGCGGGCTGTCCCTTCTGCCGCGCCCCGATATCGAACTGGATGCGGAAGCGCACGAACCTCATCCCGGCGCCGCGCAGTCTCGTGATGTCGGTCTCGAAGGCGGCGTACGGATCCTGCGCCGTGTTGCCCGCCGGCAGCCAGTGTGTCGGATCCGGATCCGGCTGACCGTTCACCTCCGGCGCTCCTTGAAACTCGATCCGCACGGTCTGCCCCGCCGCCGGTGCGCTCTGGAACGTCAGGTGCGTCCCCGGAACCACCGCGCCCGTCTGCGGGTCGCTCGCATTGAAGGCCCACCGGGGATCGGCGCTTCCCGAGTCGTACCAGCGGGAGACCGCCCGGGAGGTCCCGTTGGCGGCCGGCACGAACGTCTCGCGTCCCACCACCGGCGCCGGGGTGATCACGCCCGCCACGTTCGGCGTGCCTTCCAGATCGCGCACGATCACGTAGCCGTCGCCGCCGTTGCCGTTGTCGGGTGGGGTCGGCGGATTCGGGTTGCCGATCCCGCCGACCGCGCGGAGCCCGCTCGCGACGTCCGTCGCCACCGAGGTCCCGGACAGCCAGATGCAACCGCCCGACCCGCCGCCGCCGTAGCCGCCCGACAGCGTCGTGCTGCTCACGACGGTCGTGTACCCCGCCCCGCCGCTCCCGCCGTCGGCGAGCACCCGGCCGCCCGCTCCCACGGTAAGCGCCCCGGCGCACACGATCTCCATTCCGCCGCCGCCGCCGCCGCCCGAGCCGGCCACGATGTCGTCCGCGGGAAGCGGGTTGCCCGTGTAGAGGGCCGCGTTCCCGCCGGCGCCGCCGCCCGTTCCCGCCGTCGGAGCTTCGACCTGCGTCGGGTGCAGCGTCACGACCCACAGCTCGCCGAACGCGCGGCCGAACGCACCGATGTTCCCGCAGAGGTAATCGGTCTCCCGGCCGTCGGTCGCATGGCCGCCGCCGTTGCCGCTGCAGCCGCTCCGCAGCACGCTGCCGCTCGTCACGCCACGGTTGCCGCCGGCTCCCCCGCCACAGTTGTTCTCGATCACGGTGATGAGCCGGTTATCGGAGCGGTTCAGGTCGTTGCAGCTGTTGATGACGCGCGGATACCCGGGCGCGCCGCGCAGCTCCATCGGCAGGGCGCCGATCGAGGAACCGGGATTGGTGTTCGCGTAGCCCCCCATGCCGGCCCCGGCGCCGCCGACGCCGCCCGGAATCTGCCCCACCTGGCCCGCCGTGCCCGCCGGAGCGTTGAGCCCGCTCTGACCGGACGCGTCGATGGTTCCTTCCACGACGCAGTCGCCGACCACATTGAGCCGGATCGGATACGCGCCCCGGAGCGCAAGTGTCGCCCCGGGGCGGATGTGCACGCTCGCGTAGTTCCACTCCACGGCGCCGTCCGCAGCCGGCGGCCGCGCCGGGTCATTCCCGGAAGTGAGCGTGAGCTGCCCCTGGAGGTCCAGCACGCCGTCGGCACCGTGGCCGCCGTAGCCGGAGGTGGCGAAGAGCCCGGCCTGGCCTCCGAGAGTCCACGCAGCGGTCGTCGCCGCCGCAACCCGGTCGCCGAGGTTCGAGAAGTCCTCGGCGATCTCGGGGGCCGGCGCCGGGTCCTTGCCCGTGGTGTGATCGCGACACGCCGCGAGCAGCAGCGCCAGCAGGAGTGCTCCGGACACCGCGAACACCGCTGGGCTGGCAGGACGGGAGAAGGCGGGGGAAGGTTTCATCGCCGTGACCTCCAGCTTGCCGGACCCGTTCTGCCGAAGATACCCGACAATACCGCCGGAGCCGGGAGCGCGCAAGTTCCTGTCCGGAAGAAACCAGGGGGGCGCCCGAACGCGACCGGGGTCCGGAGACCAACGACGCCGGCCGGGACCGCGCGAAAACCGCTTGGCGCCGCCGGCGGAACCTGTCATACAGTGCGGCGGAAATCCCGGAGAAATGCCGCTCTCGAAACGGCTTCGAGGAGACCTTCCGGCGGCGCCGCGTAGCTCCTGCCTTCGTCCTGCGCGCCCGGCCCGGCCGGCACCGGCGCACCCGGCGATCCTCCACGAAAGGCAGCGTCATGCAACTGTCGGGCCTCAAGTACGGCGCCCAGCTTCTCCAGCTCGTGGATTTTCCCGTCCCCGAGTTCCTGACCGGCGGCGCCGCCTCCGGCGAGATCCAGGCCATGCTGGACCGCCACAGACGGCTCGTGGTGAAACCCGTCTTCCACGTGGGCGTGGGCAAGAAGGGCAAGGCGGGCCTGGTGCGGGTCGTCGACAGCCTGCCCGCGGCCCTCGAGGCCAAGCGCGCGCTCTACTTCGCCACCCACCAGCACGGCACGCAGACGCTGCGAGCCAACGGGGTGACCTTCGAGGAGTTCGTCGAGTCGGACATCGAGATCTACTTCGCCATCCTCGAGTCGACCCGGCGCCGCAAGCCCATCTTCTCCCTCTCGCCCTGGGGCGGCGTGGACATCGAGACGCTCGGCCCCGACAAGCTCGCGCACGTCTGGATCGACCCGTTCATCGGGCTGAAGTCCTTCGACATCACCAACGCCTTGAACGATCTCGGCTGCCCGCCGCGCTACATCAGCCCGCTGGTGCAGGCGCTGCCCCGCCTGTGGGACCTCTACGAGAGCTACGGTCTCTCGACGATCGAGCTGAACCCCATCCGCATCAAGCGCGCCGGCGCGGGCTACGTGCCGGTGGCCTGCGACATCAAGGCCGCCTTCGACCAGGACAACCCGGCCTGGCGGCGCGCCGGGCTGCCCCCCGGGATCTTCCAGCAAGACACGAGCCCCTTCGAGGCCGAGATCAACCAGCTTCGCACCTACCAGGGCCAGAGCGACGTCCTCGACCTCAATCCGGCGGGCACCATCCTGCCGTTCATGTTCGGCGGCGGCGCCAATTCCGCCGCCACGGAGACCCTCGGCGACCGCGCGCTGTTCACCTCCGACTTCGGCGGCAACCCGCCCTACGAGAAAATGTACGAGATCGCCCGCATCGCGCTGCGCTACCACCTCGACCGGGCCAACGTGCTCCTGGTGATCGGCGGCAAGGCCAACAACACCGACATCTACATCACGTTCCGCGGCATCTTCGACGCGCTGCGGGACCACGCGGCCGCGCAGGGCCGCGTGGCGCCGGTCTTCGTGGTGATCGGCCGGGGTGGGCCCAACTTGATCAAGGGCATGGTCTACGCCCGGGACATCCTCGATTCCCTGAAGCTCCCCTACCGGATGTTCGGCTACGACACCTCGATGATCCTCACGCTGGAGTACGCCAAGAGGATCGACGAGTGGTGGGGCCGGGAGGGACGGCGCCGCTACCTGGAGACCACGACGTCGTGAGGTCCCGGGCCGCGCCGCGGGATCGGCCGACCCGGAATCGGACCTGGAGCGCATCATGCGACAGCTGAAGACCCGACCGTTTCCCTACTACGTGGGCATCCACTCCCTCGAGGAGCTGATCACCCGCGACTCGCGCGTCTGCGTGGTGAACATCCTCGGCACGGAGAGCCGGAAGGTCACCCCCGTCTCCCACGCCTACTCCGGCGGCAACGTCGTCGCCGGCGTCCAGTACGGCCGCACCGACAAGCTCGAGACGCCGCTCGGCGACATTCCGGTCTATCCGAGCGTGCGCGAGGTGATGAAGCGGGGCCACCACTTCGACGTCGGCGTGATCTATCTGCCGCCGAGCGCCGTCGCCCAGGCGGCGAGCGAGCTGGTGAGCTTCAACGACGCGCTCAAGCGGATCGTCATCATCACCGAGAAGGTCGCGACGCGCGACTCGCGCAACATCCGCTTCCTCTGCCAGGAGGCGGGGGTAGACGTCATCGGCTGCAACTGCCTCGGGGTCGCGAACGCCTGGGATCACGTCCGCATCGGCGGCGCGCTCGGCGGCGATCATCCCGAGGAAACGCTCCGGGCGGGCTCGGTCGCCATCCACTCCAACAGCGGCAACTTCACCACCACCATCGCCGAGTACCTGCGCACCGCCGGCTTCGGCCTGTCCACCGTCGTGAGCTCGGGCAAGGACGTCTACATCCACTTCGCGCTGGCGGAGTTCCTCTACGCGGCCCAGAACGACCCCCGCACCAAGGCGGTGGCCCTCTACGCGGAGCCGGGCGGTTACTACGAGCAGGAAGCGCTCCGCATGATCCAGGAGCGCCACTTCGGCTTCAACAAACCGATCGTCGTCTGCGTCACCGGCCGCTGGAAGAAGGACCTGCTGAAGGCTTGCGGCCACGCGGGCGCGCTGGCCGGCAGCGGCGACGATGCGCTCAGCAAGGAGCGCTGGTTCGACGAGTACTTCGGCACGCCGGTCTTCGACCCCGAGCACCCGGTGGTCTCCAAGCGCGGGGTGCGCATCCCGTCCATCCAGGCCTTCCCGACCGCGATGAAGGCGGTGTTCCAGGCGATCGACGAGAAGCCGGACTTCGCCGCCGAGGGCGACCTGTCGCTCAAACTGTGGCTCCGCGACACGCTGCTCCCGCTTCCCGAGGCGCTCGAGATCCCGCTGGTAACCCCGCTCAAGCCGTACGACGAGCAGCTCGCCCTCTTCAACAAGCAGGTCGGCGCCCAGTTCCTCCGCCAGAACATGCGCAACACGTCCGGCGCCTCGCGCATGGACCCCACCACCCAGGTCGCCGAGCTCAATGGCACCTCGATTCTCGAGCTCGCCGAACGCACACTCGAGGAGAACATCTTCTTCGCGCTGGCCCGGGTGAAGCCACAGGCCGAGGACGTGCGCCGGACCAACTTGCTGCTGAACCTGTTCCTCGGACTCGAGGCGGCCGACTACGCGGTCGTCGAGCGGGCCCGGGCGGCCCATGCCACGCCCAACGCCTACCTCGCCGGCGTCACGGCCGCGCTGGGTGACCCGCCCGCACTGCGGCGGGTACGCGAGCACACCCGTTTTCTCATCGACACCATCCGCGAGTTCAGTCTCGATGAGCAGACCGCGCGCTTCCCGGAGGCCCTGGACGCGCACCTGGCCGGCCGCCTCTTTGCCCCGGAGACGCCGCCCGAGGAGGAGCGGCTCGCCGTGCTCTACAAGGAGGTGCGGGCGGGCGCGCGCGGCAACATCGTACTCCGGCTGGCCCGCCACGCCCTCGAGACCGCCGAGAAGCAGGGCGTGCATCTCCGCGACCCGTGGACGTTCCTGGTTGCCGCCCTCGCCACGGCGACCTTCTGGCGGCCGCTCCTCCACAAGCGCCTGAGCCGGCAGACGGTGGAGGACGCGACGAGCTACCTCCAGACCATCGCGCGGATGGTGGCGTGCTCCGTGATCGACCGCCCGCACAACAAGCGCTGGGCCGCGCTCACCCAGGGCGATCGGACCGCCCGGCTCACCGATTCCTTCACCGAGAACGCCTTCTGGGTGCTCTTCAACCGCGCGCCGAACGACGTCGAGCGGATCGAGTTCAAGTACCTGATCGGGCTGACGCTCACCAACGGGCCGGGCACGCTGTCCGCCAAGGGCGCCAAGGAGAGCGTGAGCGCGCGCAACCACATCTCGATGGCCTTCGTGGGCTTTCTCGCCAATACGGGCCTCTCTCACGGAGGCAACGGATTCGAGGCGGTCGAGTACCTGCTGGAGCGCTTCCGCGACACGGGGCTCAAAGACCCCGGCTCGCCCGACCACGGGCTCGATCTGAAGGCGCTCGCCGCCCAGGCCGCCAAGGACTACGCGGTCTTCAAGCGCGACGCGAAACGCCAGGGCGCGCTCCGGGTGAAGCCCATCCCGTGCATCAACCACCCGGTCTTCAAGGGGAGCCCCGTGAACATCGATCCCCGCGAGGACTTCATCCGCAAGCAGTGCGCCGAGCGGAAGATCTATAACGTCTTCCAGGAGTGGTACCACCGGCTGGTCGAGGAGCTCTTCCACCAGGGGGTGACCCCGAACGTCTTCTGCGTGAACATCGACGCCGTGCTCGCGGTGATCTCGCTGAAGCTCGTCTGGAAGGACCTCCAGGACCGGACGCTCACGCTCGCCCAGCTCCAGGAGCTCGTGTTCGACCTCTTCCTCTTCGGCCGCATGGTGGGGGTGGCCGCCGAGATCATCGACCACCGCGACCGCGGCACCGATCTCGACTGCCGGACTCCGCTCGGCGAGCTCAAGTTCGTGCTCTGAGCCGCGCGCGCGCCGGACGCTCCCGGAACGGCCCGGCCGCAGTCCGCTCCCCGCGGCTGGAGTGGCGCGGCTTCGCCGCGGGCGCCCTCCCCGTCAACACGGGGGCCCCTACTGTCCGCTTCCGGCCGGAGCTCCGCCGGACACCGGCCCCGCGGGACCGGCGCGCGCCGGCTCGGCCCGAAACCAGTGCTGGGTGCGGAGGCAGATCCGGACGAGCATGAGCATCACCGGCACCTCGATCAGCACCCCCACGACCGTCGCGAGTGCGGCGCCGGAGGAAAGCCCGAACAGCATGACCGCCGTGGCGATCGCCACCTCGAAGTGGTTGGACGCGCCGATCATCGCCGCGGGCGCTGCATCCCGATAGGCCAGCCCGAGCCGATGGGCAAGCCAGTACCCCAGTCCGAAGATGGTCACCGTCTGGAGAAAGAGCGGGATGGCGATCCACAGAATCGTGAGCGGGTTCCTGAGGATCACTTCGCCCTTGAAGGAGAAGAGCAGCACCAGCGTGATCAGCAGCGCCGTGATCGTGATCGGCGTGAGCACGTGGAGGAACCTCTCCCGGAACCACGTCTCGCCTCGCGCCCGGATGATCAGCCTTCGCGACAGGTATCCAGCCACGAGGGGGAGCGCCACGTACACCCCGATCGACAGCAGCAACGCCTGCCACGGCACCGGCAGCCTCCCGACCCCGAGGAGCAACCCGCCGAGGACGCCGTAGAGCACCAGCATGGTGAGCGAGTTGATCGCCACCATCACGAGCGTGAGCCCATCCCGGCCGCGCGCGAGAAAGCCCCACACCAGCACCATCGCCGTGCACGGCGCGATCCCGAGCAGGATGCAGCCCGCCAGATAGCTCCGCCAGAGCGGCACCTCGAGCATCTTCACCCCGTCCGCGAGCATCACCGTGCCGGCGCCGTGCTTGGCGCCCACGGCAAGATCCAGCCCCAGGGGCAGCTTGACCAGGTCCACGGCGTCCGCGCCGATCAGGCCGCGGAACAGGATGCCGAGGAAGACAATCGCAAACCCGTACATGGTGAACGGCTTCACACCCCAGTTGATGAACAGCGTGAGCAGGACCGGTTTGGCGCTTCTCCCCGCCTTCACCACCTCCAGGAAGTCGATCTTCACCATGATGGGGTACATCATGAAGAACAGGCAGATCGCGATGGGGATCGAGACCACGGGTGCCCCGCCCACGTGGAGCGAGAGCCCGTCGAGAAACGTCGCCGCGCCGGGCGCCACCTTGCCGAGCGCGATTCCGCCCGCGATGCAGAGCGCCACCCAGACCGTCAGGTAGCGCTCGAAGACAGACAGGCCTTGCCGGCTGCTCGCGTCCTCCGCCTGTGTCCGCTCATCCTTCATCGCGATCCCCCTCTTGCCGCAATCCACCGCGGGCGCGCACCCAGCCGAGCCGCGCTGTCCTCTGGCAGGCGCCGAGCGTGGTTCTGTCGCAGGGACACTGCCTCCGGCGGATTCCCGAGCCCCGGCCCGAGGTCGTCATGCCGCAATGCGATCGGGCCTGAGCCCACACCTTGGCAGGGAGTTGCCGCGGTCGCGGAGCCGGAAAGAAGAAGGCGGGCGTGCCGCAGCACGCCCGCCCAGGCCCTGGGATCACAAGTCAGACGGTCAGTCCTGCACGGGATCGATCGGGCTCGCGTCGAACTCCGGATTCTCGGACGCCCATCCCCTCATGGCGCCGCAGGAACTGCCCGAGCGCTTGCAGCCTTTCCCCTCGCCTCTCCTCGCGGGGCCGCACGGAGCCTGGCACTTCTCGGCGCACTTGCCTTCGCACTTGCCTTCGCACTTGCCTTCGCACTTGCCGCCGCACGGGCCCTCGCACTTGCCGGCGCACTTGCCGCCGCACGGGCCTTCGCACTTGCCGCCGCACGGGCAAGCACTGCCGGAACCATCGGCACCAGGTGCAGCCTGGCTGGCGTCGTTCGCCGCGGCCGCGCTTGCCTGAATCCCAGCTCCGCCGCTGGCCAGCAGAGCCACGGCAACCAGAATAGAGAGCGCCAGTCCCGAGATCCAGATAACCTTGACCTTCATGCTTATCCTCCTGACCGTCTCGAAGCCGCCGGGCTTGTCATCTCGCCGCCGCGCGCGGAACACCCCGCACCGGCTTGGTGGCCCGCTGGTGGTGCAAGACACGTGCCGCCCCCGCTGCAAAAGCAGCTTCTACCTCCGGACCGGCAAGTACGGACCGGTTACTTCTCTTCGCGCCGCTGCATCCTGCGCATCGCCTTCGCTTCTTGCTGCCATCCGCAATCCCCTGACCCCAGCGAGTTTCCGGCGGCAACACCGATCTGCCTCGAGAACCCGCCGGACGGGCAGCGCAGTCCCCCCGCCCACGAGTGTGAGCGACACAGCGTTGCCCAGTCGGGGTGCCCCGCTGTCCCTGGCGCCGGATCGATCCTCGCGCATGCGCATCCTCTGCGCATCAGCGCTCAGCTTGAGGTGCGCAGGATTTGCGCACCCGGGCTTGGCCCGAAGTGGCGCCGCTGGCTTGGTCCTGGTCCTCGCGGCAACCGGTGCAACGCCGCCTCCGTCCGGAACCTGCTCCATGGCAGCAGCCGCGCCGTTCGTCGTGGATCTATCCCCGCACTCGCACGATCTCCAGGTTCGAGAAGCGCGTCCCGATGACCGCCTGCGTGGGAGAATCACACGGCGCCATCACGATCGGCGGGCTTGCCCGCTGCTCTGCGACACGATGGTCCGTCTTGCACGGGGTTGATCGGACCGGCGTCGAGCCGTTCTTTCCGGCGCCCGGCGCGGCTCCTCGCGCAACTACGCGGCACGTCGAGCGGCGTGCCCGAGCGGGTCCGGCATCTGCCCGCACAGCATCACGGACCATGCGCGCCTCCCCGACGGCATCGTTGCTGTTCCCGCCGGGTCACTTCTCTTCGGGTGCGGACCGCCTCTCAAGTCCTACAGGCGGCTCCAGCGTCCAGTCGGGATGGTGGTGCCTTGCCCAGGCGGCGCTCACCCCACCCTCGAAGATGGCGCTCGTGGAACCCGGCACGGCCACCAGGCCCAGGTAGGCGTGGGCCAGCACCAGGGCCACCAGCACGATCGCCAGGGCGTCGTGAATCGTGTAGACCAGGGGCAGCCAGGCCGCGAACTCGTGGCTCTGGTGCATCAGGATGCCGGTTGCGCCCAGGCCCAGGCCGCAGACCACGGCAAGCCAGAAGAAGATCTTCTGGCCAAGATTGAACTTGCCGGCGCGCAAGGGCCCCATAAAGCCGAAGTAGCCTCCCAGGTGCCGCAGCCATCTCCAGTCGTAGGAGGCGAACCACGCGCTCTTCACCCAGACCAACAGGACGACCACGACGCCCGCCGCGAAGGCATAGCCTGCATAGCCGTGAAGCTGCCGGGCGGTGTCCCCGAGCGGGCTGGCCTTGCCGAGCAGGAAAGACACGCCGGTCGCGGCAAGGAACAGGAACGTGGCCAGCGCCAGCAGGTGGCCCAGCCTGGCTCCCCTGCCGTGGCGCACGACCATCGGCTCCGCACAGGCCGCGGGCAAGCGCCGCCGGCCGAAGATCACCAGGTGCAGCAGGCAGCCCAGCACCACGGCGGCCAGGAACCAGGGCCCGGCGGGCTTCAGCGTGCTCTCACGCCAGGCACTGATGGCAACCGCACGCCGGGAGTACCCCAGGATCTCGTGGTTGGG
>JAFGQW010000145.1 GCA_016935485.1 Planctomycetota bacterium | reverse complement strand
GCGTCGGCGTGCGCGTGGGGGCGTCGGCGTGCGCGTGGCGCGCGCGAACGGCGCGCGCGGGCCCCGCCTACTCCCACTCGATCGTGGCGGGAGGCTTGCTCGAGATGTCGAGGACGACGCGGTTCACGCCGCGCACCTCGTTGATGATCCGGCTCGAGATGCGGCGCAGGAGATCCCGGGGCGGGTATCCCCAGTCGGCGGTCATGCCATCGGTGCTCTCGATCAGCCGGACCGCGACCGCCTGCTCGTAGGTCCGTGCGTCGCCCATCACGCCCACGCTCCTGACCGGGAGCAGCACGGCGAAGAACTGCCAGTAGACCCGGTCGAGCCCGGCGTCGTGGACCTCCGCGCGGACGACCGCGTCGGCCTCGCGCAGCACGGCGACCCGTTCGGCATCCACCTCGCCCGGGATCCGCACCGCGAGCCCCGGCCCCGGAAAGGGCTGGCGCATCACGAACTCCTCGGGCAGCCCGAGCACGCGGCCGACCTCCCGCACCTCGTCCTTGAACAGGAACCGGAGCGGCTCGACGAGCTCGAGCCCGAGCTTCTCGGGCAGCCCGCCCACGTTGTGGTGGCTCTTGATGACCGCGGTGGGCCCGCCGAAGGCCGCCACGCTCTCGATCACGTCCGGATAGAGCGTCCCCTGGGCGAGGAACCCCGCGCCCTCGAACCGGCGGGCCTCCTCCTCGAAGACCTCGACGAACACGCGCCCGATCGCCTTGCGCTTGGCCTCGGGCTCCGCCAGACCGGCCAGCGCTTGGAGGAACCGCTCGCCGGCCGGCACGGTCACCAGCGGGATGCGGTAGTGCTGCCGGAAGGTCCGGTCGATGCGCTCGGCCTCGCCCTTGCGGAGCAGCCCGTTGTCCACGAAGATGCAGCGCAGCCGCTCCCCGATCGCGCGATGCACGAGCAGCGCCGTCACCGCCGAATCGACGCCACCCGACAGGCCGCAGATCACGCGCCCGTCCCCGACCTGCTCGCGGATCCGCGCCACCGCCTCCTCGGCGAACGTGGCCATCTCCCAGTCGCCGCGCAGCCCGGCGACGCCCCGGAGGAAGTTCCGGAAGATCGCCGCGCCGTTGTCGGTGTGCGTGACCTCGGGATGGAACTGGAGCCCGTAGAGCCCCCGCTCCGGCGCCCCCATGACCGCCAGCGGGCAGTCGGCGGTGGTCGCCATGGTCCGGAAGCCGGGCGGCATCCGGGCCACCCGGTCCCCGTGGCTCATCCACACCCGAAACTGCGCCGGCAGCCCCTCGAGCAGCGGCGAATCGCCCGTGCGGACCAGCTCGGCGTGGCCGAACTCCCGCACCGCCGACGACACGACCTCGCCCCCGAACGCCCGGGCGAGAAGCTGCTGGCCGTAGCAGATCCCGAGCACCGGGATGCCGAGCTCAAAGACCCCCGGGTCCACCGTCGGCGCCCGGTCGATGTACACGCTCCCCGGACCGCCCGACAGCACCACGGCGCGCGGATCGAGCGCGCGGATCCGCTCGATCGGCAGCGTGCAGGGATGCACCTCGCAGTAGACGCGCTCCTCGCGGACCCGGCGGGCGATCAGCTGCGTGTACTGCGACCCGAGGTCGAGGACGAGCACCCGCTCGTGCGCCATGCGCGCTCCTGCTCCCGCCCGGCCGCCGCACCGGCCGCGCGCCTCCCGTTCCCCCCGCGTCCGGCGCCTACTCCATGCGGTAGTTGGGCGACTCCTGAGTGATGGTCACCTCGTGGGGGTGGCTCTCCTTCAGCGTGGCCGTGCTCACGTGGAGGAACCGCCCGCGCTCCTGCAACCCGGCGATCGTCTGAGCGCCGACGTATCCCATGCCCGCGCGCACGCCGCCCACGAGCTGGTAGACGAAATCGCTGAGCGGCCCCTTGTGAGGCACGATCCCCTCCACGCCCTCCGGTACGAGCTTGCGGGTCTCGCCGACGTCGCGCTGGCCGTAGCGCTCCTTGCTCCCGCGCACCATGGCGCCCAGCGAGCCCATGCCCCGGAAGCTCTTGTAGCGCCGGCCCTGGTAGAGGACGGTCTCGCCGGGGCTCTCCGCCAGCCCGGCGAAAAGGCTCCCCAGCATCACGCACGAAGCGCCGGCGACCAGCGCCTTGACGATGTCGCCGGAGTGCCGCACGCCCCCGTCCGCGATCACCGGCACGTCGCGGCCCGCCGCCACGTCCGCGCACGCGAGCACCGCCGAGAGCTGCGGCACGCCCACGCCCGCCACCACCCGCGTGGTGCAGATCGCGCCCGGCCCGATCCCGACCTTCACGCCGTCGACGCCGGCGTCCACGAGCGCCTGCGCCCCGTCGGCCGTGGCCACGTTTCCCGCCACGACGTCGATCTCGCGGTCGCGCTTGAGGTGCACGACGGTCTCAAGCACGTTGTGCGAGTGGCCGTGCGCGGTGTCCACCACCAGCACGTCCACCCCGGCCGCGATCAGGGCGTCCGCGCGCTCGTAATCGCCGACCCCGATGGCCGCCCCCACCCGCAGCCGGCCGCGCCCGTCACGGCTCGCGTCCGGGTAGCGCTCCATCTTGTCGATGTCCTTGATCGTGATCAGACCACGGAGCTTGCCGGCACCGTCCACCAGCAGGAGCTTCTCCACCTTGTTGTGGCGCAGGATCTCGCGCGCCTCTTCCAGGGTGGTGTCGGGTGGCGCCGTCACCAGGTGCTCGTGCGTCATGACCTCGCACACCGGTGTCTCCGGGCTCGGGTGGAACCGCAGGTCGCGCGAGGTGAGGATGCCGTCCAGCGCGCCCGTCGCCTCGACAATCGGCACGCCGCTGATGTTGTAGGTCTTCATGATCTCCGCGGCCTGCTTGACCGTGGCGTCGGGCGGCAGGGTGACGGGATCGAGGATGATGCCGTTGGCGGAGCGCTTGACCTGGTCGACCTCGCGCGTCTGGGCCTCGATGCGGAGGTTCTTGTGGATGATGCCGATCCCGCCCTCCTGGGCGAGCGCGATCGCGAGATCCGCCTCCGTCACGGTGTCCATCGCCGCGGAGCTGAGCGGGATGCGGAGGTGCACGTTGCGGCTGAAGCGCGTCTGGGTGCATGCCTCGCCGGGCACGATCTCGGAGTACGCCGGCACGACGAGCACGTCGTCGTAGGTGAATCCCTCGCCGATGATCTTGGGGTGCATGGGGAAACTCCGCTCCGGGCCGGCGGCGCGACGCGCGGCGGCCGCGGCCCCGCCGGCCGGTGCGCGGCCGTCTTGTCGGGCAATGTAGCGGCTCGGCCGGGCGCCGGAAAGCAAAAACACGACTCGGCCGGGAGATTCGCGCGGCGGTAGCGCGAAGTGTCAGCGAACGCCGCGATGGTACAGCGCCCACTCCAGCAGCAGCACGCCGAGCGCGATCCACACCGCCAGCGCCGCGGCGGAGCGCCAGTCGGCGGCGCCGCGTTCCTCCGCGACCGGCGCCGCGGCCGCGCGCGCCGCCGGCGGCGCCCACGCCGGATCGACGCCGCCCGGGTTGAAGCACGCCTCGAGGACCGCGCTGCCCGTCACGGCCGCGAAGCGTCCGGCGCGCCGCGGGCGAAACGGAAACCCCTCTCCCGCCTCGCCCTGCCAGAGAACGTCACCCTCGCCGTGGCGCCCCACGCGCACCGGTCCGGCAGGCGCGGGGACCGGGAACGGCGCGCCGACCGCGCACGGGCCGAGCTCCGGCCGCTCGCCCCCCCAGACCCGGATCAGGTTGGACAGCAGCGTCGTGAAGGCCCACTCCAGCGCCAGGTTGCTCCGCTCCAGCCGGAAGGGGAACGCGGCCCGCGGCGGCGGACCCGGCCGATACAGGAGCATAGGACCGACGGGCCCCTCGGCGAGGACCTCCACGCCGGCCGCCGGCGCCACGGGCGCGATCCCCTCCGCCACCACTGGCGAGAAGTCCACCCAGGAAAGCAGCGGATGGCGCCGCTGCCAGGTGGCCACACCGCCAGCCCGCGCCGGCTCTCCCTCCCGCGGGCGCCCCAGAGGCCCCGCCCCGCCGAAGACGAGCACCGGCACCGCCACGGGCAGCTCCGGATCGGGCGGCTCGAGAAAGATCGCCAGGTCGTAGGGATCCCCGGCCCGCTCGAGGCGCCGCAGCGCGGCCGCATCGGCGCTGTCGGCGACGCCCGAGCCCGCGGGATCGACGCGGTCGGCGAGCTGGGCGAGCAAGATCTCGAGGAGCGGCGCCCGGCCGCCGCGGGCGACCACCAGGACGCGGACCCGGCCGCGCGGCGGCACGAAGTGCGACGCACGCGCGAGCGGCCAGTCTTCCAGTGTCGCCGCCGCCTCGACACAGATTTCCCCGGTCTCCCCGGGCTCGAGCTCCACCGGGATCCGCCGGGAAGCGCCCGGCTCGATCGCGAGCGCCGCCACGGTTCGCACGGCCGCCTGCCCGCGGAGCCGGAGAACCCCCCGCCAGACGAGCGGGCCGCGGTTGGTCGCCTCCGCCACGAGCGCGCCGTCTGCCAGGCGGGCGAGCACGATGGCGATGTCGGGCGACGGCGCCGCCGCGCCCACCGCGTGCACGTGCCAGGTCGCCGGCAACCCTGCGGGAGGCGCCGGATCGATCCAGTGGACCTCGGCTCCTCCCGGTCGTTCCGCGAGCCGCGCGACCAGCCCGGCAAGCGCCGTCCGGTCCGCCGGCCCCTCGTTCTCGTCCAGCGCCGCGAGTGCTTCTTCGCCCACCGGCCCGCGCCGCGGGGGCACCAGCACGCGCGGCGCTTCGGCGCAGGCTACCACCACGCAGACTCCGTCTGTCGGGCCGACCGACTCGAGCCGCCGGCCGACCGCGCCCGCGAGGACCGAGGCCGCAGCCCCTCCGGCCGGCGCTCCGGGTGCGGGAGGCACCACCGCAAGCAGCACGAAGCGCGCGGGCGCCCGCAGCACGGCGCCCCCGGGATCGGCCACGGCGAGGACCAGCAGGGTGAGCGCCGCGAGCAGCAGCGCCAGCTCGCCCGCTCGCCTGAGCCGGCCGAGCCACGGCCGCGGCGCGGCGAGGCTCGCCCAGAGGAAGAGAAACGGCTCCCGGCTGCGGCGCCGGATCGGATCGACCAGGTAGGCGAGCGCGATCGGCACGGCCAGCACGAGGAACACCAGCGCCTCGGGCCGACGCAGCGAGAGCGCGAACACGATGTCGGCACCGATCACCGGAGCACCCCCCCTTCCCGGAGCCGCCGGACCATGGCGCGATCGGCGACCTGGCCGGCCGCGAGCCGCACGTGCCGGACGCCGAGCGCGCGGCAGCGGTGGCGCACCCGCTCGTGGAAACGCGCAAGGCGCTCCAGGAACGCGCGGCGCAACCGCGGGGTCACCCGGATCCGGAGCGTGCCGCCCGTTTCCGGATCGAGGAGCTCCCGGTGCCCGAGCGGCACCGGGTCGCGCGCGAGCGGAGAGAACAGCTGCACCAGAGCGGGCTGGCATCGGTGCGCTCTCAGCAAGCGGAGGATCCGTTCGCCAGCGTCCGGATCGGCGAGGTCCGAGACGAGGAAGGTGGCCGCGCCGAGCTCGCGCCCGGCCACGGCCTGGCGCACCGCCGGAAAGAGCGGCGCCGGCACGCCGAACTCGACCCCCTCGATCCAGGCGCCGAGCTCGCCGACGGCGCCCGACCCGAAGAAGCCGCCGAGTCCGTGGTGTTCCCGCTCCTCGGAGAGTGGCAGCGGGATGACTTCCACGTGGTAGCCCGTTCTCAGGCCGACGTAGGCGAGCAACGCCGATACGCTCCGGGCGGTGGACTCCAGCGCCGGATCGCTCGCCATGGATGCGGTCCGGTCGAGGAGCAGCGTGAGGCGGCCCGCCTCCTCGCGCGCAAACTGCTTGGTGAACGGCTCGCCCAGACGACCGAGCGCGTTCCAGTCCAGGTAGCGGAGATCGTCGCCCGGTGCATAGCGACGGTGCTCCTCGAAGCGCGTGCCCAGCCCGAGCGATGTGGACGGGAGCGAACCGCCCGGCCGGCCGCGGCGCGTCTCCCACACTGCGATCTCGAGCCGATCCAGAAGGCGCATGCACTCGGGGGAGAGGAGCGCGAAGCGAGGGCTCATCGCACCTCCAGAGCTTCGAGGTAGCGCAGGAACAGCTCCCGCTCCGCGGGCGGCACGCCGCGGCGGTCCATCACCGCCTCGGCGCGGCGGCGGTACTGGCGCAGCAGCTCGCGATAGTCCGGCGCCGGCCCACCGCTCCCGTCCGGCTCGACCACGGCCCGGCCGTCGGGAAGGAAGCGAACCGTGAATCGCCTCTTTTCCAGGATGCCGCCGCGCTGGTCGAGAAGCGGCAGCACGAACTGCGGGATGCTCTC
>JAFGQW010000144.1 GCA_016935485.1 Planctomycetota bacterium | reverse complement strand
TCGAGGTCGTCGTTGTAGAGCGAGAAGCCGCGGTCGAGGCCCCACTTGTGGGCGACCGGCTCGGCGGACACGAAGGCCGCCGTCAGGTAGCCGCGCCGTGCGAAGGCCTCGGTGACGAGCGGCACGGTGGTGGGCAGCGCGCGCGGGCTGTTGTCCCGGAGTCCGTGCTCGGGCGGATAGAGCCCGGTCAACACGGTGGCGTGGCTCGGCAGCGTGATGGGGCAGGGCGCCAGCGCGTTCTCGAAGCGCGTGCCCTGCGCGGCAAGCTGGTCGAGATGCGGGGTCGGGTCGCCCGGGGCGCCATAGCAGCCGAGCGCATCCGCGCGCACGGTGTCCAGCGTGATCAGCACCACGTCCGGCGGCGCCGTCGCCGGCGCGGTGCGGTCGGACCCTCCGAGCGCGGTCAGCACGACGAGAGCGACGCTGAGCGCGACCGCGGCTTGCCGCCCGCGCTGCCGGCGGCTCGGCCGCGCCGTTTGCCCGGTGCGTTCGGGCACGGATCACCCTCCTTCCGGGCGCGCGGGCTCGGCGGGGTGGGCGAGCCGCAGTCGCGTGAGCCGCGCCGCCGTGCACGCGGTGACCACCATTTCCACGTGTTCCTGGGGGACGCGCGGGTGGAAGGCGAGCACGGCGATCGTGGCCGCGGGATCGGAGTCGAGCGATCCGAGCTGCGCGGCGAGCGCCGCGCCCGCCTCGGGAAGGAGGCCGAGATTCTTGCCGTCGACCGCGAGCGCGGAGCGGCCGTCGATGCAATCGAGCTCGATCCGGATCGTCGCGACCCGGGTCTCCGCCGGCGCGCGGGGGGGCCTGCGCCTCACGGGGTGAACGGGCGCCGCCGGGGGCGGAGCTGGGGCGAGTGTGTTCAGCGCGACCTCGGCGTGGTCCGGCCGGGCGCAACCCGCAACCAGGATCCCGGCCAGAACGGCCAGCGGCGCCAGGGAGAAAGCGAGAGCGTTCATGGCTCATCCAGGCAGACGGAATGAACCGGGCGGATGGACCGACGCGTCGATCCATCCGCCCGGGGGGCAAGCGTGGGCCGGGGCGGCCGCCGGCGCCCGGCGGGACGCCGGCCGCATCGCGCGGCCGCCTTACCTTCTCGTCAGCTCAGGCAGTGCGCCGGTGAAGGTGATCTCCTTCAGGCGGGCGCGCATGCACTCGTCGACGACGGCGACCACGTGCTTGTGCGGGACGCGCGGATCCGGATCGATCTCGGCCGGACTCTTGTCGGAGGCGGCCTTGAGCTGCCGGATGCGCTCGTAGACCCTCTTCTCCACGCCGGGCAGGATCCCCAGGTACTGGCCGTTGATGAAGACGCCGCACTCGGCCCCGCGCAGGCTCAGCTTGATGCGGATCTTTTCCACCGGTTCGAGCTGCTCGAAATGGGTATTGAGCCCCTTGTCCGTGGGCAGGTAGGTCGCAAGCTTGCCCTCGAGCGTCTTGAACTTGAGCGTGCACATGAAGAAGATCAGCAGCAGGAACACGCAGTCGATCATCGGCGTGAATTCCATCTTGATGTCCTGCTTCATGGCGCGCCGGTTGGTCTTGTTGGCCATGGCGACGTACCCTCCTCACTTGTTGTCGGGCTTGGGCTCCGCGGCGGCGAGCATGACCTTGTAGATCTGGATGTCCTTGTCGGCGCACACCGCCATGATCTGCTGGACCACGCGGAACGGGGCATCCTGGTCGCAGCGGATGAGGATCGGGATCTCGGAGAACTTCGTCTTCGCGTCGATCTTGGACCGGGCGATGGGGTACATCCAGGCCTTGAGCTCGTCGAGCGTCATCTCCGTGCGCTTGATCCGGATCGCCGCCTGCTGCTCCCGCTTGTCCCAGGTCACATTCACCGTCAGCCGGTTCTGTTCCGGCTTCTTGTCCGGGATGGCGTGCACGGCCGTGGGCAGCTGGAGGAGGACGATCTCCTGCTGCGTCAGGTCGACCACGATCATGAAGAAGACGATGAGCAGGAACACGACGTCGATCATCGGCGTCATCTCGATCTCGAGCGGTTCCGGCTCGTTGTCTTGCTTGGTCAGCTTCATGGCGGAGACTCCTCCCTCAGTCGGTGGGGCGGAACTTGTCGAAGAGCTCGCCCGTCAAGGCGCCGATCTCGAGCACCAGCATCACGACCTTGTTGCGGAAGTAGAAGAAGAAGACCATGGTCGGGATGGCGACGAACAGGCCGAGGAACGTGGTCACGAGCGCCTGGGAGATACCGACCGCCAGGTCACCGGGGTCGGCGGCGCCCTTCTTCTCGGCGATGATGGTGAACGCCAGGATCATACCGCTCACGGTCCCGAACAGCCCGAGCATCGGCGCGATCGTGCCGATGAGCGAGAGATAGCTGATCTTCTGGTGCAGCTTGACGCTTTCTTCCTCGCCGACCTCGCCGATCGCGGCCTCCATCGCCTCGAACCCGCCCGTCATGCGGTGGAGCGCCGCGCCGACGACGTTCGTGAAGATGTTGGGCTCGGCCTCGCACAGCTCGATGGCTTCCTGGTAGTTCTCCTGGTCGAACAGCTCGTGCATCTGGTCGACGATCTCCGGCGGCGCGAGCTTGTCGCGGCGGATGGACACGAAGTGCTCGATGATGAGCGAGAGCGATACGATGGAGACGACGATGATCACCCAGCCGATCGGACCGCCATCCTTGATGACCTTGCCGACGGTGAGCGAACCGCCCGGTGCCGGCGCATCGTCCTCGTCCTGGGCAAGAACGGTGCCCGCGCAGGCCATGAACACGACGAGCGCCGCGACGAAGACCGCGAGAATGACCCTCTTTTCCTGCATTAGCCGCATGCTCCTTCTACGATGACTGCCCGACGTCAACACCGGCCCCCCGCAGAGGGGCCTGTCCGTAGTGCGCGCGCGACTCCGGTCTCGCGCGCATATCCGTGTCAGCTTCCCAGTTCTTTGAGGCGCTCCCGGGCCCGGCCGACCCAGGAGGTCGTCTTGAACTCCTCGACGATCTCGTTGTAGTAGCGCACGGCGTCCCACCTCGCGCCGAGTGCCTCCGAGGCGCGACCGAGCCAGTAGGCGGTCTTCGCCATCACCTCGTGATCCTTCTTGTCGGTGCCGAAGTAGAGGACACGCGCCGTCAGCAACCGCTCGCGCGCCTGATCGGGGTCGTTGTAGTGCTCGATCAGGACCTGGCCGAGCCCGGCGTAGGCGGCGGCGGCCGCGCGGTGGGTCCATGACGCGTCGATCCGGCTCACCAGATCCTGGAACGTGCGCATGGCGCGGTCCTTGTCGCCCTGGAGCAGGATCGCTTCGGCTTTCTGGTTCTGTGCTTCCGCCGACCAGTCCTGGAACTTGTTCTGGTCGGCGAACGTGATGAGCGTGTCAAGCTTGGAGACCGCCTCGGGGTAGCGCTTGGCGTCGACCAGGGCCTGGGCGCCGAGCTTCTTCGAGGTCATGTACCAGCTCTTGTCCTTCCAGGCCGCAACCTCCTGCTCGAGCTTCTCGGCCTCTTCGGCGGCTCGGGCGGCATCGCCGGCGGCGATCATCGCCTCGATCCGGAGGACCTGGAAGTCGGGCTTGAAGAAGTTGTCGGGGTACTCGGTCAGAACGCTGCCGACGATCGCGACCGCCTCCCGGGCCTTGGCCGGGTCCTTGGACTGGGTGGCCCACTGGACGTACGCCTCCGCCATGTGCAGCTGGCACCAGACGCTGGCCCACCAGGCGCGCACGTTCGGATCGATCCGGGCCTCCTTGAACGCCTTGATGGCCGCCTCGAAGTCACCGCTGCGAAGCAGCTCGGTGCCAGCGGTGTAGGACGGAGGGGTGTCGCCGAAGCGGATGCGGCGCACGTTCTCGCGGGGAATCGTCTGCTCCTGCAGGCCCTGGCGCAAGAGGAAGGAGACGTTGGAGAACGTGGCCTTGGTGACCTGGAAGACGCGGCTGGACTGCCCTTCCTTGCGGACGATCACGTCTTCCGCTCGGATCGCCTCCGGCAGGAACAGGCCCAGGGCGACCAGCGCGAGAAGCAGGGGAATCGGCCTTGTCATGGTCGGTCTCCAGCGCGTGAGCGCTCAATTATAGTCACCGGCCGGCGCAATGCCAGAGCCGGCTTTCTCCCCGGGCCGCCGTGCGGTCCGGACGACACGGATTACTTGCCCTCCCCGGTGCCTCCCAGGTCGAGAGTGCCGCGCGGCGCGGGCGCCGGCGGCGGGCTCTGCGGCGCTTTCTGCCGGATCTGCTTCTCGAGCCAGCTGAACCGCCGCTCCCAGAATCCCGGCTCACGGGCTCCCTTGCGGCGGTCGAGCGTGGGGGCGATCGAGACCCGGAGCTGATCGATGCTCTTCTGGGCGTTTTCTGGCTGTCCCTGGGCCCAGCGGACCAGGTTCTGGTGAAAGCGCGCCTCCAGGAACTGGGCGAGCGCGGTGTCGGTCGTCTCGCGCTCGATGAGCTTCAAGACGCGCGCCCACAGCTTGAAGCCCTCCATGGCTTTTTCCTGGTCGGCGCCGCGGCCCGGGATGTAGACGAAGTTGCCGTCCACTTCTCGGACGGCTCCGGTCAGGAGCTCCGCAAACTCCTTCATCAGCGTGAGGTCCTGCTTGCGCTCCTCGTGCAGGCTGCGCAGGATCGGCTCGGCTTCCATGTACTTGCCCTGCCAGACGAGGCAGCGGGCCAGATAGGTCCGCGTGAGCCTGAGCGTGATCAGGAGCTGGCCGCGCGGCTTCGTCTCGCCACCCCAGCGCTCGAGGATCGTATCGAGGTAGACCTTTGCCTCGTCGAAGCGGTTGAGATCGTAGAGGTCCTTGGCGATCGAGAAGAGGTTCTCGATCCGGGGATCGGTGTCCTTGCGGTCCTTCAGGTCCTCGAGCCAGGCGTGCCGGTACGCGACGCTCTTGACCAGCGCGTTGAGGGCGGCGACCCGCTGCTGCTGCTTGTCGAGCTCGTCGGCGCGGGTGCGGTACTCGGCGCCGAGCTGACCCTTGAGGCTCACGACGTGGGGGCTCGGCCCGTACTTCGACTCGAGATTGCGGAGCTCGCTCTCGGCGGCCTCGAGCGACCTCTTGCCGAGCAGGAGCTGCACCTTGAGGATCGTGGCCTGCTGGAGGTGGGCGGAGACGGTCGCCAGGCCGCTATCGAAATAGGCCAGCGCGCTGAGTCCCTCGTCCCAGCGCTTGAGCTCTTTGAGGGCCATGGCCTTGGAGAGCATGGCGATGCTGATGGCCTGTTCGCGGTTGGCGGCGCGGATCGGCTCACCGCGGATCGGGTTGGTGCGCGTGTAGCTCAGGTACTCGTCGACGGCCTGGATCGCCTTCTCGTAGGCCTGGTCCCGGGCGGCTTCCGCCTCCTCGCGCGCCTCTTTCTTGAGGGGCTTGCCGGCGGTTTCCGCCAGCCCGTCCGCGACGCGGACGAGACAGTTCGTGATGAAAGCGCGGGCGATGTCGTACTTCTCGGACTTCGGTTCCACCGTGGCGAACTCCTCGATCGCCTGGTCGTGTCGGCCCTCGATCATGAGCTGCTGGCCCGCCTCGAAGGTCACGTCGGAACCGGTGCCGAAGACCTGGTCCATCATCTCGCGATGCTTCTTGAGCCGCGCTTCATCTTCCTTGGCGTTGTTGCTGGCCCGGGCGATCTTGGTGTAGGAGGTGCGTGCGCGCCTGGCCAAGTCCGCGGCCTTGTCCGGGTCGACGGCCTTGAGGGTGAAGGCGGCGTTGGCCCAGGCCAGGGCGGCTTCGCGCTCGAGATCCAGCTTCTGGTAGCAGCGGCCGATGTAGTCCCAGCACTCCAGGGCCTCCGGGCCGGAGCCTTTCTTGATGGCGAGCACGGTCTGGAAGTGGCGCAGGGCCTCGTACCAGCGGTCCTGGCCGAACGCGCCCTTGGCGGCCTTGAACACCACCTCCGGGTCGAGCAGGGCCTTGTTCTCGACCTCGTCCAGGAAGCGCGCCAGCGCCCGGTTGCAGTGGAACTGGATGAGGCCGTTCGCCATGCCGGCCTCGGTCGAGACGTCCGAGACGATGCCGATCGCCTCGTTGGTCCTGCCGGACATGAAATGGGCCTGGGCCTGTTCGAGCAGGGCGCGCAGTCCGGGGTTGGCGGGCTTGGACTTGCCCTCGCGCAGGATCTGCCGGAAGCGGTCGATCAACTCGATCGCCTTCTGGTGGTTGCCGAAGCGGTTCAACGTCTCGGCGTAGTGCCAGAAAGTGGTCTCCAGGAGGTCCTTGCCACCGGGGTCGCCGAGCGCCTCCTCCCAGCTCTTCCAGCCCAGTTCGGTACTGGCGATGACGTTCAGGTACGCGCGAATGACGCCGTCAAAGCAGTCCAGCGCGTCGCGCTGGTGGGCCGGGTCGCTGAACTCGCGATGGCAGAGCGCCTTGTAGAGGTAACCGCGGAATCCTCGGAGATTGTCCTCGTTCTCGAAGATGTAGTCCTCCAGGTGCGCGATGCCCTCCTGGAAGGTCGCCATGCGGCTGGCTTCGTCCTTCTGGGCCTTGCCGAGGTCGTAGTAGAGGATGGCGCGATAGAAGCGCGACAGCTCCAGGAGATCCTTGTAGTCGTCGAGCTCCGCGAGCAGGACCTTGAGTTCCTCGAACAGGTCGGCTGCTCGCTTGAGCTTCTCGTACGCGATGTCCCGGTGCTGGTTGGCGTCGGCCTGCGTGCCGCCGACCTCGAGCGTTTCCTCGTAGAGCCGGGTGCGGTAGCGTCCGAGATAGACGAGGAACTCGGCGTACTCGAACTTGGCAGGGATGATCTGGGGGTGATCCCGGAACTCCGTGACGAAGGCCTGGTAGGCCTTGTCGGCCTCCTCGGATGCCGCCATGCGCTCGGCCAGGTTCATCCCCCGCCCGAACTTGTCCTTCCAGACATTGGCGATCTCGAGATTGGCCGAGGCCCGTTCGCCGCCGCTGGAACGTGGATTCTGGCGGATGCTCTCGAGGAAGACCATGGCGAGATCGTGCATGCGCCGTTTCATCAGCCCGCGGGCGAACTCGAGGTCTTCTTCCACCGTGAAATCCTGGGCCGCGGCCGCGGGGAACAACGCCACGAGGTTCAGCGCGAGCAGGCAAGAGACCATCGACAGGAGCGATCGCATGTCCAGGCTCCCTGTACTGGATGCCATCCGGGAAACGGTCGTGCCGCCATGGGGGCCGCACTTTCGGCCGCCCGCCGCGCGCGTGCGGGAGCGCGGCCGCCACTTGGGCCTTGCGTAACCTTGGTCCCGCGGCCGGCCGGATTCAAGGCGGCCCGGGGTACAAACTCGATCCATCAACGGGAACCGGGCCCCGCAGGTTCACCGATCACCGCCGCGGGGGGCGGCCGGGCGTCGCGCCGGCCGTCCCCGCCCGACGACGGCCTCCCGGCCCTACGTGCCCAGGAGCGGCTTGGGCGCGATCTCGTCCGGGATGATGATCTGGGCCTTGAGCAGGATGAGCAAGTTGCGCCGGTTGATGTACTTGCCCCGGCGACTCGTGAGGAAGCCGACCAGCGGCAGCTTGCTCAGCAACGGGATGCCCGAGTACTTGTTCTGCTCCTCGGAGAACTTCAGACCACCCAGCAGCACCGTGGCGTTGTCGGGAATGGTCACGGTCGTGCGCACCCGCTGGACCTCGAGCCGCGGCAGCTCCAGGGTCACCGGGGTGCCCGTCGCCACGCTCGCCGTGAACTGCGGGATGGGCCGGGTCAGCTGCGCGACGGTCGGCCGGAGGTCCATGGTGATGAAACGCCGGTCCGCGCTCACGATCGGGCGCACGTCCAGGACGACGCCGTCCTGGATGACGTCCACCACGGGCTCGACGATGGCCGCCGCCTGGGCGATCTCGGCGTCGAAGTCCTTGATGTAGGCGACCTGGTTCAGGACCGTGACGTTGGCCCGCTGGGTGTTGAAGACCGTGATCCGCGGCGCCGTCACCTGGTTGATCCGCTCCGACTTGCGCACGGCGCGCAGGATGAGCTCGACCTCGGCGTCGTCGAGGAAGGTGTACTGGAGGGACAGTCCGCCGGAGCCGGTCAGCACGGCGGGGTTGCCGAGCAGCGAGTCGTAGAGGTTCTCCGTGCGGGCGCGGATGTCGCCGTCGGAGTTGTTGTTGTAGAAGATGCCGGCCCGCGAGCTGGTGCCGGGCCCGGCCGGGTTCTCCGGAGTGCCGACGCCGCCGGGCGAACCGGGGGCGCCGGTGTCATCGATGTTGGCGCTCGTGCCGCGACCGGGCAGGCCGATGCCCTGCGAGTCGTCGCCCAACCCGCGGAAGTCGACGCCGATGTCCTCGAGGAAGTTGTCCTCGACGAGCAGGAAGCGTGCTTCCAGCGCGACCATGACGTTGGCCGACTTGCGCAGGCCGTCGAGCGCCTGCTGGATCTGGCGGTGCACCTCCTGGGTGTGCTTGACGATGAGGATGCCCTGGCGGTGCGTGGCGCTGTAGGCGGCCGGGTCCTCGTCCCAGGTGGGCTTGGCGATGTTGCCCTTGATCAGGTCGACCAGCCGGTCGGGCTCGAAGCTCTGGGTGGCCGTCGGCTCGGCGCCGAAGCCCTCGTCCATGGCTTCCGCGCCCGACGGGTTGAGGTTGATCTCGATGCCGGGGAAGTCCTTGATCGGGTTGACGAGATCTTGCACGGGGTAGAAGTCGAGGTAGGTGTCGGCTCTGGCTTCTTCCGGCATGATGATCCGCACCAGGCCGTCCTCGATGCGGTACTTCAGCCCGCCCGCCATGTCGAGCACCAGCGCCAGGGCATTGCGGAGCGGCAGCTTGGTGTTGATCGCGGTCAGCGTCGCGCCCTCCGCCAGCTTCTCGTGTACCGCCTTGCTGATCACGAAGTTGACGTTGGAGATCCGGTGGAAGTAATCGATGACGGCGGCGAAACGGGTCTCGTCTTCGATGGACAGGTTGACCACGATGCTGTCGAGCCGGCGCCCGACGATCTTGTCCTCCTCGGTCTCGACCCGCGCCATCCGCGCAATGGTGGCCGGCTTGCGCGTGCCGACCATGCGCAGCCAGTCGTCGGGAAACTCAATCACCTCGGTCGGCAGGAGGTTGGAGGCGCGCAGGTCCTCGAAGACGCGCTTCCACTCCTCGGCCATCCGGCGCCGGTTCTGGCTCTCGGTGAGGTTGTGGCGCGACTCCCGCACGATCTGGGTGAGCCGCCCGGCCTCGATGGCCTCGGCCTTGTCCGATTCCGGGTCGGCAAGCTTGAGCACGAAGCCGAGGAACTTCTCCGCGTCATCGAAGCGTGACTGCTGGAAAGCGCGGTCGGCGTCGCCCAGCAACCGCTGGATCCGTTCCTTGTTGCGCTGGGCTTCCGCGGCTTCGTCCCTCGTCTTGCGGGCGAGCAGATCCTGGGACGCCTTGTGGGCGAGGTCTTGCTCCTGGCGCTTGAGGCGCTCGCGGGCGTCCCGGAGGCGGTTCTCGATCGCGGCCTGGTCGGTGCGGACTTCCAGGCCGTAAGGGCCGAACTGCACCAGGTTGAGCGCTTCCTCGTAGGCGTCGATCGCCCGGGCGAAATCCCCGTCGAGAACGGCGCTGTCGCCTTGCTTGACGAGACTGTCCGCGCGGATCTGGGCCTGTTCGAGCGCTGCGCGCCGTTTGAGGTGCTCGCGATGCGCCTGGTCTTGGATCGCGCCCTCGCGCTGGTCGAGCGCCGCCGCCACGCGGTTGAGAAGCTCGACCGCCTCCGTGTTGTCCTTGTCGAGGTAGCGCGCCTGGCTCAGCACACTCAGCGCCTTCTCGTTCTCGCCGCGCAGAAAATGATCGCGGCCCTCTTCGACGAGCCGGGCGGCCTGGAACTGGCGCTGCTCGCGCTCAAGCCGGTAGCGCTGCTCCAGCTCGCCTTCTTGCGGGCCGGCCGGCGCGGCCTCCCCGGGCCAGGACTCCTGCGGCGCACGGGTCTCGGGGATCGCGGGCGACTGCCCGGTCTCCGGACTGGCCAGCGGCTCGGCCTCCCGCGGCTCGGTCTGCACGTCGCGGCTGCAGGCGACGGGAAGGACGAATGCGACAACGAGGAGGGCCACAAGGGCCGTCCTCAGGTGCAACCCGGTCCGATACATGAGTGTCTGCCTTTCCTTCCGGTCAAGGAGGATCGTTGCAAGGCGCCGTTCTCTGGCCGGTTCGAAACGGGACGGCTCCGCGGGGAGCCGGATCCGACGAGCCACGCGCTCCCGGGTGAAGGCGCCTTCGCCGCAAAGCGAAGACCACCCGAAGCGAGACGACATCTTACGCCGCTGAGGCGCAAAAGCCAGCGCCACCGAGAGTTTCTCCTGCAAGGAAAGAACCTCCGGTCACCGCGTGGGGCGCCGCACCCACCACCCCCGGTCCGTGTGACCCGCGCGCCCGGCCTCGAGTGGCACCTTGGAAAGCGAGCGCGAGCGGCACGAACGATCGGGACGGGACGGAGTCGCTGCGGCTCGGGTTTCCCCGCCCGGTGTCTTTTCCCTTTTTTTCTGCTTGCAGCCGCCGCAGATGCAGCGGGCTGACCTCGCGAAAACAGGGGCGGATGCTATCAGAGTAGGCAAGGCGGGTCAAAGGAAAAACTCTCCCATTTTGTGGTTTCGGCGCCCTGGAGAGGGAAGGTCCTCCCCGCGGCCTTCGGCGCCGGGCCTCGCGGTGCGGCAGGCGCCGGCACGCCCTCGCCGACGTGTCGAGGTTGTTCCTGTAATCTATTCTGTAGAAAGTCGTTAGGACGCGAGCAGGAACCGAGGTCCGGTCTTTCCTCCCCGCTCGTTTCGCGCCCCTGCGGCGTCGCGGCGATGCGCTCAGGCGCGATCTCGGTCGGGCCGCGCCCGGTCGAGCTCCCGCATCACGCGCTGGATGTCCTGCCAGGTTTCGCGCTTCCTCTCGGGCGCCCGGAGCAGGTAGGCCGGGTGGTAGGTCGGAATGACCACGATCGATGGGTCCTCCGGAAAGGCGAATGCCTGGCCGCGCAGCCGGGTGATGCCCTGGGCCGTCGCGAGGATGCTCCGGGTGGCCGGCGCGCCGAGCGTGCAGATCACCGCGGGGCGGAGCAGGCGGATCTGCTCGCGGAGATAGGGCAGGCACGCCTCCACCTCGTCCGGTGTTGGCGTTCGATTGCCGGGGGGGCGGCACTTGACGATGTTGGCGATGTAGACCTCCTCGCGCCGCAGGCGCGCGGCGGCGATGATCCGATCGAGGAGCCGGCCCGCGGGGCCGACGAACGGCCGTCCGGTGCGGTCCTCCTCACCGCCAGGGCCCTCGCCGATGAACAGCAGCCTGGGCGCAGCGGAGCCCTCGCCGAACACGGTGTGCGTGCGCGATCGGCACAGGCCGCACCGGGTGCAGGCGGCGACGGCGGCCTGGAGCGCAGCGAGGGCGGCGCCGGCGTCTTGCGTCGCGCCGGCGCGGGGCTGGCGGCGGCCGGCGGGCACGGGCACGGCGTCGATCCCGGCCGCGGCCTCGGCCTGGAGGGCGAGCTCGAGCGCGCGGAGCAGGCGCTCCGGGTCGGCGGGCGCCGGATCGCGGCCGCCGGTCGCGGCGCTGGGCTCGGGCGGCGCAGGGCTCATGAGACCTTCCGCACGGCGGCGTCCAGTGCAGGGACCAGCGCCGCGGCAGCGGCTTCGAGCGCAAGATCGACGACGGCACCCGCAGCGCGCACGTGCCCGCCTCCCCCGAAGTGCGCGGCGAATGCGGCGACGTCGAACCAGCGGTCGCTCCGGAGGCTCACCTTGGTCCGGCCGTCGGTGAGCTCGCGCAAGAGGAGCGAGACCTCGACGCCGGCAAGCGTCAGCGGGAGGTTCACGAGATCCTCGAGGTCCTCCCGGGTGGCTCCGGCCGCCGCAAGGTCGGCCGCGGAGACGGCGACCCAGGCCAGCCGCCCGGCGGCACCGCGGTTGAGGTGCTGGACGGCGAACGCCATCATCCGGAGTGCGCCCTCGGTGCGGTTGCGCCAAAGCGCGCGAAACAGATCCTCGGGTCGGGCGCCGGCCTCGACCAGGTCAGCGGCGTAGCGCAGGGTCTCCGGGCGGGTGCTGGAGTAGGCGAAGCGGCCCGTGTCGAAGGCCAGCGCGAGGTAGAGGCCGCGAGCGGCGGCGGGAGTGAGCCCGGCGCCGGCGGCCCGGGCGATCTCGAAGACCTGCTCGCCGGTCGAGGCGTGGTCGGGCGCGACCCAGTGGAAGTCGCCGAAGCGGGTGTTGCTCGCGTGGTGGTCCAGATTGAGGATCCGCGTGGCCGGGAACCGCTCCGGAAGAAAGGCGAAACGATCGAGAGCGCCGCAGTCGAGGAGGATGAGGAGGTCGGCCTCCGGCGGCGCGGCGTCGGGCGTCAGCACGGTCAGCCGGTCGGTGCCGTCGAGGAAAGTGTAGAGGGTGGGCACCGCAGATTCGTTCAGCGCGTGCCAGCGGGCGCCGGGCGCCAGCTCCGGCCCGAGCTCGAGCAGGGCCACCTCGCAGCCGACGCTGTCGCCGTCTAGCGGGGACTGGGAGGAGACCACGATCGATCGCGCGCTCCGCAGGAGCGCGGCCACCCGGGCGGCCGATTCCAGCGGTTCACCGTGCATCGCCTCCTCCTCGATTCCGGCGCCACCCGGCGCCGGCAGCATCCGCGGCCGGCGTTGGCGTTGCGTTTGCGCCACGCCCGGGGTGTAATGCGTGGTGATGAACGTCCGACGAGGTTCTCGCGGGGCGCGGCTCGACGCGCGCGGGTCGGCGCCGGGAACAGGTGGCTCATGACGTCCGCCTGGATCAAGCTTTTCCTGGAGGGCCCCTGGGGGCGGCGAGTGGTCCGGGGGCGGGATCCGGATCGGGAGCTCACGATCGGGCGGGGCAAGGCCGCCACGGTGCGCATCGCCGACGACACGGCCTCCCGGGTGCACTGCCGCATCCGCCGGATCGAGGGCGCGCTCGAGATCGAGGACCTACGCAGCGTCAACGGCACGCTGCTCAACGGCCGGGTGATCGCGCGGGACCGGCTGGTGGCGGGAGACGTGGTGCAGATCGGGGCGACCCGCATCCGGGTGGAGGTCGCCGGGCACAAGCCGCCGCGTGGCCCGGCGGCTGCTGCCCGGACGGCCGACGACGCGGCGGAGCCGGACACCGGGCGGGAGGTCCGCGGGCTCGAACGGACGGCGGAGCGCCTGTCCCGCCAGGTCGACAATCTGAAATCCCTCCTCGGGCTCAATCGCACGCTGCTCACGGAGCTCGACCGGGACAAGCTCTGGGAGTGCATCATCGACACGGCGATTGCGCTCACCCGGGCCGAGCGCGGCTTCCTGATTCTCGTGCGTGACGGCGTCCTCGTGTTCGAGGTGGCGCGCAACTTCCGCCGCGAGGAGGTGACGGATCCCGAGTACGAGGTGAGCCGGTCCATCGCCCGGGACGTGGCGCGGCAGGGCCGTTCGCTGCTCACCGCCAATGCCGAGGAGGACGAGCGGTTCCGGACGGCCGGGAGCGTGGCGAAGCTGAAGCTGCGCAGCGTGCTGTGCGTGCCGCTGCGCTCGGGGGATACCTCGATCGGGGCGCTCTATCTCGACAACCGGTTCGAGAAGGGGCTGTTCTCCGAGGACGAGGTCTTCCTGCTGGAGGCGTTCTCGAGCCAGGCGGCGCTTGCGCTCCGCAATGCCGATCTGTTTGCCGCGCTCAAGGAGTCGCGCGACCAGGTTGCGGAGCTCAACCGCCAGCTGCGCGGCCGGGTGGAGACGCAGGAGGCGGAGCTCGAGAAGGTCCGGCGTGTGCTCGCGACCCACCAGGAGTCGCTCACCTTCCGGTACTGCTACGCGAGCATCGTGGGGCGCAGCCCCGCCATGGCCGGGCTCTTGAAGACGCTCGATCGCATCACGCCGACCAATCTGCCGGTGCTGATCGTGGGCGAGAGCGGCACCGGCAAGGAGCTCATCGCGCGCGCCATCCACTTCAACAGCCCGCGCGCCGGGCGGCCGTTCGTGTCCGAGAACTGCGCCGCGATTCCGGCCACGCTGTTCGAGAGCGAGCTGTTCGGGCACGTGCCGGGGGCGTTCACCGGTGCCGACCGGGAGCGCGAGGGGCTGATCGAACTCGCCGACGGCGGGACCCTGTTTCTGGACGAGATCGGCGACCTGGATCCGGGCCTCCAGAAGAAGCTGCTGCGCGTGCTGCAGGAGGGCGAGATCCGCCGGCTGGGGGACCAGCGGGTGCGCAAGGTGGACGTGCGCATCGTGAGTGCGACCAACCGCAACCTGGAACGACTGATCCGGGAGCGGCGGTTCCGCGAGGACCTCTACTACCGCCTGTGCGCGGTGACGGTCCAGGTGCCGCCGCTGCGCGAGCGCACCGAGGATATCCCGGCCCTGGTGGACCACTTCCTGGCGCGGCTGGCCGCGACGGAAGGGGGAGGGGCGGCCCGGCAGGTCGACGCGGGGGCGCTCCGGACGCTGATGGCCCACGACTGGCCGGGGAACGTGCGCGAGCTGGAGAACGAGCTCCGGCGCGCCTGGCATCTCGCGGAGACGATGATCACGCGGGACGTGCTCAGCCGGGCGGTGCTCGAGGGGCGGGAGCGCTTCCCGGAGGATGGCGAGGGCTTGCCCCGGCTTCGGGAGCTGGTGGACCGGATCGAGCGGCGGCTCATCCAGCAGGCCCTCCAGCTCCATGGCGGCAACAAGTCGCGGGCGGCCGAGGCGCTCGGGCTGAGCCGGGTGGGGCTCAGAAAAAAAATGGCGAGGCTGGGGCTCCGCGAGGCAGGGAAGGCGCGTACCGGCGAGAACAGACCGGAAACATAGTTTTCGCCTTGAGCGGAAACTTTGTTTTCGATTCTGCCCTCGAGCTTCGAGCCGGATCGAATGTGACTACGTAAGCTATTCATGGGTATGGTTTTGTCGTGATCATCGAGATCTGTAGTAAAGGCACGATGGTTGCTGCACGGCTGAAGTCGACGACATTCTCGGGCGCGCGGTGCCCACCGTACCGGGAAGTCGACCCGGTGATCTCCAGGGTGCGCGACAGATCGCGCAGTCGCCTGCGGCGTCGCGCGCCGCGGCCGAACCTCGTGTCGAGATGCCGCTTATTGACTACATTGTTTCTCTGAGTCGTTCGCTTGAGTGGTTCGGGTGAGCGCGTCGGTTGACGGCCGGGATCGGTCCGTCGGGTCGCTCGGGACGGCCCGCCGGCCGGCGGTTCGTACCGGTCGAGCGGGACTTTGGCCTCGAACAGGGTGGGCAGTGCAGCAATGGCAGGCATACCCAGGTACAAGCTGATTCTGCACGAGGAGACGGGGCGCCGGGAGGTGGAT
>JAFGQW010000143.1 GCA_016935485.1 Planctomycetota bacterium | reverse complement strand
GCCTCGCCGGGGCGCGACTACGCGGTGCTGGCCAGCCTGCGCGGGTTCCGGCCCGGCCTCCAGTTGCCCGACAACACCCGCCGCGTGATCAGCCTGGCACCCGACGCGCTGTTCTACCTGCTCGTCTCGAGCGGCAACGTGCCCGGCGTGCTCGAGAACTTCCGCGGCCTGCTGGACCACACCGGCGCGCCGCCCGCGGCCACGCCGCCCACCGTTCGGCTGCCGGCGGGGCTCCCCAGGGGGACGCGCGTCTGCTTCGCGGCGGTGGCGTTCAATCCGCTCATGGCCACGGGCCTGGACGTCTCCAATCCCTGGGCGCTCATCGTCGAGTAGGAGAGCCGCGGGTTCCTGCAACATCCGGGCGCGGGCCGCGTTTGCCTTCGGGTGAGCCGGCGCCCGGTCTTGCCGCAGCGTCTCGGGATGCGACGGGCGGACGTCGCCTCGCGAGAGACGGAGTGCGCGGTCGGGAGAATACCTTTGCGGATATCGCGCTTAACTCCTATCATGATAGCAAGTTAGAGGAGACCTCCGGGCGGTTCGCGCGCCAGGGGGGTGCATTTTCCCGTGTCGTTTTCCGGTGCATCGAAGGGACTCGGTCCGATGTGGCGTGCGTACGGAGCGGCGCTTTGTGTGGCGCTCGTGCTTGCGGTCGTGGCGGCGGCGCAGACCGCCCGCACCGTGGACCTGGCCACGGTGAGCGCCGACTTCCAGGTCTGGGGGAAGCAGGCGGCGAGCGCCGACTACGGGCTGGGTTGCGCCGTGGCGGCCGGCGACGTGAACGGTGACGGCATCACGGATCTGATCGTCGGCAATCCCGACCAGATCGTGGGTGGTCTGAGTCGCGCGGGCGAGGTCTACGTCTTTTTCGGCAAGGCCAGCCGCGGGCGCGAGACCGTCGATCTCCTGAGCCGTGCGGCCAACGTCACGCTCGGCGGGCTGGCGAGCGGCGCGCAGTTCGGACGCGCGCTCACGACGGGCGACGTGAACGGCGACGGTATGGCGGACCTGATCGTGGGGCAGCCCTTCCTGCAGCGGCCGGGCATTGTCGACGCGGGTGCGGTCTACGTCTTCTACGGCACGAACGCCTGGCCGACGTCGCTCAACACCGCGGCGGCCGACGTGGCGGTGCTGGGCGCGAAGTACAACGGGCGCTTCGGCATCGCCGTGGCGGCGGGCGACGTCAACGCGGACGGCGCGGCCGATCTGCTGGTGGGTGCGTCGGAGGTGGACTTCGGCGGCACGCGCTCGCGGGTCGGAGAGGCCTATGCGATCTTCATGAGCAAGAGTTTCCCAGCCCGGCACCTGATCGACACCGGGATCACGCCGCCGGACGTGGCGATCATCGGGCGCGATTACGCCGACCGGCTGGGACTCAGCGTTGCCAGTGGCGATCCCAACGGCGACGGCATCGACGACATGCTGGTGGGAAGCCCCATGGCACGGCCCGACGGTCGCGCCAACGCGGGCGAGATCTACGCCATCTGGGGTCGGAAGAGCTGGCCGCTTCCTTACCGGATCGATCTCGCCAGCCCGACCGGGCCGCAGCCCGATCTGCTGGTGAAGGGGCGGTCATTGTACGATCGCATGTCCTGGACGATTCGCTGCGGCGATCTCGACGGGGACGGCGTCGACGACATGCTGTCCGGTGCCCACCGGGCGGATCCGTGGAACCCGACGCGCGCCGAGGGCGGCAAGGCGTTCGTCTTCTTCGGCCGGAAGGACTTTCCCCCGAACCACGTCATCGATCTCGCGACGGCGACGCCGGATGTCGCGGTCTTCGGCCGGGCGGCCGACGACCAGCTCGGCTTCGCCGTGGCCATTGGCGACTTCGATCACGACGGCCGGTCCGATCTGCTCGCGTCGGCGTCGCGCGCGGACTTCAATGGCCGAACCGACTGCGGGGCGGTCTACGTGTTCCGTGGGCCGTTCTCGGCACCCTCGACGTTCGATCTGGCGGTGGCCGTGCCGCACGCCGAGATCTACGGTCCCACCTCCGATGCGTACGTCGGCAACGGCGCCGTGGCGCTCACCGACGAGTACAACGGCGCACTCGCGCTCGGCGACTTCAACGCCGACGGGGTAACCGACGTGATCCTGGGGGCGCCGCGTCTGAGTCCCGCCGGCCGCGTGCACGCGGGCGGGGCGTTCGTCGTCCACGGCGGGTTCTCCTACTGGCTCGACCCGCCGCGCGTGAACACCACCCCTCGCATCCAGCTCCGGGCGCCCGCCTTCCCCGGCACCTACCGCCTCGGTGCGGCCGCGTTCGGCGGCGAGCGCGGTATCCCGATTGACAGCCGGCGGTTCCCGCTCAACGTCGACGCGCTGTTCTTCTTCTCGCTGGCCGCACCCGCGGTCTTCAGGGATTACGCGGGCCTCCTGGACAGCCGGGGCGAGGCGGTGGCGTGCATCGCGATTCCGAACGAGCCGGGCCTCGTGGGCATCACGCTCTACACGGCGTTCGCGCTGCTGGACACGCAGGCCCCGTCCGGCGCCGCCGCGCTCGGCAACCGCCTCCCCATCACCTTCGAGCCGTAACTGAAAAACGCCCCAGGGGCATTTTTTCCAGATAGGCCGGTCTATCTGAAAAAAACGCCCCAGGGGCACTTGCGCCGGCGCGCCGGCGCTGCTACCGTTGCGCCGTCACCTCGGTGCGGGGAAGATGGTGAGAATCCATCACGGACCCGCCGCTGTGAGAGGGTACGAACGCCGCAGGCCACTGAGCCCGGCACCCGCCGGCTCGGGAAGGGCGGCAAGTAGGTTCGAGCCCTCGAAGTCAGAATATCCGGCCGGGGTGCAGGGCGGCCCGGTCGGTTGCCGGGCCGCAGGACACCGTCGCCGACTTCGTGGTACGAGTCCGCGGTGAGCGCCAGGCGCATTCACCCCGGACCCTCAGCTCTGGAGGGTCGCCATGCGTCCGTTCCTGCCCCGCCTTTGCCTACCCGTCGTGCTGCTGGCCTGCGCGCCGGCCGTCCCCGCCCAGCCGGGGGCCTACTGGGTGTCGCTGGAGGACCACGTGGGCGCGCCCGACTTCGCGTTCGGGCTGAACGTCACACCCGACGGCGCCTTCTACCACGTGGCGATCGCCGGGACGCTTGCGACCAACAACAACCAGGTCGCCCTCATCGACCGGGTCAGCCGCAGCGTGCTCGCCCGCTACACCGTGGGCCGCTTCCCCGAGGAGATCGCCTACGAGGTGCTGCCCGCCACGCCGACCACGCCGCCGACCGCCGCGAAGATCTTCGTCAGCAACTCCTCCGACGGCACGGTCAGCGTGCTCGACTCGAACGGCGCGCTGCTGAAAACCATCGCCCTCGGTGCCTGGGACTATCCCTACGGCCTCGCCGTGGACGTGGCCGGAAAGCGCCTCGCCGTCACCACGAAGAGCCTCACCGACCCGCGGGTCTACCTGATCGACGTCGCATCGCTCCAGGTCGTGCGCGCGCTCGAGATCCCGAGCTTCCACGGCCGCGCCGCGTTCCTCGCCGACGGCCGCCTCGTGTTCGGCACGGCCATTCCCGTCCCGAACACGACCCAGACCCGCGTGGCCGCGGTCTTCGTGGACCCCGACCAGCCGAGCTCGCAGCAAACGGTCGAGCTCGTGGCCGCCGTGGAGGGCTGGCCCTCCTCGGAGGACGTGGCCGTGGTGGCCGACGGCGCGGAAGTCTGGTTCTCGGTGCGCGGGCCCGGGGCCGGGATCTACCGCTTCGACGCGCGCACTGCCACGCCGATCGGCTTCCTCTCGCTCGCCTCGGTCTTCCCGAGCGGCGAGATCCACGGCCTCGGGTCGAGCGGCGAGGGTCTCGTGCTCGCCACCTCGCTCGGCAACTTCGAGAACCACGTCGCGCTGCTCGAGACCTCGCCGCCGCGGCTGCTCACGACCATCGCGCTCCACATGGGGCAGCAGCCGAACGACGCCATCTTCACGCCCGACGCGCGCGAGGCCTGCGTCACCGTGCAGTGGGGCCAGCCGGGCGTCCACATCCTGACCGGGCTTCCCGAGCCGGCCTTCCAGCTCACCGCCGACTCGCTCACCCCGGCGCGCGGCGGCTGCTTCCGGCTCGGCCTCCGCGGCACCACGAGCTTCGCCAGCTCCGCGGTCGGCCTGTCCATCGACGGCGCCGGACCGGTTTCGATCCTCGGCCAGACCGTGCACCTCACTCCGCCCATCGTGCCGCTCTGGGCCGGCCCGCACGACGTGCACGGCCGGGCCAGCGTGCCGCCGATCTCGGTCCCCGACGTCTGGACGCTCAGGGGGCTCACGCTGCACCTGCAGGCGCTCTCGCAGGAGCGCGGATTCCGGTTCCGGACGAGCAACCCGCTCACTCTTGTAATCCAATGAGCGCCGCCGCGGCATCGAGTAAGGGCGTAGGCCTGGCCCGTCCGGGCCGCGCCCGCGTGGCGCGGTGGCTCCTGATCGGGCTCGTGCTCCTCGCCGCCGCGGTCACCGGCTGCCGCCCGGCCGCGGCTCCCTCGGCGGCGGACGGCCCGCCGCAGCGCATCCTCTCGCTCTTCCCATCGTGGACCGAGGTGCTCTGCGCGCTCGGGCTCGGCGACCGCCTGGTCGGCCGGAGCCGCCACTGCGACCACCCGCCCGAGGTGACGCGCCTGCCAGTCGTGGGCGAGGGGTTCGGCGGGAGCCTCGAGGCGATCCTCCGCCTTCGCCCCGACCTGGTCGTGGTCTACGACCGCGATCTCGCGGATCGCATCCGCCGCCTCGACCTTCGCGCACTCAGCGTGCAGGCCGAGTCGCTCGACGAAGTGTTTGCCGCCTACGAGACGATCGCGCGCGCCGCGGGAGTTCCCGGCCGCGGCCGCGCGCTGGCGGATCGCGTGCGTGGGGAGATTGCGGAAGCGAGCCGGCTCGCCGCCGGCGCGCCGCGCCCCCGCGTGCTCTTCTGCGTCGATGGCAAATCCGGCCACGTCGTCGGGCCGCGCAACTTCGTGCACGAGCTGTTGCTTGCCGTCGGAGCAGACAACGTCGCCGCCGACGCGGCAGGTCCGTTCCCCGTCTACTCGCTCGAGGCCGCGCTCCGCAAGGACCCCGAGCTGATCCTCGACGGCTCGGGGACCAACGGCGCGGCGGCCGTGCCCGGCGCGCGCACGTTCATCGAGGGCCTGCGGACCACGACCGCCGGCCGGCGCGGCCGGATCGTGCCCGTCAGCGAGGCGGTCGTCACCCGCTCGGGCCCGCGGCTCGGCGAGGCGGCCCGCCTGCTCGCGCGGATCATCCACGAGGCGCCGTGACCGCCCCGCCCCTGCGCGCGCGCCTCTGCGCAGATCGCGCTCCCGGTCCGCCCCGCTTCCGCTTATAATCCCGCCCATGACCCGAAAGCTCCGAACGGCGGCCGACCGCGTCAACGACAAGCACGAGTGGTTCCTCCGGATCGCCGAGGTGGTGGCGACGCGAAGCAGCTGCGCGCGGCGCGCGGTGGGGGCGGTGATCGTCGACGAGGTGGGCTACATCCTGTCCACCGGCTACAACGGCCCGGCGCGCGGCCAGCCGAACTGCACCGAGACGCCGTGCGCGGGGGCCCATGCCGCGCCGGGCACCGAGCTCGACGCCTGCATTGCGATCCACGCGGAGGTGAACGCGATCGCGCAGGCCCGCAGCATCAAGGAGGCACGCGCGCTCTACTGCTCGGTGAGCCCGTGCGTCGCGTGCGCCAAGATCCTGAGCAACCTGCCGAACTTGAAGCGCGTGTTCTTCCGCGAGCTCTACGCCACGCCGCAGGCGATCCAGCACCTGCAGGCGGTTGGGATCCGGAGCTTCCTCGTGAAGGGGCAGCGCCAGTACGCGGAGGTGAAGGTGGTGGAGGGCGAGATCCGACAGGTGGCCGTGGCGCCGGACGACGTGGACTGAACGGCGGGCGCGACCGGCGGCGGCCGCGCCGGGAGTGGAATCGAGCGCGATCCGCGCGGATCGCCGGCAACAGGGGGATGAGCACATGCGACGCGCAGCGATGGGACTGGTTCTGGCGCTGACTGCCGCGGCTCTCGGCCTGAGGACGGCCGCCGCGCAGGAGATCACGCTGGAGACGCTGCTCCGGGAGATGGTGGACCTCGAGCGGCTCACGCGCGTGCCGGAGCCGGCCTACAAGACGGTGCAGTTCTCGAGCTACGACCGGCGCTCCGAGGCGCCGGACCGGCCCGACTGGTTCGCGAACGCGGACGGGTTCGGCAAGGAGCCGGTGCCGGGATTCGAGGCGGTGCTCGAGGTGCCGCGCGAGGGCGGAAGCGGCCGCTACCTCGTGTGCGACGTGGAGGGGCCGGGGGCGATCGTGCGCGGCTGGACGGCCGGCATGGAGGGCACGCTGAAAGTCGTTCTCGACGGGAGCGAGACGCCGGTCTACGACGGCCCGGCCGAGGCGTTCCTCCGGCACCGGCTCGAGGCGTTTGCCCGCCAGGCGGACGTGAAGCTCGAGACTGGACGCGCCTTCCAGCAGGAGGATGCCGACTACTTTCCGCTGCCGTTCGCGCGGCGGCTCCGGATCGAGTGGACCGGGGCGCTCGCGGCGCTGCACTTCTACCAGATCGGGGTGCGGCACTACGACGCAGGCGCGCGGGTGCGTTCGTTCCGTGTCGAGGACATCGCCGCGCTGAAGAGCGTGATCGAGGCGACGGCCCGGCAGCTGCTCGAGCCGGGCGATCCGTGCGACGTGGAGCTCGCGGAGGGCGTGCAGCTCACGTCCGCGGAGCTCGCCCTGAAGCCCGGCGAGAAGACCGGCGCCACGCTGGAGCGGGCGGCGGACCAGGGGCCTGGCGCCGTCCGGTGCCTCAAGGTGCGCGTGGCGGGCGTCGGCGAGGAGCTCGCGACCGCTCTTCGCGCCGTGCTGCTGCGGATCTGGTTCGATGGCGCCTCCGTGCCGCAGATCGAGGCGCCGCTCGGCGACTTCTTCGGCGCGGCGCCGGGCCTGAATCCCTACCGGAGCCTCCCCATGGAGGTGCGCGCCGACGGCACCCTGCTCGCGCGCTTCGTGATGCCGTTCCGGAAGACGTGCCGCTACGAGTTCCTGAACACCGGGTCGGTCGGGCTCGCCGGGCGCTACACGATCCTGTCGGGCCGCTACGCCTGGGACGAGGCTCGCTCCATGCACTTTCGCGCGCGCTGGCGCGTCGACCACGGGCTCTTCGCGAGCAACGAGGTCGACGAGCGCCGGGACATGCCGTTCCTGATCGCGCGCGGCGCGGGCCGCTACGTCGGCACGGCGCTCTCGCTGATGAACCCGTGCCCGTGTCCGATGTCCTGGGGCAACTGGTGGGGCGAGGGCGACGAGAAGGTGTTCGTGGACGGCGAGGCGCGGCCCTCGACCTTCGGCACCGGGAGCGAGGACTACTTCAACTACTCCTGGAGCCGCGCCCACCTCTTCGAGTATCCCTACGCCGTGCAGCCGCTCGTCTCCGGACCCGACCACCACGGCTACGTGACCAACATCCGCTGGCACATCCTGGACGACCTGCCGTTCACCTCGAGCCTCGAGTTCTCGATCGAGCTCTTCCACCACACGCCGACACCCGGGCTTTCCTACGCGCGGATCGGCTACCACTACGGGCGGCCGGGGCTGCGCGACGACCATCCACCGCTCGCGCGCGGCGACCTGAGCGTCCCGCCGATTCCGGCGTGGAGCCCCATCGGACGGCTGGGGAGCCACGGGGCGGTCTTCCACGAGGCGGAGTCGCTCTGGGTGCGCGGGGACAAGCCGTTCGAGATCCTCGAATCGAACGCCTACGCGGGCGGGAGGGCGGTCCGCTGGACGCCGCCGGCCACCGGCACGAAGCTACACCTCGATTTCAACGTCGCAAGCAAGGGGAACTACCTCGTCGTGCTGACCTGCGGCTGCTCCCCGGAGGGCGGTCGCTTCAAGGCCTTCGTCGACGGCCGGCCGCTCGAGAAGCAGGATGGCGACCCGCACATCCTCGACCTCTCGACGCCCTTCCAGAGGCGGCTCGTGAACTTCGTCATGAGGAAGATCGACCTCGACGCGCGTGCGCACACCCTCACGTTCGAGGCCCTCGGCGCTCCGCCCGGCGAGCTCATCCTCGACTACTTCTGGCTCAAGCCGTAGGGCGGGCACTGC